>NZ_DASSMH010000077.1:0-78244 GCF_035688975.1 Intrasporangium sp. | reverse complement strand
CACGGGGGGGGCGGGCGGAAGTGGCCACTCGACACGGGGGTGGCGGGGTCCACGTCGAGTGGCCACTTGTGCGCACACCTGCGCCGCCGCTCAACGGGGGAGGGACGCGCCGGGGGAGGTGGGTCAGCTGGCCTTGAGTCGCAGGTGCAGCTTCACGCTCGTCAACTCGCCCGCGCGGTCGATGGTGAGCGCGTCGGTCAGGTGCTGGGCCAGCCAGAGGCCGCGACCGCCGAGGGCATCGAGGGTGGGAGGTCGAACGACCGGAGCGCCCCCACCCCCGTCGGCGTCGCGGACGTCGAAGACGATCTCCTCGCCGGTGTGCAGCACGTGGACGACGCCGGTCCCCGCGCCGTGGACGATGCTGTTGACCGCGAGCTCGTGGACGGCGAGCACGACGTCGCTCACGCGTTCGGGGGTGTGCTCCGAGGCGACGGCCGCCACCGCAGCACGCAAGTCATGCAGGTCGGATCCGCCAAACGCGATCCGAGCCAACTCCCGAGCTGCTTCAGGCGTGGCGTGCTCCACGCGACACATCCTGCCACTTCCCACCGCGCCACGGGTCCTTGCGGCCCTGCCCCTCGACCCCAACGCCGCCCCCGCGGCGCGAGCCCGGGGTCAGGTGCGGGCTAGCGCCCGGCGCGACGGCGGTCCCACCAGCGGCCGAGGCGATCCGGGACGCGACGCCACACGGACACGCCGGCGGCCGGCCACAGGAAGGACCGCAGGCGGGTGCGCCACGCTCGCGTGCGGCTCACGCCGTGCCGGATGCGGCGGATGTCGCGGCAGAGCGCCTCCGCCTCCTCCGTGGAGGTGCGCTCCGGCCGGTCGTAGCGGGCCTTCTCGAGCGTTGCCGTCACTCGCCGCATCGCGGCGGCGCGCTCCGCGTCGAGGTCACCGCCGCGGATGAAGTGCTCCTGCCACTGCCGCAGCGTGCCGCCCTCCGGGGCGACGATGCCGAGGTCGCGCAGGTGGGAGGTGAGGTCCTCCCACTCCACCTCGATGAGGTCCTGTTGGGTCACGGCCGCTCGCCGTCGGCGCAGGCGCGTGACCCAGGCGGTGAGCGGCATACCGAACGCCGCGAGGACGCCGACGAGCAGGGCGGCGGCCACGACGAGGGTGCGGGTGGTCAGCAGGCCCGAGACGCGGGACGGCAGCGACGTGTCGGCGGCCTCCACGGGCGGGGCGACGGTCGTCGGGGCCGCGGCGCTGCGCGCGCGCGCGGAGGCTGGGTCCTCCTCGCCGACGGACCGGCCGCCGCCGGTCGGGCCGGCACTGCTGCCGCTGACGGCATACGGCGGCGGGCTGCCGGACCGCGTCCCGGGGGTCGGCTCGAAGCGCAGCCAGCCGAACGGGCCGAAGTACAGCTCGGGCCAGGCATGCGCGTCCGACGCGCGCACGACGTACTCCTCGCCCGACCGGGTGCCCGGCAGGAAGCCGATGGCCATGCGGGCCGGGATCCCCTGGGCGCGGGCGAGCATGATCATGGCGGTCGCGAACTGCACGCAATAGCCCCGACGTGACTGGTAGAACGACCGGATGGGCTCGACGACCCTGCCCTCGGTGTCCCGCACCGGCGGCCCGAGGTCGAGGGTGTACGAGTAGCGCGTCGTGTCCCGCAGGTGGTCCTGGATGGCGATGGCCCTGTCGAGGTCGTTCGTGCGCCCCGCGGTGACCTCGTCGGACCACGTCCGCAGCAGCTCGCGCGCGGGGTCGGGAAGTGCGAGGTCGTCGGCCAGGACGTCGGCGCCGCGGGGGCTCGACGGCACCCGCAGCAGCGGTGGCGCCGGCCCGAGGTCGGCGTAGGTGATCCGGTAGCTGCTCACCGTGCGGGTCACGAGCACGTCCCGCGTCACCGGGTCGATGGACCACGGCGTCCCCTCCATCGCGACGGCGACCACGGGGTAGGGCGCGGCGAGCCGTGGCGGCCTCAGGCTGTTGCCGGTCACCGTGAGGATGTAGTCCTTGCGCGTCGACGCGGGTGGGAGCGGCACCGGCTGCCCGGGTGCGTCCGGCTGGCTGGCCGGCCGCCACTCGCCCCTCGCGTAGTGACCGGTGGCCAGGACCCGCAGCGGGCTGCGGTTGAAGCCCGTCGTCGTGTAGGTGAGCACCGGCGTGGCGTCGCTGTCCCGCAGGCTCCGGGTGAGGTCCACCGTGTCGTTGAAGCCGACGGTGCCCTCGCCGCCCCCGCCGATCGAGCGTCCGAGCCCCTCGGTGAGGTAGCGCGTCGGGAAGTGCGGCACGACGACGGGGACCAGGAGGGCGAGCACGAGACCGAGCCCGCCGAGCCGCACCGCTGCCGCCGTCAGCGACCAGAGCGCCCGTCGGCTCCCGCGCTGGTCGGGCGAGCCGTCGCCCGACCGCACGCTCGTCGTGCTCCACCCGGCGAAGAGGGACCGCGCCGTCGTGTGGAGCATGGCCAGCCAGAGGACGGCGGGGGCGAGGAAGAAGCGGGCGTCGAGGGCGGCGTCGCCGTTGGCGGCGGTGATGAGGTATGCCGTGAGCAGGGCCAGGCCCGCGGCGGCGGGGCTGCGCCAGGTGGCCGCGAGGGCGTCGACGACGAGCGCGGTGAGGGCGACGGCGAGGGTCAGGTAGACCGCGACCCCGGGCGTCAGGGGTGCCGGTGCGGTGTACTTCTGGATCGTGTCCTCGGCGTCGAGCCCGAAGTCGTTGAACCGCAGCACGGTGTCCCACGTCGGCAGGCCCCACGCGAACGTGGAGGCGGCGAAGCGCACGCAGAGCGCGTACGTGACGAGGGCCAGCTGCACGCCCACGACGGCCAGCCGGGAGCGCAGCAGGCCGCGGGCCGTGGCGCCGACGACGCCCACGAGCACGATGGCGGCGGTGGCGTCGGGCAGCCACTCCGAGCTGGTGAACAGGCTCGTGAGCGGGTAGAGGGCCGCCGCGGTGGCGAGGGCGGCGAGCAGGGTCATCCGCCACCGGCGACGCGTCATCGGTTGCCCCCCACCGTGGCGGCGGTGAGCGTGCCCCACGCCCATGGCACGTCGTCGCCGCGGTGCACGGGCACGACCCTCCAGCCGGCGAGCCGCAGGACGTCGACGTGCCCCGAGACCGCGTCGGCGAGCGGCGCGTCGCCGAAGCTGTGGGCGTCGAGGACGAACGCGAGCCCGGTGATGCCAGGCTGCCTCAGGGTCGCGACGCGCGCGGTGACCCGCGGGTCCCGAGCGCCGAGGACGGCGACGACGAACCCGCCTGCGGCCGAGAGCGCCTGCGCCGCGTGCAGGATGCGGTCCTCGCCGCTGTCGGGGCCGGTCGACGTCACCGACAGCACGTCCAGGATCTGCTCGGCGTCCATGGTCTCCCCGGCCCGCCCGTCGGCGACCGTCTCGGTGCAGACCAGGTGCACGGCATACCCGAACTGGTCCAGATGCACCGCCACGGAGGCCGCGGCGCGCACCGCCCACTCGAAGGAGCTCGCGGCGCCACTGCCGCCGTGGGCCTCGGCCCGCGGGTCGAGCAGGACGACGGCCCGGCGCTGCGCCGGGCGGTCCTCCTGGCGCACCATGAGGTCCCCGGTGCGCGCGGTGGCGGGCCAGTGGATCCGACGCAGGTCGTCGCCGTCGCGGTACTCCCGGGTCGTCGCGTCGTCCTCGCCGTGCAGGGCGATGATGTGCGCCTGCTCGCCCTCCGACCCGACACCCGAGCTGGGCTGGCGGTTCGCGGTGAGCGGCGCCACCTCGGGCAGCACGACGAGGTCGGCGGTGCCCTCGAGGACCGCGTGGCGGTTGGCGAGGCCGAAGGGGTCCTGCACCCGCACGCCGAGGGGGCCGAGGCGGTGGCGGCCACGCAGGTCGGAGCGGACGGTGTAGGACACGGTGCGGCCGCGACCGGGCGCGATCCGGCCGACGACGAACCGTGGTCGGTCGCCGAGGACGTAGGCGAGCCGCTCCTCGGCGAGGAAGAGCGGCGCGGTGGCCGACGAGACGTTCACGAACGTCAGGGCGACCGCGGCGTCCTGGCCGACGCTGATCCGCTCGGGCGAGATGTGCCGCTCGATGCGCATGCGGGTCCGCCGCGTGCGGACCAGGGCCGCCGAGGCGAGGGGGAGCCCGACGAGGAGCACGCCCACCCGGGTCAGGTCCCGGAAGCCGAGGACGACGCCGGCGGCGAAGAGGACCGCGCCCGCCCAGAGGAAGGCCCGTCCCCTCGTCGTGAGCACGAGGCGCAGCGGCTTCATGACGCCCCCACCTCGTCCCTCAGCGCGGCGCGGGCGGAACGGGCACCTGGCGCAACAGGTCCGCCACGACGTCGGCCGTGGTGCGCCGGGCAAGCTGCGTCTCGCCCGAGGGGATGAGCCGGTGGGCGAGCACCGCGCCGGCGAGGGCCTGCACGTCGTCGGGCAGCACGTGGTCACGTCCCTCGAGGGCCGCGTGCGCCCGGGAGGCCCGCAGCAGGTGCAGCGAGGCGCGCGGCGACGCGCCGAGGCGCAGCGCCGTGCTCGCCCGCGAGCGGGCCACGAGGTCGACGACGTACTGGAGGACGGCCGGGCTCGCGTGCACGCCGGTCACGGCCTCGACGACTCGCCGGATCGTGGCGGCGTCGGTCACCGGGCGCAGGTCCTCCAGTGGGGAGGACGCGCCGTGGTTCGAGAGCATCTCGAGCTCGGCCCGCGCCGAGGGGTAGCCCATGGAGATGCGCGCCATGAACCGGTCCCGCTGGGCCTCCGGCAGCGGGTAGGTGCCCTCCATCTCGATGGGGTTCTGCGTCGCCATGACGATGAACGGTGCCTGCAGCGGATAGGTGATGCCGTCGACAGTGACCTGGCGTTCCTCCATGGACTCGAGCAGGGCCGACTGGGTCTTCGGCGAGGCCCGGTTGATCTCGTCGCCGACGACGACGTTGGCGAACACGGCGCCGGGCCGGAACTCGAAGCGCCTCGCGTCCTGGTTGAAGACGCTGACGCCGGTCACGTCGCTCGGCAGCAGGTCGGGAGTGAACTGGATCCGGCGCACGGTCGCGTCGATGGATCGGGCCAGGGCCTTGGCGAGCATCGTCTTGCCGACGCCGGGCACGTCTTCGAGCAGGAGGTGACCACCGGCGAACAGGACGGTCACCGTGGTGCGCACGACGTCGTCCTTGCCCTCGATGACATGGGTCATCGCGCCGATGAGGCGGTCGGCGACCTCGTGGACCAGGCCGAGCGGGTGCTCGGTGCCCAGTCCGGTCGTCTCGGTCGTCGTCACGTTGCCTCCGATGTCCCCTCCAGCGGCGCGGGGCCGAGCCGTGGCGGCGGCGGCTGCGCACGGTCCCCGCATCTTCTCCCACAAGCCGCCCCGGGGAAAGAGCCATCCGCGCGCGGCGTCTGCGGCGACGCGTTCCACTTCGCCCCACCCCTGACCCCACCCCGCGCACGGGCGCGCGGTCCGCGGGTCGGGCGGGCACGGGCGCTCATGGGCCGGCCGCGGCCGAGCCACCGCCCGGCGCCTCCGGTCGGGCGGGTGGCGGCCCACCCACACCACTTTGCTCCACCGCTGCCGACCTGCGAAAACCCGGCAGGAATGTCGGTTTTAGGGCGGTTCTGGCGTTGACCGTGGAGGGAAGTGGAGTAAGGTGGGGGACACAGGAGGCAGGTGGTCGGCCAGTGGGTCGATCGCCCGGGTCGAGCGGGGGGAGGGGACGGGATGTTCCTCGGCACGCACACCCCCCGGCTGGACGACAAGGGACGTCTCTTCCTCCCCGCCAAGTACCGCGAGCGGATGGCCGGCGGCCTCGTCCTCACGAGGGGCCAGGAGCGCTGCCTCTTCCTCTATCCGATGGACGAGTTCCTCAAGGTCGCCGAGCAGATGCGTCAGGCGCCGACGACCTCCAAGGCCGCGCGGGACTACCTGCGCGTCTTCCTCTCCGGCGCCTCCGACGAGATCCCGGACAAGCAGGGTCGCTTCACCATCCCGGCGGCCCTGCGGCAGTACGCCGGCCTCGACCGCGAGGTCACGGTCATCGGCGCCGGCTCCCGGCTCGAGGTCTGGGACAGCGCCGTCTGGAACGCCTACCTCGAGGCGACCGAGCAGAGCTACGCCGACACGGCGCAGGAGGTGATCCCCGGCCTGTTCTGATCCTCGGCCAGCGCCTGCGCGCCGGCCTCCAGCCGCTCTCCTCCCGGGACGACTTCCCCCGTCCCGGGCGACGCAGCGGATGGGGACCAGCCTGCACGAGCCGGCCGACCGTCCCAGCACCATCCCAGCACCATCCCCACCCAGCCAAGCCGAAGGGCGTCGCATGACCAGTCGAGGACCGGCCGAGGGCCGCCACGTCCCCGTCATGCGCGGCCGGATCCTCGACCTGCTCGAGCCGGCGCTGGGCCGCCCGGGCGCCGTCCACGTCGATGCGACCCTCGGCATGGGCGGCCACGCCGAGGGCGTGCTCGAGCGGTTCCCCGAGTGCACCGTCGTCGGCATCGACCGGGACCACGAGGCACTGCGGCTGGCCGGCGAGCGGCTCGCGGCATACGGCGACCGGTTCCGTCCGGTCCACGCGGTCTATGACGAGGTCGGCGCCGTGCTCGACGACCTCGGTGTCCCCGCGGCCGACGGCATCCTCTTCGACCTCGGCGTCAGCTCGCTCCAGCTCGACGAGACCGAGCGCGGCTTCGCCTACCGGGTCGACGCGCCCCTCGACATGCGGATGGACCAGTCGGCGGGGCGCACCGCGGCGGACGTCCTCAACACGTATGCCGCGGAGGACCTCGCCCGCGTCCTTCGCGAGTACGGCGAGGAGCGGTATGCCGGCAAGATCGCACGCGCCGTCGTCCGCGAGCGCGAGGCGGCGCCCTTCACGAGGTCGGCCCGTCTCGTCGAGCTCCTGCGGCGCGTCATCCCGGCCGCCTCCCAGCGGCAGAGCGGTCACCCGGCCAAGCGCACCTTCCAGGCCCTGCGCATCGAGGTCAACGACGAGCTCGCCGTCTGGCGGCGGGCCATCGACGCCGCGATCGGCCGGCTCGCCGTGGGCGGCCGGATCGCGGTCCTTAGCTACCACTCCCTCGAGGACCGCGTCACGAAGCGGGCGTTCGCCGCCGGCGCGACGTCGAGCACCCCGCCGGGGCTGCCCGTCGAGCTGCCCGAGCACGCCGCCTACCTCGCGCTCGTCACCCGGGGGGCGGAGGAGCCCGACCGCGACGAGGTCGAGGCCAACCCCCGCGCCGCCTCGGCCCGGCTCCGGGTCGCCGAGCGGCTGCGCGCCACCGGGCACTTCGCCCCGCCCTCACGCCATCGCATTCCGAAGGGACCCCTCCGATGAGCCAGACGACCGTCGCGGCCCGCCCGCTGCGCGCTCCCCGTCGCGGGCCGAGCCCGGCCCCGCTGCGCGTCCTCCCGGAGCGGATCACGACGTCGCGGGGCGGGGTGTTCGCGACGATCTGCATCGTCGTGCTGCTGCTCGGCCTGCTCGCCCTGCTCCTGCTCAACACGGCCCTCGCCCAGGGCTCCTTGACGCTGGGCCAGCTGCAGCGCGAGTCGACGCTGCTCTCCGACACCGCGAGCAACCTGCAGGAGCAGATCGACCGCGCCTCGACGAGCGGCGCCCTCGCGGAGGCGGCCACCGCGCTCGGCATGGTCCGCTCCAACGAGCGCGGCTACATCAACCTCGCCGCCGGCACCGTGACGGGCACCGCCCAGCCCGCCACCCAGCTGCAGGCCTTCCCCATCGTCACGAGCCCCACGCCGCCGCCTCCGGCCCCACCGGCGCCGCCGGCCGCGCCGGCATCCGCGAGCCCGGCGGCCCCGCCGGCACCGACCGCGGGCGTCCCCGCGGCGCCAGCCCCGGCGCATCCCGCGACCGCAGGCGCCACGCCGAGGAAGCCCGGTAACGCCGCCGGGGCGGCTCCGGCCGCGACACTGGCGACGACGCCGCGTGCCGCGAGCCCCGCGCGCGTGACGCCCACCCCGCAGACCCCAGCCGCCAGCTCGAGGTGAACTCGTGACGCAGAACCGAGGCGCGGAGCCCCGGCGCACCGGCCGGACCCCTCCGCCCCCCTCGAAGCGTCCCCCCCGGCCGGGGGCCGGGCCCGGCGCGGCCGCTGGCCCGGCTGCCGCCCGCGCCGGTGCCGCTCGCCCGGCTGCCGCTCGCCCGGCTGCCGCCCGCCCCGGTGCCGCTCGGCCCGCTGCCGCCCGCGCCGGATCACGCGGCTCGGGACGCCTCCGCGGCGGCGGACCTGCCCGAGTCAGGCCCGCGCGTCGGCGGCGCCGGCGGGCGCTGCGGCCGGCCAACCCGCGGCGCCGGGTGCGCATCATGTTCCTCGCCGTGCTCTTCGTCTTCAGCATCTTCGCGGCCCAGCTGCTGCGCGTGCAGGCCTTCGACGCGTCGGCCACCCAGGCGGCTGCCCTGTCCAAGCGCCTCGTGACGACGGTCAGCCCGGCGCTGCGCGCCAAGATCCGGGACACCAACGGCCAGGTGCTCGCCGACAGCGTCGAGCGCTTCACCGTCGTCGCCGACCCCCAGGCCGTCCCGCAGTACACCGTCAAGGTGGACGGCCGGCGCAGCAGGGTCGGGGTCAGCCGGGCCGCCGCCGACATCGCGCCCCTGCTCGGCATGGAACCGGCCGCCCTGACCGCGCTCTTCGCCCGCGCCGGCACCCGATACGTCGTCGTCAAACGGGACGTCAACCCGACCGTGTGGCGCCAGATCCGGGCGCTCGGCGTCCCCGGCGTCTCGGCAGAGCGCACCGCGGCGCGGGTCTACCCGACGTCGATGGCGCTCGGGCAGCTCGTCGGCTTCGTCCAGCCGGGCGACCAGACGCCGGGTGGGGGGCTCGAGCTCATGCTCGACAAGACGCTGGCCGGCAAGCCGGGGACCATGGTCGCCGAGCAGGCCCGCGACGGCTACATCATCCCGGGCTCCCAGCGGGAGGACACCCCAGCGCTGCCCGGCCGCGACGTCCAGCTGACCATCGACGCGGACATCCAGTGGTATGCCCAGAACGCCCTGGCCAAGCAGGTCACCGCCGTGGGCGCGGAGTCGGGGACCGCCGTGGTGCTCGAGGTGGCGACCGGGAAGGTGCGGGCGGCGGCCAGCTACCCTTCCTTCGACCCCAACGACCCGGGTGCCGCCCAGGCCGCCAACATGCGCAACTACGCGTTCAACGACGCCTTCGAGCCGGGCTCGACGGGCAAGCTCATGACCATGGCGGCGGCTCTGCAGGAGGGCGTCGTCACCCCGGACACCGGCGTCATCATCCCCAACCGCCTGCCCCGGGTGGGCATGAACTTCAAGGACAACGAGGACCACCCGACGGAGAACTTCACGGCGACAGGGGTCATCGCCAAGTCCTCCAACATCGGGACCATGCTCATCGGCGAGCGGATCAAGCCGTCGGTCCTGGAGTCCTACTACCGCGCCTTCGGCATCGGGGCGCCGACCAGCGTCCGGTTCCCGGGCGAGTCCTCCGGCCAGCTGGCCAAGTCGTCGGACTGGAACGCCTCGCAGCGCTACACAGTCCTCTTCGGACAGGGCTACTCGGTCACGGCCATCCAGGCCGCCGGCGTCTTCCAGACCATCGCCAACAAGGGCCTGCGTATGCCGCCGACGCTCGTCGAGGGGACCGCCAACGACAGCGGCACGATCGTCCCGGCGCCCGCCCCGAAGGGCGTCCAGGTCGTCACCACGGACACCGCCACCAAGCTGAGCAGGATGCTCGAGGAGGTCACCGGCAAGGAGGGCACGGCCAGCGCCGCCCGGATCAAGGGCTACCGGGTCGCGGGCAAGACCGGCACGGCCGACCGCTACGACGAGAAGCTCGGCCGCTACAACGGCTTCACCGCCTCGTTCATCGGCTACGCGCCGGCCGAGAAGCCGAAGTACGTCGTGGCCGTCTTCATCCAGAAGCCCGCGGCCGGCATGTTCGGTGGGGCGCTCGCCGGGCCCGTCTTCAACCAGGTCATGAGCTTCCTCATCGAGCGTGACAACACGCCGCCGAGCACGCCCTCGCCGTTGCAGTACCACGTCCGCGCGAGCTCGCCGCTGTCGGACCGCGACCCCACGGTCATCAGCGACGCGCGGGCCAAGCGCGACGGCCTGTAAGTTTGGCTGTCGTGTCCCGCCCCCTTCCCCGGCCCGCGACCGCGGGCGTCCCCCTCTCCGACCTGGCCGCGCGGGTCGGGGCCTCGGGCGGCGCGGGGCCGGTCCGGGTCAGCGGCGTGACGCTGGACAGCCGCGCCGTGCGCGCCGGTGACCTGTATGCCGCCCTGCCCGGCTTCCACGTCCACGGGGCCCGCTTCGCCGCGGACGCCGTCCGGCTGGGCGCCGTCGCCGTGCTGACCGACCCGGCGGGCGAGGCGCTCCTCCGCGAGGAGCCGGGGACCGCCGTCGACGTCCCCGTCCTCACGGTGGAGCGGCCCCGCGAGGTCCTCGGCTCGCTGGCCGCCCACGTCTACGGCAACGCGGCGGCGGCCCTCACCATGGTCGGCATCACCGGGACCAACGGCAAGACGACGACGGCATACCTCATCGACTCCGCCCTGCGCGCCCTCGGCCGGCGCACCGGGCTCATCGGCACCGTGGAGACGCGCATCGGCGCCGAGCGCATCGAGTCGGTGCGCACGACGCCCGAGGCGACCGACCTCCACGCGATCCTCGCCGTGATGAAGCAGCGCGGCGTGGACGCCTGCGTCATGGAGGTCTCCAGCCACGCGCTCGACCTGCACCGCGTCGACGGCGTCGTCTACGACGTGGCCCTCTTCACCAACCTCTCGCAGGACCACCTCGACTTCCACCCGTCGATGGAGGACTACTTCCGCGCCAAGGCACAGCTGTTCACCCCCGAACGGTGCCGCGCCGCCGTCGTGTGCGTCGACGACCCGTGGGGGGCTCGCCTCGCGCAGGAGGTGGCGGCCGCCGGAGACGTGGCCCTCACGACCCTCGCGACGACGCCGGCGCCACCGCCCGTGGTGACGCCGGTTCGGCCGACCACCGGGCCCGCCGGCCGGCACTGGAGCGTCGAGCCGGGTGACGACCGGGCCTTCACGCTGCGCGAGACCGGGGGCTCCCGCAGCCTCCGGCTCGTCTCGCACCTGCCCGGCACGTTCAACGTGGCCAACACCGCCCTGGCCGCGCTCGCGCTCCTCGCCACCGGGATGGACGCCCGGTCGGCCGAGGCTGCCCTCGCCGCCCCACCGGTCGTGCCCGGCCGCATGGAGGTCGTCGCCCCGGGCGGTCCGGGGCAGCCGCGCTGCATCGTCGACTTCGCGCACACGCCGGATGCCGTCGACGCGGCGCTCGCCGCGCTGCGCCCCTCGACGACCGGGCGGCTCATCGCCGTCCTCGGCGCCGGGGGCGACCGCGACCGTGCCAAGCGGCCCGCCATGGGGGCCGCGGCCGCTCGGCACGCCGACGTCGTCGTCGTCACCGACGACAACCCGCGGTCCGAGGACCCGCAGCAGATCCGCGGCGCCGTGCTCTCCGGCGCCCGCGCGCTCGTCGAGTCCGGGGCCGCCACCGCCACCGTGGTCCTCGACGGCGGTCCCCGGGCCGCTGCCATCGCCGAGGCCGTCGCGCTGGCGGTGCTGACCGACGCCGAGGGCCGCGGCAACGGCGACCCCCCGAGAGTCGATACTGTCGTCGTGCTCGGCAAGGGACACGAGAAGGGCCAGGAGATCTCCGGCGTGACGCACCCGTTCGACGACCGTGACGCCGTCCGGGCCGCCCTCGAGGCGGCCGGCGGGATCGGGGCCCGCGCGTGATCCCGCTCCGCCTCTCCGAGGTGGCCGCGCTGACCGGGGGGCGCCTCACCGACGCGCCGCCAGCGGACCACGCCGCCAGCGTCGTCGGGACCGGCCCTGAGGTCGGGGCCGCCGGCGTCGGCGGGGCCGCCGAGGACATCGTCGTCGACGGCCTCGTGACGACCGACTCGCGCGAGTGCGGTCCCGGGAGCCTCTACGTCGCCCGGGTCGGCGCGGCCGCGGACGGGCACGACTTCGTCCCGGCCGCCGCGGACCGGGGCGCCGTCGCCGCGCTCACGTCGCGCCCCGTCGCCGGGCTGCCGTGCGTCGTCGTCGACGACGTCGAGGTGGCCTTCGGCCGGCTCGCCCGCGGCGTGCTCGACCGGGCCGGCGAGCTGCCGGTCATCGGCGTCACCGGCTCCTCCGGCAAGACCTCGACCAAGGACCTGCTCGCCGCCGTCCTCGCCACCGCGGGGGAGACGGTGGCGCCGGTCAACTCGCTCAACGGCGAGATCGGCGTGCCGCTCACCGTCTGCCGCGTCACGCCGAGCACCCGCTACCTCGTCGTCGAGATGGGCGCCCGCGGCCGCGGCCACATCACCTACCTCACGGGCATCGCGCCGCCGACGGTCGGCATCGTCCTCAACGTCGGCTCCGCCCACGTCGGCGAGTTCGGCTCCCGCGAGAACATCGCCCTGGCCAAGGCCGAGCTGCCGTTGGCGCTGCCCCCCGAGGGCCTCGCGGTCCTCAATGCCGACGACCCCGCCGTCGCCGCCATGCGTCACCGGGTCGCCTCGCGCGTCGTCCTCGTCGGCTCGGCGCCGGAGGCGCAGGTGCGCTCCGACGCCGTCGAGCTCGACGAGCTGGGTCGACCCACCTTCACCCTGACGACGCCGCAGGGCCGGGCCCGGGTGTCGCTGGGGCTCACCGGCGCGCACCACGTCGGCAACGCGCTCGCCGTCACGGCGGCGGCCCTCGACGTGGGGCTGACCCTCGAGGAGGTCGTCGCCGGGCTCGAGGGCGCGCGGCCGGCCAGCCGCTGGCGCATGGAGGTCACGCAGCGGCCCGACGGTGTCGTCGTGGTCAACGACGCGTACAACGCCAACCCGGACTCGATGCGCGCGGCCCTCGACGCGCTGGCGGCGATGCGGGCGGCCGGGCGCCGGTGGGCCGTGGTGGGGGAGATGCTCGAGCTCGGCTCCGACAGCGCCGCCGAGCACGCGGCCGTGGGGCGGTATGCCGCCTCGCTCGGCATCGACCACGTCGTGGCCGTCGGCGAGGGGGCCCGGGCCGTCGGCGCAGGGCGGTGGGCACCGGACGCCGACGCGGCCTACGAGCTGCTCGCCCGGGAGCTGCGGGACGGTGACGTCGTGCTGCTGAAGTCCAGCCGCGACAGCGGGCTGCGCTTCCTCGGGGAGCGGCTCGCCGCAGCGGATGCCCCGGGCCCGGCGGGCACGCCCGGCCCGGCGGATGCGCCCGGCCCGGCGGGCGCGCCGACGGTGACGTCGTGAAGGGCGTCCTCGCCGCGGCGGCCTTCTCGCTCCTCTTCTCGCTCCTCGGGACCCCCCTCTTCATCCGGTTCCTCGTCCGGCGCGGCTACGGCCAGTTCATCCGTGACGACGGCCCCACGTCGCACCACACCAAGCGCGGCACGCCGACGATGGGCGGCGCCGTCATCCTCGGGTCGACGCTGGCGGCATACGCCCTCGCCCACCTCGTGACGCTCACGCCGCTCACGGCGAGCGGGGTGCTCGTGCTCTTCCTCATGTCCGGGCTCGGCGTCGTCGGCTTCCTCGACGACTACATCAAGATCTCCAAGCAGCGCAGCCTCGGCCTGCGCTCGAAGCAGAAGCTCGCCGGGCAGGGGCTCGTCGGGGTGGTCTTCGCCGTGCTCGCGCTGCAGTTCCCCAACGAGCAGTACCGCACCCCGGCCTCGCCCTTCGTGTCCGTCGTGCGCGACTCCAACATCAACCTTGCCTTCGCCGGCACCACGATCGGGATCGCCCTCTTCGTCGTCTGGGCCAACCTCATGATCGCCGGGGCCTCCAACGGCGTGAACCTCACCGACGGGCTCGACGGCCTCGCGACCGGTGTGTCGACGATGGTGTTCGGCGCCTACGTCCTCATCAGCCTGTGGACGTTCAACCAGAACTGCCAGACCAACCCGGGGATCAAGTGCTACGAGGTGCGCGACTCCCACGACCTCGCCCTCGTGGCCGCAGCCGGGATGGGCGCGTGCTTCGGGTTCCTGTGGTGGAACGCCTCGCCCGCCAAGATCTTCATGGGCGACACGGGGTCGCTGGCGCTGGGGGGTGCGCTCGCCGGGCTCGCCATCACGACCCGCACCGAGCTGCTCCTCGTCATCCTCGGCGGCATGTTCATCATCATCGTCATGTCGGTGATCATCCAGGTCATCTCGTTCAAGACCACCGGCAAGCGGGTGTTCCGGATGGCGCCGCTGCAGCACCACTTCGAGCTCGTCGGCTGGGCCGAGGTGACGATCGTCATCCGCTTCTGGATCATCGCCGGGCTCTTCGTCGCGCTCGGCCTCGGCGTCTTCTACGCCGAGTGGGTGGTGGGGACGCAATGATGAGGGGAGCAGGATGATCTTCGACCCGGCCTACGAGCCGCGCGACGGGCTGACCCACCGCGACGCGGACTGGTCCGGGCTGCGCGTCCTCGTCGTCGGCCTGGGGGTGTCCGGATTCGCCGCGGCCGACGCGCTCGCGGAGCGCGGCGCCCACGTGACGGTCGTCTCCCGCGACGTCACCGGGGCGATCTCCGAGCGGGCGGAGGTCCTCGGCATCCTCGGCGTCGACGTCCGGCTCGGCCCGAAGCACGTCCACGCCCCGCCTCCGGCGACCCAGCTCGTCGTCACGTCCCCCGGCGTCCCACCGCACGACCCCCTGCTCATCGCGGCCGCCGTCGCCGGGATCCCGGTCTGGGGAGAGGTCGAGCTGGCGTGGCGGATGCGTCCCCTCGAGGGCGCCGCGCCGTGGCTGACGGTCACCGGGACCAACGGCAAGACGACGACGGTGGGCATGCTCGCGTCCATCCTCCGCGCGGCGGGCCTGCGGGCGACCAGCGCCGGCAACATCGGCACGCCGATCCTCGAGGCCGTCCTGCACCCGCAGCCCTATGACGTGCTGGCCGTCGAGCTGTCCAGCTTCCAGCTGCACTGGCAGCGGTCGGTCTCCGCCGTGGCGTCCGCGGTCCTCAACGTGGCGCCCGACCATCTCGACTGGCACGGCTCGTATGCCGAGTACCTCCGGGCCAAGGGCCGCATCTACGACGGCACTCACATCGCGGCCATCTACAACGTCGCGGACGGGCAGACCGAGCAGCTGCTCCTCGACGCCGACGTCGTCGAGGGATGCCGCGCCGTCGGCTTCACCACCGGCATCCCCGCGCCGTCGATGGTCGGCGTCGTCGACGACGTGCTCGCCGACCGGGCCTTCGTCGAGCAGCGGCAACACTCGGCCGCCGAGCTGTGCACCCTCGAGGACCTCCGCGGCGACGCGCCGTCCGTGGCCCCGCACTACCTGGCCAACGCACTGGCCGCCGCCGCGCTCGCCCGCGCCTACGGCGTCGGCCCGCTGTCGGTCCGTGACGGGCTGCGGGCGTTCCGGCCCGAGCGGCACCGCATCGCCGACGTCGGCCAGGGCGGGGGGGTGCGGTGGGTCAACGACTCCAAGGCGACCAACCCGCACGCCGCGGCGGCGGCCCTGCGCTCCTTCGACAGCGTCGTGTGGATCGCCGGAGGCCTGCTCAAGGGGGCCGACGTCGAGCCCCTCGTCGAGGAGATGGCCTCGCGGCTGCGCGGGGTCGTCCTCCTCGGGCAGGACCGGGCGCAGATCGCCGACGCACTCGCCCGACACGCCCCGGATGTCCCGGTCGTCGACGTGCCGCAGACCGACACTGGGGTCATGGACTCGGTCGTCGCCTCCGCCGCCCGCCTGGCCAAGCCGGGCGACGTCGTGCTCCTCGCGCCGGCGGCGGCCTCGATGGACATGTTCGAGGGCTACGGGGCCCGCGGCGACGCCTTCGAGGAGGCGGTCCGCCGGCACCTGCAGGCGGGCGGAGGAGGCCGTTGAGCTCCGCCACCGCCGACCGGGACCGCACCGCGCCCCGGGCCCTGCCGGTCATCGGCAAGCTCGAGTCGCCGGTCACGACGTACTACCTCATCCTCGGCACGATGACGACGCTCGTCGTCTTCGGCCTCGTCATGGTGTTCTCCGCCTCGAGCGTCACCTCCCTCCTCGGTGGCGACCCCTCCTACTCGGTGTTCCTGCGTCAGCTGCTCTTCGCCGTCGTCGGAGCCGTCGTGGCCCGGTTCGCGGCGCGCCTGACGATCCGGTGGTGGAAGCGCCTCGCCGTGCCACTCCTCGGCGGATCGGTCCTGCTCCAGCTGCTCGTCTTCACGCCGCTCGGCTACGAGGTCGGCGGCAACCGCAACTGGCTCGACGTCGGCCCTATCAGCGTCCAGCCCGCGGAGCTGGCCAAGGTCGCCCTCGTCCTCGTCGGCGCGGTCATCTTCGCCAACAAGGGCCGGCTCGTGAGCCGGCTCGGCCACGCCGTCGTGCCCTACCTGCTGCCGATCGCCTCCACCGTCGTGGTCCTCGTCCTCCTCGGCAAGGACCTCGGCACGGCGATGGTCATGCTCCTCATCGTCGCGGCGGTCCTCGCCGTGGCCGGTGTGCCGGGCCGCTTCTTCGCCGGCGCCGGCCTCTTCGGCGCGGCGGTCGTGGCCCTGCTCGTCGTGCAGAGCTCCAACCGGATGGCCCGCATCACCAACTTCCTGTCGGTCGAGTGCCGGTCGGACCCCAACGGCGAGTGCGGCCAGTCGGTCCACGGCCTCTACGCCCTCGCCGACGGTGGGTGGTGGGGCGTCGGGCTCGGTGCCTCCAAGGAGAAGTGGGCCTGGCTCGCCGAGGCCCACAACGACTTCATCTTCGCCGTCATCGGCGAGGAGCTCGGCCTACCTGGGACGATGGTGATCCTCTTCCTCTTCGCCCTGCTCGCCTGGGCCTGCTACCGCCTCGTCGTGCGCACCCAGGACCGCTTCGTGCGGATCGCGACGGCGGGCATCCTCGCGTGGCTGCTCGGGCAGGCGATCATCAACATCGGCGCCGTCATCGGCCTCTTCCCCGTGGTCGGCGTGCCGCTGCCCCTCGTCTCGGCCGGTGGGTCGTCGCTCGTGACGACGATGCTCGCCCTCGGGATGCTGCTCTCCTTCGCCCGCAACGAGCCGGGGTGCCGACAGCTGCTCGACGCGCGCCCCAGCCGGATCAGGGCCTCCCTCGCGATCCTGCCCTCCCGTTCCCTCCTGCGCAGAGGTCGGTGATGCGCGTGACCTCGCCCGCCTCGGTCCTGCTCGCGGGCGGCGGGAGCGCCGGCCACGTGTCGCCGCTGCTTGCCACCGCCGACGCGCTCCGGCGACGGCACCCGGCGCTGCGGGTGACGGCCCTCGGCACCAAGGCGGGCCTCGAGGCGCGTCTCGTGCCGGCCGCCGGCCTCGACCTGCGGTTCGTGCCCAAGGTGCCGCTGCCGCGCCGCCCGAGCGCCGACCTCGCGCGGCTGCCGCTGCGCCTTCGCGCAGCCGTCGTCGCCGCCGGACAGGCCATCGACGCGACCGGGGCCGAGGTCGTCGTCGGCTTCGGCGGCTACGTCAGCACACCGGCATACCTCGCCGCGCGGAGGCGCCGGCTGCCCATCGTCATCCACGAGCAGAACGCCACCCCGGGCCTGGCCAACCGGCTCGGCGCGCGCTGGACGCCGTGGGTCGCCACGACCTTCCGCGAGACCTCCCTGCCGCACGCCCGCCACGTCGGTATGCCGCTCCGGCGGCAGATCACGACCCTCGACCGGGAGGCGTTGCGGCCCGAGGCGCTGCGGCACTTCGGGCTCGAGGCCGGACGCCCCACCGTGCTCGTGACGGGCGGGTCGCTCGGGGCGAGGCGGCTCAACGAGGCCTTCGCGGCCAGGGCCGGCGAGCTGAGCCGGGCCGGCGTGCAGGTGCTGCACGTCACCGGCCTCGACAAGGAGTTCACGCCCGACGTGCCCGCGGCGGGAGCCCGCTACGTCGTCGTGCCGTACGTCGAGCGCATGGAGCTCGCGTACAGCGCCGCGGACCTCGTCGTGGCCCGGTCCGGCGCGAGCACCGTGTGCGAGCTCACCGTCGTCGGCCTGCCGGCGGTCTACGTCCCGCTGCCCGTCGGCAACGGCGAGCAGCGGCTCAACGCCGCCGCCGTCGTCGCCGCCGGAGGCGGCCTGCTCGTCGAGGACTCGAGCCTCACGCCTGCGTGGGTGGGGCGCGAGCTCATCCCGCTCGCCACCGACGCCGACCGGGTGGCGCGGATGGGCAGCGCGGCACGGTCCGTGGCAGAGCCCGACGCCGACGAGCGCCTCGCCGACCTCGTCGACGAAGCGTGGCGGAGCCGGGCATGACCGCCTCGCCATCCGAACCGTCCGTGCAGGACCCCTTCGCTGGGGCCCGGTTCGACTTCCGGGCGCCCGTGCCGCGCGCCGAGGAGCTCGGCCACGTCCACTTCCTCGCCATCGGCGGAGCCGGCATGTCCGGCGTCGCCCGGATCATGCTCGGCCGGGGGATGACCGTGTCGGGCAGCGACGCCAAGGACGTGCCCGTGCTCAAGGCGCTGGCCAGCGAGGGCGCCACCGTGTGGGTGGGGTTCGACGCGGCCCACCAGGCGGGTGCGGACGCGCTCGTCATGTCGTCGTCGATCCGCGACGACAACGTCGAGCTCGTCGCGGCCCGCGAGCGGGGGGTGCCCGTCCTGCACCGCGCCCAGGGACTCGCCTCCCTGCTGCACGGCCGGCGCCCCGTCGCGGTCGCCGGGGCGAACGGCAAGACCACGACGACGTCCCTGCTCGTCGTCGCGCTGCAGGGCGCCGGGCTCGACCCCTCCTTCGCCGTGGGCGGCGAGCTCGCGAAGCACGGGACCAACGCCCATGCCGGCGCCGACGACGTCTTCGTCGTCGAGGCCGACGAGAGCGACGGCTCGTTCGTCGTCTACGCTCCGGAGGTCGCGATCGTGACCAACGTGCAGCCCGACCACCTCGACTTCTACGGTCACTTCGCCGTCGTGGAGGCCGCCTACGACCGCTTCGTGGGCACGGTGCGGACGGGGGGGCTGCTCGTCGCGTGCGCTGACGACCCCGGCTCTGCCGCCTTGGCCGACCGCGCCCGAACCGCCGGGACCCGGGTGCTCACCTACGGCTTCGGCGACGGCGCGGACGTCGTGCTGGTCGGGCACATGCCCGACGGGCTCACGTCCAGCGTCCGCCTCGTCGACGCGGGCGTCGAGCGGCACATGGTCCTCGGCGTGCCCGGGCGGCACAACGCCCTCAACGCCGCGGCCGCCTACGCCGCCGCGGTCCACGGCCTGGGTCAGGAGCCCTCGGCGGTGCTCGAGGGCCTCGCGTCCTTCACGGGGACCCGGCGCCGCTTCGAGCCGAAGGGCACGGCGGCAGGCGTCGACGTCGTCGACGACTACGCCCACAACGTCGGCAAGGTGACCGCGGTCGTCGAGACCGCCCGGCGCATGGTGTCCGCGCCGAGCCGGCTCGTCGTCGTCTTCCAGCCGCACCTCTACAGCCGGACCCGTGACTTCGCCGCGGGGCTCGGTGCCGGCCTCGCCCCTGCTGACGTCGTGGTTGTCATGGACGTGTATGCCGCCCGCGAGGACCCCGTGCCCGGGGTCTCCGGCCGGCTCGTCGCGGACGCCGTCCGCGTGGCCCGGCCGGGAGCAGACGTGCGTTACGTCCCGTCGTGGTCCGACGTGGCCGGGGTCGTCGCGGGGCTCGTGCGCCCGGGGGACCTCGTGCTGACCGTCGGCGCCGGTGACGTGACGATGATCGGCCCGGAGATCCTGCGGCTGCTCGCGGAGGTCACCGAATGAGGCTGCACCGGGCCCGGCGCGGACGCTCTGGCTCCGCGGCCCTGGCCGGCAGGGGCCTGCGCTCGGCACGGGAACGGTTCGAGCGGCGGGCCGCCGCCGCTCGGCGCCGCCCCTGGCTCGTCGTCGCTGCGCTGCTCGGCGCGCTGGCACTGGCCGGTCTGGTCGTGTGGGTCGGCTGGTTCAGCTCGCTGCTGACCGTGACGACGGTGCGGGTGGAGGGCGTCGCCGGGGCGACCGCGGCCGAGGTCCAGCGTGTGGCGGCTGTGCCGCTGGGGCAGCCGGTGCTCCGGGTGGACACGGAGGCGGTCGCCGCCCGTCTCGATGCCAACCGGGCCCTTACGGACATCACCGTGCGGCGAAGCCTGCCGCACACCATCGTCGTGGGAGCGACGGCCCGCGAGGCCGTGCTCGCGATGCGCAACGCCGCGGGGCAGGTCGAGGTCGTGGACGCCGGCGGCTACGCCTTCAAGACGGTGCCCAGCGTGCCGGCCGGGCTGCCCGTCGTGAGCGCCACCTCCTCGACCGTGACGCCCTCGGGCCTCAAGGCGGCCTTGGGTGCCTTGCGGGCGCTCGAGCCCGGCACGCGCCGGAGTGTGGCGGGCATGACGGTCAACGCGGCCGACCAAGTAACCTTCACCTTGAACCTCAAGGATGGCCCACGCACCGTCGTGTGGGGCGACCTGGGCAACGAGCGGGTGAAGTCGCGGCTCGTGGCGATCCTCGCGGGGCAGCCCGGCACGACCATCGACGTGAGCGTGCCCTCCTCCCCCGTGACCCGCTGACCGGGTGGCCTTGCGCTCGGGCCCGGGGCAGCCCGACCCGTCGAGTGGCCACTTCTGCTCGGGCCCCACCCGTCGAGTGGCCACTTCCACCCGTCGAGTGGCCACTTCCGCTCGGGCCCCCCGTCGAGTGGCCACTTCCGCTCGGGCCCCCCCGTCGAGTGGCCTCTTCCGCTCGCCGCGACCTCCTGGGTTCGGGGCGCCTGCTGGGTCAGGTGGGACCTGTGATGAGTGGAGGGACGCGCCGCCGGAGGTGGGTCTCGCGACACGCCGGGAGCGAGGTTGCTCGGTGCCTCTCGACCGCATACGGTCAGGTCACGGCTCGTGATCAAACTGTAACCTTTACGTTGATGTTGAAGGTTGCGAGACCTCCTCATGGCAGCGAGCCGCCCGCTCGAAGATCTCTCGTCGCACTCTGGTTACCAAGGAAGGCCCACGCTCGTGGCAGCAGCACCGCAGAACTACCTGGCCGTCATCAAGGTCGTCGGCATTGGCGGTGGGGGCGTCAACGCCATCAACCGCATGATCGACGTGGGCCTCAAGGGCGTCGAGTTCATCGCCATCAACACCGACGCGCAGGCTCTGCTCATGAGCGACGCCGACGTCAAGCTCGACGTGGGCCGCGAGCTGACCCGCGGGCTCGGCGCGGGCGCCGACCCCGAGGTCGGGCGCAAGGCGGCCGAGGACCACGCCGAGGAGATCGAGGAGGTGCTCCAGGGCGCCGACATGGTGTTCGTCACGGCCGGCGAGGGCGGCGGCACCGGCACGGGCGGCGCGCCGGTCGTGGCCCGCATCGCCCGGGGCCTCGGCGCCCTGACGATCGGTGTCGTGACGCGTCCCTTCACCTTCGAGGGCCGCCGCCGGGCCAACCAGGCCGAGTCCGGCATCGGCAGCCTCCGGGAGGAGGTCGACACCCTCATCGTCATTCCCAACGACCGGCTGCTGTCCATCAGCGACCGCAACGTGTCGATGATGGACGCCTTCCGCTCGGCCGACCAGGTGCTTCTCTCCGGCGTCCAGGGCATCACCGACCTCATCACGACGCCGGGCCTGATCAACCTCGACTTCGCCGACGTCAAGTCGGTCATGCAGGGAGCCGGCTCGGCCCTGATGGGCATCGGGTCGGCGCGCGGCGAGGACCGGGCGGTCCAGGCCGCCGAGCTGGCGATCAGCTCGCCGCTTCTGGAGGCGTCCATCGACGGCGCCCACGGTGTGCTGCTGTCCGTCCAGGGCGGCTCGGACCTCGGCCTCTTCGAGATCAACGAGGCGGCGCGCCTCGTCCAGGAGGCTGCCCACCCGGAGGCCAACATCATCTTCGGCGCGGTCATCGACGACGCCCTCGGCGACGAGGTGCGGGTCACGGTCATCGCCGCGGGGTTCGACGGCGGCGGGCCCTCGCGGCGCGACGACGAGCGCGGCGCGGCCCAGCGGCAGCCGGCGGCGGCCACGGCACAGCCGCGCGCGGTCCAGCAGCAGCCGGCCCCCCAGCCGCAGACCGCGCCGGCTCCAGCCGAGGCGCCGGCTGCGCAGCCGCAGGCCGCCCCGGCGCACCAGGCGGCGCCGGCCCAGCAGCTGCCGACCCAGCACGTCGCGCCGGTCCAGGCAGGCAACGGACAGCCGCCCCGGCAGGTGACCTTCGAGGAGGGCGACGACCTCGACGTGCCGGACTTCCTCAAGTGACCCGCTGACGCTCAGCAAGCCAGCATCACCCCACGCGTCACCGAAGGCGTCGCCCCCGGCGGGCGGCGCCTTCGGCGTCCCCCGGTAGGTTTGGGGCCGTGTTCTACTGGCGTGCCACCGTCCCCGCCGCCGGGCCGGGCGGGGCTGCCGTGGAGCTGGCCTTCACGAGCCGCGGCGCGGCGCGCGGGCGGGGGCCGTATGCCGGCCTCAACCTCGGCGGACACGTCGGTGACGACCCCGGCGTCGTCGAGGCCAACCGGCGGCGGCTGGCCGCCGCGCTCGGGGTGCCCCGGCGGCGCTTGCTCTTCCTCGACCAGGTGCACGGCAGGACCGTCGTGCAGGCCAGCGGCCCGTGGGAGACCGAGCCTCCCCAGGGCGACGGGGCCGTCACGGCGGTGCCCGGCCTCGCGCTCGGCGTCCTCGTGGCCGACTGCGTCCCCCTCCTGCTGCACGACGCGCGAGCCGGCGTCGTCGCCGCCGTCCACGCCGGCCGCCCGGGAATGATGGCGGGGATCGCGACCGAGGCCGTGCGCCGTATGCGGGGCCTCGGCGCCCACGACGTGCATGCTGTCGTCGGGCCATCCGTGTGCGCCCGCTGCTACGAGGTCCCTGCCGAGCTGGCCGAGGCGGCCGCGGCGGTCAGTCCCGCCAGCGCCGCTCGCTCGTGGTCCGGCACGCCCGCTGTCGACGTGGCCGCCGGCGCGATCGAACAGCTCGCGGCCGAAGGCGTTGCGGTGCAAAGGATCCCGGGATGCACGCGCGAGCACGACGACCTGTACTCCTACCGCCGCGACGGGACCACCGGGCGGTTCGCCGGCGTCATCGTCCTGCGCCGACGACCTCAGGGGCTCGGGTGACCGCCCGGCGGGACGAGCTGGCCGACGGCCTGGCCCGCGTGCGGGCGCGCATCGCCGACGCCTGCCAGGCCGCCGGGCGTCCGGTGTCGGAGGTCACGCTCGTGGTCGTGACGAAGTTCTTCCCGGCCGACGACGTCCTCGAGCTGCACGGGCTCGGGGTGCGCGACTTCGGTGAGAACAGGGACCAAGAGGCCGGGCCGAAGTTCCGCCAGGTCCGCGACCAGCTGGGCGCCGCCGGCGCGCGCGACGACGTCACCCTCCACTTCGTGGGTCAGCTGCAGACCAACAAGGCCCGGCACGTTGCCGCGTATGCCGACGTCGTGCACTCGGTCGACCGGGCCCGGCTCGTCGAGGCGCTCGATCGCGGCGCGCACGCGGCGGGGCGCCGGCTGGGGGTGCTGCTCCAGGTGAGCCTCGACGGGACGACGGGTCGCGGCGGCGTGCTGCCGCAGCACGTCGACGACCTTGCCGCCGACGTGGCGAGCCGCGACCTGCTCAGGCTCTGCGGGGTCATGGCCGTCGCGCCGCGTGGAATGGATCCCGACGCGAGCTTCGCCCGCCTCGAGGAGGTCGCGGGCGGCATACGCGACCACCACCCCGAGGCCGGCTGGATCTCGGCGGGGATGAGCGGCGACCTCGAGGCCGCGATCCGGCACGGCGCGACACACCTGCGTGTCGGCACCGCAATCCTCGGCTCGCGACCCACCCTTCGGTAACGTCGAGTCCGACCGCATTTGCAATGGTTGGGAGTTGGCATGGCTGGGGCGCTGCGCAAGACGATGGTCTACCTCGGGCTGACCGAGGAGGACCCGCGTCACGATCGCTATGACGACTACGACTACGACGACCACGGGTCGCACGCCGCCCACCTCGACGAGGGCGAGCACACCGCTGCCGTGACGCCGCTGTCGGCCAAGCGGCCGGTCGCAGCCGTCGTGAGCGACGTCGAGGTCGGCCGGCTCAACCGGATCACGACGATCCACCCCCGCACCTACAACGAGGCGAAGAACATCGGCGAGTGGTTCCGCGACCAGGTGCCGGTCATCATGAACCTCAGCGACATGGACGACGCCGACGCCAAGCGCCTCGTCGACTTCGCGGCCGGGCTCGTCTTCGGGCTCCACGGCACCATCGAGCGTGTGACCTCCAAGGTCTTCCTCCTCTCGCCGGCCCACGTCGAGATCGCCGCGGAGGAGACGCAGGGCCCCCCCAGCTCCGCCCGAGGCTTCTTCAACCAGAGCTGATCCCCGATTTCGGGGGCGCCCGAGGATCGGCGAGACTGTAGCCATGGATGCCTTCTGGACGGTCTACGGGGTCGTGGTCTTCGCCTTCTTCCTCGCCCTCATCGGCCGGTTCGTCATCGACTGGGTCCAGGTGCTGGCCCGGTCGTGGCACCCGCGCGGCCCCGTCCTAGTGCTCGCCGAGGCGATCTTCACCGTGACCGACCCACCGCTGAAGGCCCTGCGCAAGATCGTGCCGTCGCCGCGGATCGGGGGCATGCGGCTCGACCTGTCGTTCCTCGTCCTGATGCTGCTCACGTCCTTCGCCCTCAACGTGCCGAGCTTCTTCTGAGACTGCTCGGAGCACCCCTCCTCGGGCTGATCCCGGCGCTGCTCGTCTGACCTGGCGCCCCCTGCTGCCCGGGGCGGCTCTTCGATAGGTTTGCCCGTATGCCGGGCCCGCACCTCCTCGGTCCCGGTTCTCCGTCCTGCATCTCCCCACTCCTTGCATCGAGGTGACCCATGGCGCTCACGCCGGAGCAGGTGCTGAACAAGCACTTCCAGACCACGCAGTTCCGTCGCGGCTACGAGGAGCGGGACGTCGACGACTTCCTCGACGAGGTCGTCGCCGAGATGCGCTCGCTCATCGGGCAGCGTGACGACTACCTCAAGCAGCTCAACGACTGCCGGGCCAGCCGGAACCAGCCGGCGATGCGTGCCGGTGTCGACGACACCGCGGACGCCGCGGCGGCCGAGGAGGCGGGCACGGTGGCGGCGTCGGCGCAGGCGCGGCTCGAGGGGCTCAACACCCAGGTGGCCGAGGCCGAGGCGCGGCTGGCGCAGGCGGAGGCAGCCGCGCGAGAGGCCGAGGTGCGGGCGGCGGAGGCCGAGGCGCGGGCGGCGGAGGCCGAGGCGCGCGCGGCCGACGTGGAGGCGGCAGCGACGGCAGCCCCCGAACGCGGCACCGACGAGGGCTCGGCTGCGGCGAGCGCGGCTGCCGTGGCGGATGGTGGGGCCGCCGGCCGGGGGGGCGACGCGGCGGCGGTCATTGCGCTCGCCCAGCGGCTGCATGACGAGCACGTCCGCAACGGCGAGGCCCGGCGTGACGAGCTCATCGCCGAGGCCCAGGCCCGGCATGACGAGCTGGTATCGGCCGG
The DNA here is from genome assembly GCF_035688975.1 of Intrasporangium sp. GTDB lineage: Bacteria > Actinomycetota > Actinomycetes > Actinomycetales > Dermatophilaceae > CALMNV01. Next base: position 52,966 of record NZ_DASSMH010000077.1, on the reverse strand, counting down.
CCAGCGCCGGCACGACGAGCTGCTCGAGGCCGGAAGGCAGCGTCACGAGGAGTCGACGAGCGCCGCGGACCAGCTCGCGGCGCGGGCCGCCGCTGAACGCGACGCCATGCTGTCCGAGGCCACCGCGAAGCGCGACGAGATCCTCACCGAGGCCCGCGAGCGGGCGACCGGCATGGTCACCGAGGCCGAGCAGCGCAAGGCGGCCGTGCTCGAGGACCTCGGTCAGCAAAAGAGCCTGCTCGACCGCAAGATCGAGGAGCTGCGCGCCTTCGAGCGCAACTACCGCGCCACCCTGAAGTCCTACCTCGAGGGCCAGCTGGCCGAACTCGACGCGAGCGGCCGGCAGAGCCCGCACGGGACAACGTCGGACGTGGCCCCGCAGCCGCAGGAGGAGCCCCGCGACCAGGACGGCCCGCAGCACGGCTGAGGCGGCCGCGACCCCGTGGCCAAATCGTTGCCTGAAGTGTTTGTGCACCGTGGCCTTCCGGCCTATTCTCGGCCGCACTTGCCCACGCCGACGTGGGAGACGGGGGGCCGAGATGGGGTCCAAGAGCAGGCCGGCGGTCATCGCTGCCGGCGGCGGGCGAGCCGGCCGCGTCGTGACCGGCTCGGTCACGACACCCCCGGCGACGACAGCGACGGCGTCCCCGGCGAGGACCGCGGCGAAGAAGACGACGGCCACCAGGGCGGCGCCGCAGAAGACGGCGGCGGCCAAGAAGGCGGCGGCAGACAAGGCGGCGGCAAAGACGGCGACCGCATCCGGCTCGGCAAGGAAGAAGGCGGTGACCGTGACGGCTCCGGCGAAGAAGACGACGGGTGCGACCAAGACGGGCTCGGGGAAGACGAAGACATCAGCCGCACCCGCAAAGCCACCGGCGGCGGCGCCGGGCAGGGCACCGCGCAAGACGGCCGCGTCTGCCACGGCGGGGCGTACCGGTGCGGCGGGTACGACGGGGCGGACCGCACGGCCCCGCAAGACCACCGAGGAGGTGCGCCGCCTCGCGGAGCAGCTCGCGGTCGCGGACGACGAGAGCCCGTGGACGCCGGAGGAGCTGAAGCAGGTGCAGGCGGACCTGCTGGCCGAGCGTGAGGTCCACGTCCACGAGATCGACGAGGCGGAGGCCGAGCTGGAGGACCTGCTCCGCGGTCCCGGCGACGGCGCGGGGGACGACCAGGCCGACGCAGGGGCCAAGACCTTCGAGCGTGAGCACGAGATCGCCCTCGCCAACAACGCGCGCGACATGCTGCGCCAGGTCGAGCGGGCTCTCGAGCAGCTGGTGGCAGGCACGTACGGCGTCTGCGAGAACTGCGGCCGGCCGATCGGCAAACTTCGACTGCAGGCCTATCCGCGTGCGACCCTGTGCATGCCATGCAAGAAGAACCAGGAACGCCACTGAGCGGCAGCCCCGCACCGCCTCGCCCATCCCACGTCACCGCCGGCGACCCCGCGGCGTCCGGCCACGCCGGGGCGCCGGACCCGAGGCGGCGCCGTCGCCTCTTCGGCCTGCTCGCCGCCGTCGCGGTGCTCGCCTACGCGAGCGACCAGGGGAGCAAGGCCATCGCGTCGTCCGTGCTCGCCGACGGCATACCCCGGCCCCTTCTCGGCGACGTCATCCGCTTCCGGCTCATCGGCAACCCCGGCGCGGCCCTGTCCCTCGGCGCAGGCAGCACGTGGCTCATGACCGTCATCGCGCTGGGCGTGCTCGTGGCCATCATCGTCGTCAGCCGGGCCCTGGGCTCCCGCGCGTGGGCGGTAGCGCTCGGGCTCCTGCTGGGCAGCGCCCTCGGCAACCTCACCGACCGGTTCCTCCGGCCCCCGGGTCGCGGGCAGGGCCGGGTCGTCGACTTCATCGACTACCGCGTGTTCATCGGCAACGTGGCCGACATCTGGATCGTCGGCGCCGCCGGGCTCATCGTCGCGCTCGCACTCATCGGGATCGGGGTCGACGGGCGTCGCGAGCACCGGGCGACGCCCAGCGACGCGGGGGAGGGGCGAGGTGCCTGACGTGCGGACCGTCCTCGTGCCCGACGGGCTCGACGGCGAACGCGTCGATGCCGCGATCGCCCGGCTCTTCGGTCTCTCGCGGACCCGGGCCGCCGACCTCGCCGCCGACGGCCACGTCGTCGTCGACGGCTCCGCGGTCGCCAAGTCGCAGCGGCTGAGTGCGGGGTCGATGCTCGAGGTCAAGCTGCCCGCAGCCCCCGCAGACACCGAGTCGACCCGCGCGCAGGTCGTCGCCGAGCCCGTGCCCGGCATGACTATCGTGCACGACGACGAGGACATCGTCGTCGTGGACAAACCCATCGGCGTCGCAGCGCACCCCAGCGTCGGCTGGAAAGGACCGGACGTCGTCAGCGGCCTCGCGGCGGCCGGCTACCGGATCGCGACGTCGGGAGCCGCCGAGCGCCAAGGCATCGTCAGCCGCCTCGACGTCGGCACCTCCGGGCTCATGGTCGTCGCGAAGAGTGAGTCGGCCTACTCGCGCCTCAAGCACGCCTTCCGCAGCCGCAGCGTCGACAAGACCTACCACGCCCTCGTCCAAGGGCTGCCGGACCCGGTGGTCGGGACCGTCGATGCGCCCATCGGCCGGCACCCGGCGCACGACTACAAGTTCGCGGTGATGAAGAGCGGCAAGCCGTCGGTCACCCACTACGAGGTCATCGAGGCCTACCGGCACGCGAGCCTGCTCGACATCCACCTGGAGACGGGCCGGACGCACCAGATCCGCGTGCACTTCGCCGCCCTGCACCACCCGTGCGTCGGTGACCCGCTCTACGGCGCGGACCCGCGGCTCGCAGCGCGGCTGGGGCTGGACCGGCAGTGGCTGCACGCGGTGGGCCTCGGCTTCGAGCACCCGCGCACCGGCGAGTACGTGCACTTCGAGAGTCCCTACCCGCCCGACCTGCAGCACGCGCTGGACGTCGTCGCCACGTTGTGAGCCGGGGTCCGGGAGTGGTGCTCCCGTCCCCACCATGTGCCGACGGACGTGGTATGCCGCCACCGCCGGGACATGTCGCTGACGTCTGCTCAGATCGGCCACCCGCGTGGCGGCCCGGGCGACGCCGGTCAGTGTCCCCGGGCGGCCGTAGACTCGTCCACGATGTCCACCGCAGCCGCGCCCCCGCCGACCAGCAGCGACCCCAGCTTCGTGCACCTGCACGTGCACACGGAGTACTCCATGCTCGACGGGGCGGCCCGGATCGGTGACCTGTTCACCGAGGCCGCACGGATGGGGATGCCGGCCCTCGCGACGACCGACCACGGCTACGTCTTCGGCGCCTACGAGTTCTGGAAGAAGGCCCAGGGCACGGGTGTCAAGCCGATCATCGGCGTCGAGGCCTACCTCACCCCCGGCACCTCCCGCACCGACCGCACCAAGGTCAGCTGGGGCGACGGCGGACGGGACGACGTCTCGGGCGGCGGCGCCTACACCCACATGACGATGCTCGCCCGCGACAACGAGGGCATGCACAACCTCTTCCGCATGAGCTCGGTCGCCTCGCTCGACCAGGTCTACACGAAGTGGCCGCGCATCGACCGCGACCTGCTCGCCACCTACGGCAAGGGGCTCATCGTCACGACGGGCTGCCCGTCGAGCGAGATCCAGACCCGGCTGCGCTTCGGGCAGTACGCCGAGGCCCGTGAGGTCGCCGGTGAGCTGCGGGACCTCTTCGGCGCCGACAACGTCTACTGCGAGCTCATGGACCACGGGCTCGACATCGAGCGGCGCGTGCAGCGGGACCTGCTGCGCCTCGCCCGCGACCTCGGGCTGCCGCTCGTGGCCACCAACGACCTGCACTACACCAGGGCCGAGGACGCCAAGGCCCACGCCGCGCTGCTCTGCGTCCAGTCCGGCTCGACCCTCATGGACCCAGGCCGGTTCAAGTTCGACGCCGACGACTTCTACCTCAAGAGCGCCCAGGAGATGCGCCACGTGTGGCGCGAGCTGCCCGAGGCGTGCGACAACACGCTGCTCATCGCCGAGCGGTGCAACGTCTCCTTCACCGAGGGCGAGGGGCGCTACATGCCGCGCTTCCCGTGTCCCGAGGGCGAGGACGAGACGTCCTGGTTCATCAAGGAGGTCGAGACCGGCCTGCGGCGCCGCTTCCCCGAGGGCGTGCCGGACTACGCCCGCACCCAGGCGGCATACGAAGAGGACGTCATCGTCTCCAAGGGGTATGCCGGCTACTTCCTCGTCGTCGCGGACTTCATCAACTGGGCCAAGCGAAACGGGATCCGCGTGGGGCCGGGCCGTGGCTCGGGGGCGGGCTCCATGTGCGCCTACGCCCTGGGCATCACCGACCTGGACCCCATCCCGCACGGCCTCATCTTCGAGCGGTTCCTCAACCCCGAGCGCATGTCGATGCCCGACTTCGACGTCGACTTCGACGAGCGCCGGCGCGGCGAGGTCATCCGCTACGTCACGGAGAAGTACGGCGAGGAGCGGGTCGCCCAGATCGTCACCTACGGCACCATCAAGGCCAAGCAGGCCGTCAAGGACGCGGCCCGGGTCCTCGGTCACCCCTTCGCGATGGGGGAGAAGCTGACCAAGGCGATGCCCCCGGCGATCATGGGCAAGGACATCCCGCTCGCGGGCATCTTCGACCCCGGCCACAAGCGCTACCACGAGGCGGCCGACTTCCGCGCGGTGCACGACGAGGACCCACAGGCGCAGGAGGTCGTCGCCACGGCCCTCGGGCTCGAGGGCCTGAAACGCCAGTGGGGGGTCCACGCGGCCGGGGTCATCATGAGCAGCGAGCCGCTGGTGGACGTCATCCCCATCATGCGCCGCCTGCAGGACGGCCAGATCATCACCCAGTTCGACTACCCGAGCTGCGAGGCGCTCGGCCTGGTGAAGATGGACTTCCTCGGGCTGCGCAACCTCACCATCCTCGACGACGCCATCGACAACGTCCGGCTCAACCGCGGCGAGGAGATCGACCTCGACGCCCTGTCCCGGGACATGACGGACCCGGCGACCTACGAGCTGCTCGGCCGCGGCGACACCCTCGGGGTCTTCCAGCTCGACGGCGGCGGCATGCGCTCGCTGCTGCGCCTGATGCAGCCGGACAACTTCGAGGACATCTCCGCCGCCCTCGCGCTCTACCGGCCCGGGCCGATGGGCGTCAACGCGCACACCAACTTCGCCCTGCGCAAGAACGGCAAGCAGGAGCTGATCCCGCTCGACCCGAAGCTGAAGGGACAGCTCCAGCCGGAGATGGTCGCGGCGCTCGAGCCGATCCTGCGCACGACCTACGGCCTGGTGATCTACCAGGAGCAGGTCATGGAGATCGCCCAGCAGCTCGCCGGCTACACCCTCGGCAACGCCGACCTGCTGCGCCGGGCCATGGGCAAGAAGAAGAAGGAGGTCCTCGACGCCGAGTACGTCCCCTTCTCCGAGGGGATGAAGGCGGCCGGCTTCAACGAGGCCTCGGTCAAGGCCCTCTGGGACGTCCTCGTGCCGTTCTCCGACTACGCGTTCAACAAGGCGCACACGGCGGCATACGGCCTCGTCTCCTACTGGACGGGCTACCTCAAGGCCAACTACCCGGCCGAGTACATGGCCGCCCTGCTCACGAGCGTGCGCGACGACAAGGACAAGTCGGCGGTCTACCTCGGCGAGTGCCGACGGATGGGCATCAAGGTCCTGCCGCCCGACGTCAACGAGTCGATCGCCAACTTCGCCGCCGTCGGCACCGACATCCGCTTCGGCCTGGCCGCGGTCCGCAACGTCGGGCTGCCGGTCGTCGAGAGGATCATCGAGGCCCGCGAGGGCAAGGGCGCGTTCACGTCGTTCCAGGACTTCCTCGACAAGGTCGACTCGCTCGTGTGCAACAAGCGGACCATCGAGTCGCTGATCAAGAGCGGCGCCTTCGACTCGCTCGGCGACACCCGTCGGGGGCTCGTCGAGGTGCACGACCGCTACGTCGACGCGCTCGTCGACGTCAAGAAGCAGCAAGCCATCGGCCAGGACAGCCTCTTCGCGTCCTTCGGCTTCGGCGACCCCGACGACGGGCCCGCGCTCGGGATCGACCCGTTCGCCGGTCTGCCCCCCGTGCCGACGAGCGAGTGGGACAAGTCGACCCTGCTGTCCTTCGAGCGGGAGATGCTCGGGCTCTACGTCTCGGACCACCCGCTCTTCGGCATCGAGCACATCCTGACCCAGCACGCCGACACCCCGATCGCCTCGCTCCTCGGCGAGGAGGGCCGGCCCGACGGCACCACGGTGACGGTGGCGGGACTCATCACGAGCCTGCAGCTCAAGCGCACGAAGAAGGGCGACCTGTGGGCCATCGCCCTCGTCGAGGACCTCGACGGCGCGGTCGAGTGCCTCTTCTTCCCGTCCGCGTACCTCACCTACTCCACGATGCTGGCCCAGGACACCGTGTGCGCGGTCAAGGGCCGGGTCAGCTCCCGCGACGACTCGATCTCGATCTTCGCTCAGGAGCTGACGATCCCTGACCTCAAGGAGGGGCCCCGGGGGCCGGTGGTGCTCACCCTGCCGCTCGGTCGGGCAACGCCGGCGGTGGCCGAGAGCCTCAAGCGCGTGCTCGGCGAGCACCCGGGCGCGACCGAGGTGCACGTGAAGCTCACCCAGCCGGGCCGTTCCGTGCTCATGTCGCTCGACGACTCCCTGCGCGTCAACGCCTCCTCCGCGCTCTTCGGCGACCTCAAGGCGCTGCTCGGGCCCGCCTGCCTCGGCTGACCCATGACGCTCCCGCCGGGACCGCCCGGACAGCGCCGCGGCGGGTGGCCGTATGCCGCCGGGCCGGGTCGGCCATGAGGCCCGGGGACCGCAGGCGGCTGCGCCGCGCCCGGATGGCCGCCCTCGGGCTCTCGCCGGCTCTCGGGACGGCCGGGTCGCCAGCCGCGGCGCTGGCGGTCGTGCGGCGGCTCGGGGCGCTGCAGGCCCAGGACTACGGCAGCGGCGCCTGGTCGCTCGGCGTGCGCTCCGGCCTCACGCTGGCCCAGGTCGAGGAGGCGGTCCGGCGTCGCGAGATCGTGCGCACGTGGCCCATGCGCGGCACCATCCACTGGGTCGCCGCCGAGGACGCGCGGTGGATGGCTCGGCTGCTCGCGGGCCGGGCCATCGCCTCGTCCGCCGCTCGGCGTCGGCAGCTGGGGCTGAGCGACCGCGACCTTGAGCTCGCCCGGGGGGTCTTCGAGGAGGAGCTGCGGGAGCCGAGGAGCCGGCCCGATGTGATGCGGCTGCTCGGCGAGCACGGCGTCGACCCCACCGGTCAGCGCGGCTACCACGTCGTGGCCCACCACTGCATGACCGGGCAGCTGTGCCAGGGGCCGGTCGCGGGCCGGCAGCAGACCTTCGTGCTCGTGGACTCCTGGGTGCCGAAGCCGCTCACGCCCACGCGGGAGGAGGCCATGGTCACCGTCGTCGAGCGCTACGTCCGCGGTCACGGACCCGTGCTCGAGACCGACGTCTCCGCGTGGCTCGGGGCCACGCTGGGCTTCGTTCGTGAGGCGCTCGCCATGCTCGACGGCCGGCTCGTGCGGGAGGAGGTGGGCGGACGCAGCTGGCTGCGCCACGTGGATGCCGCAGACGGCGCCCACGGGGGAGACCTCCCACCGGCTTCGGGCTCCGTGGGGGTGCACCTGCTGCCCCAGTGGGACGAGCTGCTCCTCGGCTACCGCAGCAGGGACGTCGTGCTCGGCGACCCCGACGTCGAGCGTGTGGTGCCCGGACGCAACCTGCAGTTCCGCCCGACGGTGGTCCTCGACGGCGAGGTCGTCGGCACGTGGCGACGGCGCGAGGCGGGCGGGCGGACGCTCGTCGAGGCCGAGCTCCTCCGGGGTCTGGGGCCGCGACGGTGGCGCGAGGTCGAGCGGGCGGCGGCGGCATACGGCCGGTTCCTCGGGCGCGACGTGCACGTGCGCCCGGTGCAGGCGCCAGCCGGGCGGGAGGACTGAGTGGCGCGCGGGGCGATCCCCGCCTCCCCGCTGCCGCCGCGGCACGGCGTCGACGCGCAGCGGTTCCGGATGCCGCAGGACGGGCCGTGGGTCAGCCTGCGGGACCACCTCGTCGAGCGGCTCGCACCGGGCCTCGGCACCGAGGAGGTCGACCGCAAGCTCGCAGCCGGTGAGTTCGTGGACGCCGAGGGCCGGCCGGTGGCCCCCGACTCGCCCTTCGTGCCGCGCTCGGTCGTGTGGGCACACCGGGACCTGCCTCGGGAGGTGCCCGTGCCCTTCGGCATCGACGTGCTGCACGAGGACGATCGGGTCGTCGTCGTGGACAAGCCGCACTTCCTCGCGACGATGCCGCGGGGCCGGCACGTCGTGCAGAGCGCCCTGGCGCGGGCGCGCGTGCTCACGGGACGGCCGCGGCTCAGCCCCGCACACCGCCTCGACCGGCCGACCGCCGGGGTGCTCCTGCTCACGGCCGAGCAGCGGTGGCGCGGTGCCTACCAGCGCGTCTTCGCCGAGGGCCGGGCGCACAAGGAGTATCTCGCCGTCGCCGCGGTGCGCGAGGACCTCGAGCTCCCGCTCGTCCGGCGCAGCCACCTGGTCAAGGAGCACGGCCAGCTGCAGGCGCGCGAGGTGCCCGGCGCCGCGGCCAACGCGGAGACGCTCGTCGAGCTGCTGGGGCGGCGCGGCGACCGCGGGCTCTACCGGCTCGTGCCGCGCACGGGTCGCACCCACCAGCTGCGTTGCCAGCTCAGCGCGCTCGGCATCCCCATCGTGGGCGACTCGCTCTACCCGCACGCGCGCGACGTGCCCGACGACGACTTCACCGAGCCGCTGCAGCTGCTGGCGTCGGTGCTCGAGTTCGACGACCCGGTCGACGGCACCCGGCGCCGGTTCGTCAGTCGCCGGAGCCTCGCCGCCTGGCCACCCTGACGACCGGCCCCGGACCCTCGCCGCCTGGCCACCCTGACGACCTGCCCGGGGCTCAGCCGGCAGATCAACTGGCGGATCAACTGGCAGCTGGTGTCGTCAGGACAGCGCCGCGTGCCAGTTGATGTGCGAGTTGATCCCGCCGATCGTCAGCTGGCGGATCAGCTGGCGGTCGGTGTCGTCGAGGCGCCCGTGAGGAGCCGCAGCCGCGGCACCTACACTGCGCGCATGCAGCAGCCCCCCGTCGCCCGGCGCTCACCCGTCGTCCGTGAGCACCACGGCGACCGCTTCGAGGACCCCTACGCGTGGATGGCCGAGCGGGACACGCCGGAGTTCCTCGCGCACCTCGAGGCCGAGAACGCCCACGCGACAAGCCGCACCGAGCACCTGGCGGCGCTGACCGAGGAGCTCTACCAGGAGCTGCGCTCCCGGATCCGCGAGACCGACCTGTCGGTGCCCGTGCGCCACGACCGCTGGTGGTACTACTCCCGGACCGTCGAGGGCGAGCAGTATGCCGTCGACGCCCGCGTGCTCGTCGCCGACTGCCCGCAGCGGCCGACGCTGGAGGGCGACGAGCCGCCCGCCGGTGAGGAGGTGCTCCTCGACTCGAATGCCGAGGCGGCCGGCCACGACTTCTACTCCGTCGGCGCGAGCGAGACGTCGCCGGCCGGCGACCTGCTCGCGTATGCCGTCGACGTGACCGGCGACGAGCGCTACGACGTGCGCGTACGCCGGATCGCCACCGGCGAGGTCATCGACGAGGCGGTGCGCCGCACGGGCGGGTCGCTCGCGTGGTCGCTCGACGCCGGCCACCTCTTCTACACCCGGGTCGACGAGGCGTGGCGGCCCCACCAGGTGTGGCGCCACGAGATCGGCACCCCGCAGGAGGCGGACGTGCTCGTCCACGAGGAGGCCGACGAGCGGTTCTTCGTCGGCGTGGGCTCCTCGCGTGACGACCGGCACATCGTCATCGCCATCGGCTCCAAGACGACGAGCGAGTACCGCATTCTCGACGCCGCCGACCCGCTCGGCACGCCGCGCGTCGTCGCACCGCGACGGCAGGGCGTGGAGTACGACGTCGAGCCGGTCGGTGACCGGCTCTACGTCAGCCACAACGCGGGGCGGCCCAACTTCGAGCTCGCCGTGGCGCCGCTGACGAGCACGTCCGCCGACGAGTGGCGCCCGCTCGACGTCACCACCTCCGACGAGTACCTCACCGGCGTGGACGGCTTCGCCGACTTCCTCGTCCTCAGCCTGCGCCGCGAGGGCCAGACGGCGCTGCGGGTGGTCGCCCGGGACGACTCGTCGCCCACCGGGTTGGGGGAGCGCCACGACGTCGCCCTCGACGAGCCCGTCGTCGCCGTCCACGTCGGGTCCAACCCGGAGACGGCCACGTCCACGGTCCAGGTCGTCCACGAGTCGCTCGTCACCCCCCGGACGGTCTCCGACTACGACGTCGCCACCCGGTCCCTCACCGTGCTCAAGCAGCAGGAGGTGCTGGGCGGCCACGACCCGGCCGACTACGTGCAGCGCCGCGAGTGGGCCACGGCACCGGACGGCACCCGGATCCCCGTGTCGGTCGTCCACCACCGCGACGTCGCGGCCGACGGGACGGCGCCCGGCCTCCTCTACGGCTACGGGGCCTACGGCATCTCGAGCGACCCGTGGTTCTCGGTGCTGCGCCTCTCCCTCCTCCAGCGCGGCTGGGTCTACGCCATCGCCCACGTCCGCGGGGGGTCGGAGATGGGCCGGCCGTGGTACGACGCCGGCAAGCTTGCCGCGAAACCGAACTCCTTCGCGGACTTCATCGCCTGCGCCGACCACCTGGGGGCCTCTCGCATCGTCGACCCGGACCGCCTGGCCGCGGAGGGCGGGTCGGCCGGCGGGCTGCTCGTCGGCGCCGTGATGAACCAGGCGCCCGACCGGTTCCGCTTCGTCTCGGCCGCCGTGCCCTTCGTCGACGCGCTCACGACGATCCTCGACCCGACGATGCCCCTCACCGTCATCGAGTGGGAGGAGTGGGGCAACCCCCTGCAGGACCCGGCGGCCTACGCGCTCATGAAGTCCTACACCCCGTACGAGAACGTCGCGCCCGTGCGCTACCCCGCGCTGCTCGTCACGACGAGCCTGCACGACACCCGCGTCTACGCCACCGAGCCGGCCAAGTGGGTCGCCGCGCTGCGCCACGCCACGCGCGACCTGACGGACGCGGCCCCGGTCCTCTTCCGCACCGAGATGGCGGCCGGCCACGGCGGCCAGTCGGGGCGGTACCGCCTGTGGCGGCAGTGGGCCTGGGAGACCGCCGTGCTGCTCGACCTCACAGCGCCACGCTCGGCGGCCGAGACCGTGGCGATCCCCTCCGAGGTGGGCACCTAGAATCGGGACATGATGTCCCGCCTCGACCTGCGCGGGCGCACGCTCGACGTGCGCTTCCTGCGCAGCGCCCTGCCCCGAGCCGAGTTCGACGTGACGACCGCCCTCGAGCAGGTGCGGCCCATCTGTGCGGCCGTCGAGCATCGGGGTGCGGAGGCGCTACGCGAGCTGGGAGAGCGCTTCGACGGGGTGCGGCCGGCGTCCCTGCGGGTGCCCGCGCGCGTGCTGCAGGCCGCCCTCGACGCCCTCTCGCCCGACCTTCGGGCCGCGCTCGAGGAGGCGATCCGCCGGGCCCGGCTCGTGCACGCCGACCAGCGCCGCACCGACACCACGACCCAGGTCGTGGCCGGCGGCACCGTCACGGAGCGCTGGGTGCCGGTCGACCGCGTCGGGCTCTACGTCCCGGGCGGTCTGGCGGTCTACCCGAGCAGCGTCATCATGAACGTCGTTCCCGCGCAGCTCGCGCAGGTCGGCTCCCTCGCCGTCGCCTCGCCGCCGCAGAAGGAGAACACCGGCGTCTTCGCCGGCTACCCCAACCCGACCATCCTCGCCACGTGCGCGCTCCTCGGGGTCGACGAGGTGTATGCCGTCGGCGGCGCCCAGGCCGTCGCCATGTTCGCCTACGGCTTCGAGGAGGAGCTCGACGGCGAGCGCGTCGGGTGCGAGCCCGCGTCGCTCGTGACGGGCCCGGGCAACATCTGGGTCGTCGCGGCCAAGCGCCTCCTCAAGGGCCTCATCGGCATCGACGCCGAGGCGGGGCCCACCGAGATCGCCATCCTCGCCGACGCCACGGCCGACCCGGAGCTCGTCGCCGCAGACCTCATCAGCCAGGCCGAGCACGACCCGCTCGCCGCGTCGGTGCTCGTCACCGACAGCGAGGAGCTCGCCGACGCCGCCGACGCCGCCCTGGCCCGCCGCGTGCCCGCGACGAAACACTCGGAGCGGGTCGCGACCGCGCTGCGCGGCACGCAGTCGCGGGTCGTCCTCGTCGACGACGTGGACGCGGGCCTCACCGTCGTCAACGCGTATGCCGCGGAGCACCTCGAGGTCCAGACGCGGGACGCCGCCGCGGTCGCTGCCCGCGTCCGCAACGCCGGCGCCGTCTTCGTCGGGCCGCACGCGCCGGTCAGCCTGGGCGACTACGCCGCCGGCTCCAACCACGTCCTGCCGACCGCCGGTTGCGCCGTGCACTCGAGCGGCCTGTCGGTCCAGTCGTTCCTGCGCGGGATCCACGTCGTCGACTACGACGAGGACGCCCTGCGGGAGGTGGCCCGGCACGTCGTCACCCTGGCTCAGGCCGAGGACCTGCCCGCGCACGGCGAGGCGATCACCGCTCGGTTCGGCGACGAGGTCCCCGCGTGACGGGCGCGGCGAGCGAGGTCCAGCGTCTGCTGCGCGAGGACCTGCGGGGCCGCACGGCCTACGGCGCCCCGCAGCTCGACGTCCCGGTCCGGCTCAACACCAACGAGTGCTCCTACCCGGTGCCGGAGGTCGTCGTCCAGGCGGTCCTCGCCGCGCTGGCGGCCGACCTGCCGCACCTCAACCGCTACCCCGACCGCGACTTCGCCGACCTGCGCAAGGCGCTCACGGCATACGTCGAGAAACAGTCCGGGGTGGCCGTGACACCCGAGCAGGTGTGGGCGGGCAACGGCTCCAACGAGGTCCTCTCGCACATCGTGCAGGCCTTCGGCGGCCCGGGCCGCACGGCGCTCGGGTTCACGCCGAGCTACTCGATGCACCCGATCATCAGCGAGACGCTCGGCATGACCTGGGTCGACGGGGCGCGTGACCGCGAGACGTTCGTCGTCAGGCCCGAGTCGGCGGCCGAGCAGGCGCGCAGCCACGACCCGTCGATCGTGTTCCTCTGCTCGCCCAACAACCCGACCGGCACGGCCCTGCCCTTCGAGGTCATCGGGGCCGTGCTCGAGGCGGCCCCCGACGCGGTCGTCATCGTCGACGAGGCGTATGCCGAGTTCGCCCGGCCCGGCACCCGCACCGCCCTGGAGCTGCTCACGGACAACCCGCGCCTGGTCGTGACGCGAACGATGAGCAAGGCCTTCGCGTTTGCCGGCGGCCGCCTCGGATACCTTGTCGCCGCAAGCGAGTTCGTCGACGCCCTGCGCCTCGTGCGGCTGCCCTACCACCTGTCGACGCCGACGCAGACGATCGCCCGCGTGGCGCTCGAGCACGCCGACCTCATGCTCGGCACCGTCGAGGCGATCAAGCAGGAGCGCGACCGCATCGTCGCGACCCTCGCCGGGCTCGGCACTCGTCCGGTCGAAAGCGACTCCAACTTCGTCCTGTTCGGCGGGCTCACCGACGAGCAGGCCACGTGGCAGGCGCTGCTCGACGCCGGAGTGCTCGTCCGCGACGTCGGGATCCCGCACCACCTGCGGGTCACGGCAGGCACGCCCGAGGAGACGACGCGCTTCCTCGAGGTCATGGCGGCCCTGGCCCCGACCCACGTCCAGCGACCGACGGCGCACGCCGGAAAGCAGGAGTCATGACCCCCACGACCGCCCCCCGCACGGCGCGGATCAGCCGCACGACCAAGGAGTCCTCGATCGAGCTGACGCTCGACCTCGACGGCACGGGTGAGTCCGACGTCTCCACCGGAGCGCCGTTCTTCGACCACATGCTCGCCTCGCTGGCCAAGCACTCCCTGGTCGACCTCACGGTCAAGGCGACCGGCGACATCGAGGTCGACGTCCACCACACCGTCGAGGACACCGCCATCGTCCTCGGGCAGGCGCTGCGCGAGGCGCTCGGCGACAAGGCGGGCATCTCCCGCTTCGGCGACGCCCTCGTGCCGCTCGACGAGGCGCTGTGCCAGGCCGTCGTGGATCTCGCCGGCCGGCCCTACGTCGTGCACGAGGGGGAGCCGGCCGGCCAGGAGTACGTCCTGATCGGCGGTCACTTCACGGGGTCCATGACCCGGCACGTCTTCGAGGCGCTCGCCTTCAACGCCGGGATCTGCCTGCACGTGCGCGTCCTCGCCGGCCGCGACCCGCACCACATCGTCGAGGCGCAGTTCAAGGCGGTGGCGCGGGCCCTGCGTGCCGCCATCGAGCGCGACTCGCGGGTCGTCGGCATCCCGAGCGCCAAGGGCGCGCTCTGAGATGGGGCGCTGACATGGGCGGCGGGGTCGGCCCCGATGTCGTCGTCTTCGACTACGGCAGCGGCAACATCCGCTCGGCCGTGCGCGCGCTGGAGCGGGTCGGGGCGACGGTGACGCTCACCGCCGACCCGGAGGCGGCGCTCGCGGCCGACGGGCTCTTCGTGCCGGGGGTCGGCAACTTCCACGCGTGCCTCGCGGGCCTCAAGGCCGCCCAGGGGCCGCGCATCATCGAGCGCCGGATCGCCGGCGGTCGCCCCGTGCTCGGCGTCTGCGTCGGCATGCAGGTGCTCTTCGACGGCTCGACCGAGCCGTCCGCCTCGCCCACCGAGGGGCTCGGCGAGTGGCCGGGCGTCGTCGAGCGGCTGCCGGCGGCGGTCGTGCCGCACATGGGCTGGTCTCCGGTCGAGCCGGGGAAGGGCTCGAAGCTCTTCGCGGGCGTGGAGCAGGAGCGCTTCTACTTCGTCCATTCGTATGCCGTGCAGACCTGGACGCTGCACCCGACCGGGGCGTTCGCCGCCGTCGCGCCGACGGTGTCGTGGTCCGAGCACGGCGGCCCCTTCGTCGCGGCCGTCGAGAACGGGCCGCTCAGCGCCACCCAGTTCCACCCCGAGAAGTCCGGCGCCGCCGGGCTGCACCTGCTGGAGAACTGGGTCCGCACGTTGTCCTGAGCCCGGTCCTGACGGCCGCATCCGACCCCCGCATCCGACCCCGCATCCGACCGAGCCGCTGACGCAAGGAGACTGACCAGACATGCCCGAACAGCCCCGACTCGAGCTGCTGCCAGCGGTCGACATCTCCGACGGGCAGGCGGTGCAGCTCGTCCAAGGGGTGGCCGGCACCGGCGGCCGCTTCGGCGACCCGTGGGAGGCCGCGAAGACGTGGCAGGAGCAGGGCGCGGAGTGGATCCACCTCGTCGACCTCGACGCCGCCTTCGGGCGCGGCAGCAACCTCGAGCTCATCGACTCGATCGTCGGACGCCTCGACATCCGCGTGGAGCTGTCCGGCGGCATCCGCGACGCCGAGTCGCTGGCCGCGGCGCTCGCGACCGGCTGCCGACGGGTCAACATCGGCACGGCGGCGCTGGAGGACCCGGAGTGGACGGCGTCCGTCATCGCCGACCACGGCGACCGCGTCGCCATCGGGCTCGACGTGCGGGGCACCACGCTTGCCGCGCGCGGGTGGACCCGCGACGGGGGGGACCTGTGGGACACGCTGAAGCGCCTCGACGCCGAGGGGTGCGCTCGCTACGTCGTCACCGACGTCAACAAGGACGGCATGCTCCAGGGGCCCAACGTGCCGCTGCTGACCGAGGTGTGCTCCCGCACGGACCGCCCGGTCGTCGCCTCGGGGGGCGTCTCGACGCTGGAGGACATCTGCGTGCTGCGCGGCCTCGTGCCCTCGGGCGTCGAGGGCGCCATCATCGGGTCGGCCCTCTACCAGGGCGCGTTCACCCTGCCGGAGGCGCTCGACCTGGCGGGGCGACCCGCCTGATGGCTCCTCCCGGCGCGCACGTCGACGCCTCGGGCCGACCCGCCGACTCGGCCGGCCAGGCGTGGGCCGGCAAGCGCATCCCGTCCTCGGGCTTCGGCCAGGACACGGGCGCGGCGGACCCGCGGCTCGCGGCGGCGCTGCGCGCGACGGCGGCGGCGGCGACGCCGGAGTCCGAGACGGAGCTGCTCAGGCGGGTGGCCGCGGCGCGCTGGCTCGTCCCCGTCGTCGCGATCCCCACCGAGACCGACACGTCGGGCACGTCCGTCGTGGACACCCGCAGCGACATGGCGGCCGTCACCCTCACCGCGCCCGACGGCTCCCGGGCCCTGCCCATGTTCTCGTCCACGGACAGCCTCGCGGAGTGGGACCCCTCGGCGAGGCCCGTGCCGGTGCGGGCGGCCACCGCCGCGCAGGCGGCCATCACCGAGCAGTGCCAGGCCCTCCTCGTCGACGTCGCCTCGGCCGAGGCCACCGTGCTGCGCCCCAGCATGGTGTGGGCGCTCGCGCAGGAACGCACCTGGCTGCCGGCCCACCTCGACGGGCACGTGGACGCGGCGGTCGCGGCCGCCGTGCGCGACGAGGCCGACGTCACGGCATACCGGCTCGAGGCCGGCACGCCGGCAGGCGCCGGGGTGCTCCGGGTCGTCCTCACGCTGACCGCCGGCCTGCCCCGCGACGCCGTCGCCGGCGTGGCGACCCGGATCGGCGAGCGCCTCGCGACCGACGGGGAGACCCGCGCGCGGGTCGACGCGCTGACCTTCGCGCTCGAGGCGGCCCGGTGAGCGGTCCCCTGGGCCTCGTCGTCGACCCGGCCCTCGACGCCCGGCGCCGCGCCGACCTGCGGCGGATGCGCTCCCTCGCGACCGGTCTGCTCCTCCTCGCCGCCCTGGTCTACGTCGTCACGCGGGGCCACGACGGCGGGCTCCTCGGCTACGTCAACGCCGGTGCCGAGGCGTCCATGGTGGGGGCGTGCGCCGACTGGTTCGCCGTGACCGCCATCTTTCGGCATCCCCTCGGCCTGCCCATCCCGCACACCGCGCTCATCCCCCGCAAGAAGGAGATGATCGGCCGCAGCCTCGAGGAGTTCGTGGGCGAGAACTTCCTGCGCGAGGAGGTCATCCGGGACCGCGTCCTCGACGCCGAGCCGACCCGAAGGCTGGCGGAGTGGGCGCTCGCTCCCGGCCACGCGAAACGGCTGGTCGACGAGGTGGCCGCGGTGACGGTGCACGTGCTGCACCGGATCCCCGACGCCGAGGTGCAGGCGGTGCTCGAGCAGGCCGTGCTGCCGCGGCTCGTCCAGGAGCCGGTCAGCGGGCTGGCCGGCGGCCTGCTCGACCAGGTGGTGCGCGACCGCGCGCACGTCGGGCTCGTCGACCTCGCGCTGGACGAGGGCCGGCGCTGGCTCGTCGACAACGAGGACCTCTTCGAGGCGCTCATTCTCGAGCGGGCTCCTGCCTGGGTCCCGCAGGCGGTCAACGACCTCGTGGCCCGGCGGGTGCACATCGAGGCGCTGCGGTGGCTCGCCGACATCCGGCGCGACGAGGCGCACAGCGTCCGGGTGGCCCTCGACCGGCTGCTGCTCGACCTGGCTGACGGTCTCCAGCACGACCCGGCGACCCAGGAGCGGGCCGAGCGGTTCAAGGAGCGGCTGCTCACCCATCCCCAGGTGGCGGTGACCGCCATGTCGCTGTGGCGCTCCTTCCGGGGGGTCGCCGTAGCCGCCCTCGAGGACCCGGAGGGCCCGGTCCGGGCGCGAGGCGTGGCCGAGGTGCGCGCGCTCGCGGAGCGGCTGTCCGCCGACCACGAGCTGCGGGGCCGGATCGACCGCCGGATCGGCGACGCCGCGGTGTATGCCGTCGAGCGCTACGGCACGGAGCTCACTCGGGTGATCAGCCACACGGTCGAGCGCTGGGACGGCCGGGAGACCGCCGAGCGGGTCGAGCTGCAGGTGGGGCGCGACCTGCAGTTCATCCGGATCAACGGCACCCTCGTCGGCGGCCTCATCGGCGTGCTCATCCACGCCGTGTCCCAGCTGCTGTCCTGACCGGGCTGTTTCCGGGCCCAGCTGCCTTCCGGGCGCCCACCGCGCGGCACGTCGTGACGCCGCCGGGTGTCGTCAGCCCGAGTTGGACGTGATGATGTTGTAGCCGCGGATCTTGCGGTAGATCGTCGCCCGCGACATGCCGAGGTGCTCCGCGGCCAAGGCCTTGTTGCCCTGGTAGTCATGCAGCGCCCGCGTGATCGCGTCGCGCTCGAGCGCCTCGAGTGGGCTGAGGTTGCGCCGACCGACGGACATGCATTCCGGAGGCAGGTCCGCCAGCTCGATGGTGCCGCTTCGCTTCACCGCGACGATGCGGCGCAGGACGTCACGCAGCTGCGCGGCATTGCCGGGCCACGGGTGCCGCGCGAGCTGGCCCAGCGCGGCCGGTGAGATGCCGAGGTCACGGTTGGCCGGTGCCACGGCGCGCAGCAGTGCGGGAATGAGCACCCGGACGTCCTCGGGGCGGTGGCGGAGCGGGTCGAGGACGATCGTGCGGTCGAAGCTGGGGATCACGGACGCCTGGGTGTGATCGTGCCTCGTCCCCACGTCGTAGGTGGCCACCACCCAGCGCCGCGAGGAGCGCTCGCGGGCTGCCTGCTCGACGAGGAGGGTGGCCAACGGCTCGACGAGCAGGTCGGGGAGCCGGTCGAGGTGACGCAGCACCAGCGTCCCCTCGTCGAGGCGGAACTCGTCCTCAAGCTGCTCGTACCAGTCGTCCGGGTCCTCGGCCGCGACGGCGGCGTCGAGCGTGCGCAGGTGGCGGCGGGGCGTCGCGCCGAGGTGGACCGCCCGGACGAGCGCGTGCTTGCCCACACCGGGCTCACCCTGCACGATCGTCCAGGTCCCCAGCCGGTGCGCCTCCCGCAGGTGGCCCACCGCGCGCACCCACTGCGGGCTCCTGCCGGCCAGACCGGGAAGGGCCACCGCCTCGGGCCGGTGGCGGCTGGACGTGGCCGGGGAAGCAGAGGACTGGGAGATCTGGACCCTGAACACCCCTCCGATGACGGCCTCGCCGACGAGGGACGGGCGGTAGTCCAAGCGTGCCGAGGCGCCACTGGGCAGGTCGGCCACGAAGGTCCTCGGCTCCTGCGAGCCGAACGCGTCACTCGTGCGGGCGATGAGGGCCGTCCGGTCCGCCCCGTCCAGCCGTTGCTGGGCCAGGCGGTTCATCATCACGAGGTCGTCGCTCAGGGCGAGGATCGGGACGGTGGCGTGGCGGCAGGCGGCGAGGTAGTCGCGCACCAGCGACATCTCGCGGCTCGAGCTGTGGGTCAGCACCTCGTCCTGGATCCGCGCCGCGAGCGTCCTCGCGTAGGTGAGCAGGAGGGAGTTGGACACGCCCGCCTCGCACGTGAGGTCGAGCACCCCGAGGAGCACCCCGGTCACGGGGTGGTGCACCGGCGCTCCCGCGCACGCGAAGGACCGAAGCGGTTCGGAGAAGTGCTCGTCGCCGACGACGAGTGTCGGGGCGGCCAGCTGCAGGGCCGTGCCGATGCCGTTGGTGCCCACGGTGTCCTCGGCATACGTGAAGCCGGGCGCGAGGCTCACCCGCTCGAGGCGTCTGCTCAGCGAGGCGTCCGCGCACATCCGGTGGACGACCCGGCCCCTGGCGTCGGCGAAGATCATGCTGATCGGTTCTCCAGACAGCTCGGCGCTCATCCGGGTCATGACGGCCTGGACGAGGGGGGTGAGGTCCGTGGGGTCGGCGTCGGCGTAGGGTGCCTGCACGTCCGTCGGGTCGACGCCGGCGCGCCGACTGCGCAGCCACGACTCACCGATGAGGTGACGCACGGGCGGCTCGAGCAGCCCCAGCTCGAGGAGGTCCTCGCGCTGAGTCAGCCGGTCGCCGGCGGCCTCGGGCTGACGTGGGTACGAGGGCTCCGACACGCTCTTTCCTCTCGCCTTCCGACACGGTGCCTCGTTGCGCTGCGTTGGCACGCTCAGTGTGCGGGGCGCATGGGTGCGTGGCAAGCGTCCCCTCACCCGCGCACGCCGGCCCTGTCTCAAGATGAGACGGTCCCTTCGCAAGGACCGCCCCGCTCTCACATTGAGACATCCGGGGCCGCCGCGGCTTGTGATTCTCGGGTCAAGCGGCGAACGACCTCGCCGTTGCAGGCCGGCAAGGACGCCGACCTGAGACCGAGGAGGCAACATTGAGCAGACAGAGTCTGACGAAGGCACATGCCAAGATCACCGAGTTGTCGTGGGAGCCCACCTTCGCGACGCCGGCAACCCGCTTCGGCACGGACTACACGTTCGAGAAGGCCCCGAAGAAGGACCCGCTCAAGCAGATCATGCGGTCCTACTTCCCCATGGAGGAGGAGAAGGACAACCGCGTCTACGGGGCGATGGACGGCGCCATCCGCGGCAACATGTTCCGCCAGGTCCAGCAGCGCTGGCTCGAGTGGCAGAAGCTGTTCCTGTCGATCATCCCGTTCCCGGAGATCTCGGCCGCCCGGGCCATGCCCATGGCCATCGACGCCGTGCCCAACCCGGAGATCCACAACGGCCTGGCGGTCCAGATGATCGACGAGGTGCGCCACTCGACGATCCAGATGAACCTCAAGAAGCTCTACATGAACCACTACATCGACCCCGCAGGTTTCGACATCACGGAGAAGGGGTTCGCCAACAACTACGCGGGCACCATCGGCCGGCAGTTCGGCGAGGGCTTCATCACCGGTGACGCCATCACGGCGGCCAACGTCTACCTCACCGTGGTGGCAGAGACCGCCTTCACCAACACCCTCTTCGTGGCCATGCCCGACGAGGCGGCCGCCAACGGCGACTACCTGCTGCCGACCGTCTTCCACTCCGTGCAGTCCGACGAGTCGCGGCACATCTCCAACGGCTACTCGATCCTGCTCATGGCGCTCGCGGACGAGCGCAACCGCCCGCTCCTCGAGCGCGACCTGCGCTACGCCTGGTGGAACAACCACTGCGTCGTCGACGCCGCCATCGGCACCTTCATCGAGTACGGCACGAAGGACCGGCGCAAGGACCGGGAGAGCTACGCGGAGATGTGGCGTCGGTGGATCTACGACGACTACTACCGCAGCTACCTGCTGCCTCTCGAGAAGTACGGGCTGACCATCCCGCACGACCTCGTCGAGGAGTCGTGGAACCGGATCGTCAACAAGGGCTACGTGCACGAGGTGGCCCGCTTCTTCGCCACCGGGTGGCCGGTCAACTATTGGCGCATCGACGCCATGACCGACAAGGACTTCGAGTGGTTCGAGGAGAAGTACCCCGGCTGGTACTCGAAGTACGGCAAGTGGTGGGAGAACTACAACCGCCTGGCGTACCCCGGCAAGAACAAGCCGATCGCCTTCGAGGAGGTGGGCTACCAGTACCCCCACCGCTGCTGGACGTGCATGGTGCCGTGCCTCATCCGTGAGGACATGGTCGTCGAGAAGGTGGACGACCAGTGGCGCACGTACTGCTCGGAGACCTGCCACTGGACCGACGCGGTCGCCTTCCGGCCGGAGTACGACGGCCGGCCCACTCCAAACATGGGTCGCCTCACCGGCTTCCGCGAGTGGGAGACCCTGCACCACGACAAGGACCTGGCCGACATCGTCAAGGACCTCGGCTATGTCCGGGACGACGGCAAGACGCTCATCGGCCAGCCCCACCTGCAGCTCGACGACCCCAAGAAGATGTGGACCCTCGACGACGTCCGGGGCAACACCTTCATGAGCCCCAACGTGCTGCTGAACCAGATGTCGGACGCCGAGCGCGAGGCCCACGTCGCGGCGTACCGCGCCAACGGGACCAAGGCCGTCGCCTGACCCGTCGGTGGTCCGTCGTCGACGGAACCACCTCCCGAACGGACTGGTGGCGCTGCCGGGATGAGCGGCGCCACCAGTCCCAGGAACGACACCGTGAGCATGAGGAGGGCCCACCGTGGCCGATAACCACCGCATCAGCTTCGAGCCGGTCGGCATCGAGATGGAGGTCGGCGAGGACGAGAAGATCCTCGACGCGGCCTTCCGGCAGGGCATCCACCTGATGCACGGGTGCCGAGAGGGCCAGTGCTCAGCCTGCAAGTCCTTCGTGCTCGAGGGCGACATCCAGATGGAGCGCTACTCCACCTTCGCCTGCAACGACGCCGAGGTGGACGAGGGCTACGTCCTGCTCTGCCGGGCGCACGCCTTCAGCGACTGCACCATCGAGCTGCTCAACTTCGACGAGGACGAGCTGCTCGGCGGCGTCGCCATCCAGAACGTACGCACCCGGATCACGGCCATCGAGCCGATGACGCGGGACATCGTCTCCCTGCGGTTGCGGGCCGTGGAGCCCGAGACCTACGAGTTCAAGCCCGGGCAGTATGCCGATCTCGGCATCCCCGGGACGACGGAACACCGTTCGTTCTCCATGGCGACGACCCAGTCGACGCCCGGAGAGGTCGAGTTCCTCATCAAGAAGTACCCGGGCGGCCGGTTCTCGGCCCTGCTCGAGGACGGCCTCCAGGTCGACGACGAGCTGCACCTGACGGGCCCGTATGGCTCCTTCACCCTCAAGGAGGGCCACGTCCTGCCGGTGGTCTGCATCGGTGGCGGGGCGGGCATGGCTCCGATCCTCTCGCTGCTTCGCCACCTGCACGAGACGGAGAGCACGCGGCCGGTGCGGTTCTACTACGGGGCCCGCACGGCGGAGGACCTGTTCTACGTCGACGTGATCAAGGCTTTGGGCGAGAAGCTGACCGGTTTCGAGTTCGTCGTATGCCTGTCCGAGTCGCTGCCGGAGGACCCGGCGGCATACGACTTCGAGGCCCACGCGGGCAACGTCACCGAGGTGGTCGAGCGCCGGGAGGCCAACATCACCAAGTGCGAGGTCTACCTGTGCGGCCCGCCGCCGATGGTCGACGCCGCGCTCGACCTGCTCGACCGGCAGGGGGTGCCCAAGGACCAGGTGTTCTACGACAAGTTCACCAGCCCGACCGCTGGCTGAGCGCCACGAACCGTCCCACACAACAACGGAGTTGAATCATGGCGGACATCACCAACCAGAAAGAGCGCAGCTTCCCCAAGATCGAGTTCACGGACTCGGAAGCAGGCGCCCTCGAGTTCCCCAGCTCCAAGAGCCGGAGCTACAACTACTACAAGCCAGCCAAGCTGCGGGCCACGATGTACGAGGACGTCACCGTCGACGTGCAGCCGGACCCCGAGCGGCACCTCACGCAGGGATGGATCTACGGCTTCGGCAACGGGCCCGGTGGCTACCCCCAGGAGTGGACCGCTGCCAAGTCGTCGAACTGGCACGCCTTCCTCGACCCGAACGAGGAGTGGGAGCAGACGATCTACCGCAACAACGCCGCGGTCGTGCGTCAGGTCTCGCTCTGCCTCGAGAACGCCAAGCGGGCCAGGGCCTACTCCGGCTGGAACCCCGCGTGGCTCAAGTTCATCGAGCGCAACCTCGGGGCGTGGATGCATGTCGAGAACGGGCTGGCGCTGCACGTCTTCACCGCTGTCCAGCGCTCCGGTCCGACGAACATGATCAACAACGCGGTGGCCGTCAACGCGGCGCACAAGATGCGCTTCGCCCAGGACCTCGCGCTCTACAACCTCGACCTGTCCGAGGCCGAGGTGGGCTTCGACGGCTCGGCCCACCGGCAGGTGTGGCACGGCGCCCCCGAGTGGCAGCCCACCCGGGAGGTCGTCGAGCGGCTCACGGCGGTGGGCGACTGGGCAGAGCTGCTGTTCGCGGCGAACGTCGTCTTCGAGCAGCTCGTCGGCGCGCTGTTCCGCAGCGAGCTCGTGATGCAGATCGCGGCTCGCAACGGCGACTACATCACCCCGACGATCGTCGGCACGGGTGAGCACGACTACGCCAGGGACCTCGCCTACACCCGCAGCCTGTTCACGATGCTGGCACGGGACGAGCAGCACGGCGAGGCCAACAGGCAGCTCTTCGCTCAGTGGCTGTCCGTCTGGGTCCCCCGCTGCATCGCGGCCGCCCAGGCGCTCCAGCCGATCTGGTCGCAGCCGGCCGAAAGGGCGGTCACGTTCGCCACGTCGCTCGACGACGCCAAGCAGAAGTTCCGTTCCCTGCTCGAGGAGACCGGGCTCGAGATTCCGAAGGAGTTGGACCAGTGAGCATGCAGTTCGGTGCGGAGGCCTCGTTCTCCAACATGTGCGGGGTGACCCTGATGAACACCCCCGTCGGCCGTGTCGTCGCGGAGGTGATGGGCGCCAAGGAGGGCGTCGAGCTGACGGAGTACCCCTCGATGATCCGCGTCGACGGCGAGCGGCTGCTCGAGTTCGACTACGCCGAGATCAGCGACGCGCTCGGGGAGGAGTTCGACGGCTCGGTGTTCGAGGAGATCAGCTCCACCCACTACGGCCGGATGGTCCACCTCGACGACAAGACGATGCTCTTCGCCAGCCCCGAGGATGCGGCCGAGTACATCGGCTTCGACCTCGTCGACCCCTCGACGCTGGCGTCCGCCGGTGCCGGCGAGCGCTGACGGGCCGATCGAGAAGTCTGCGACAACGCAGCTGACCACCACCACATCGTTCCAGCCCGGTCCGGGGCCGGATCCCCGGCCCCGGACCGGGATCATCCCAACATCACAACGAAGTGAGGAAGTCTCATGTACGAGAAGAACGGCGACAAGTACTACATCGTGGACGCGCACATCGCGCTGTGGGACGGGCGACCGGAGAACCAGAAGAACATCCACGGCAGGCAGTTCATCGACTGCTTCTACGACTACCACGCCAACCTCAGCCCCGCCGAGGAGAAGTGGGGCTACGAGGAGTACCTCTACCAGGGCGGCGAGCGGCTCATGCGGGACCTGTTCGACAACGGGTACGTCGACCATGCCATCTTCCAGCCGGCCTACCTCGGGGACTTCTACCACAACGGATTCGGCCAGACCGAGGAGGCGTTCGCGCTGGCCTCGGCCCACCCGGACAAGCTGACGTACAACCACAACTGGGACCCGCGCAACGAGCAGGCGGGCCTCGACCAGCTGCGGCGCGACGCGGAGCGCTTCGGCCTCAAGGGCGTCAAGCTCTACACGGCCGAGTGGCACGGCGACTCCCGGGGCTACAAGCTGACCGACCCCTGGACCTACAAGTACCTCGAGGCCTGCCAGGAGCTCGGGATCACGAACATCCACATCCACAAGGGCCCGACGATCATCCCGCTCGACCGTGACGCCTTCGACGTCGCGGACGTCGACGCGGTGGCGACCGACTTCCAGGGCCTCAACTTCGTCGTCGAGCACTGCGGGCTTCCCCGGCTCGAGGACTTCTGCTGGATCGCCACGCAGGAGACCAACGTCCACGCCGGCCTTGCCGTCGCCATGCCGTTCATCCACACCCGCCCGCGCTACTTCGCCCAGGTCATCGGCGAGCTGCTCTACTGGGTCGGCGAGGACAAGATCCAGTTCTCGAGCGACTATGCGCTCTGGACGCCCAAGTGGCTGGTCGAGAAGTTCGTCGACTTCCAGATTCCCGAGGACATGACGGAGTACGCCCCGCTCACGACCGAGGTCAAGAAGAAGATCCTCGGCCTCAACGCGGCGAAGATGTACGACCTCGACGTCCCGGCCGAGCTGCGGCTGCCGAGCGCGACGGACGACGAGCAGGGTCAGGAGATGGCTCCCACCCTCGAGGATGCGGGAGCGCACTGAGATGACGCTCGTCGCACCGGTGCTCGTCACCGTCGAGGCAGTCGATGCGGCACTGCACACCGTGGTCGACCCCGAGCTGGACGAGCCCATCACGGACCTCGGGTTCGTCCGCTCCCGGGTCGTCGACGGGCGGGACGTCGAGGTGCACCTGCGGCTGCCCACCTCGTTCTGCGCGCCCAACTTCGCCTACCTCATGGCGGCCGACGCGCAGGACGCCCTGCTCCAGCTCCCGGGGGTGGGCCGAGTCGTGGTCTGCCTCGACGACCACCACGACTCGGACAAGATCAACGAGGGGCTTGCCGCCCAGGCCGGCTACACGGGCACCTTCGGGCACGAGGCCGAGTCGGGACTGGACCACCTCCGCCGGACCTTCCAGCGCAAGGCCCACACGGCAGCGCTGGAGCGCGCCTGCTCGGAGCTGCTGAGGAGCGGCGCCGTCACGGTGGACCGGCTCCACGAGCTCACCCTCGGGGACATCCCCGCCGGGCGCTCGAAGCACGCCCTGCTGCGGCGGCGCGCCGACATCGGGCTGGGCGTCGGCCCGCACGAGAAGGCCTTCGTCGACGACGAGGGTCGGCCGATCCCGCAGGAGCAGGTGCCGGTGCGGCTGCGCTTCGCCCGGACCGTGCGCATCTCCATCGACGGCAACGCGCACTTCTGCCGTGGCCTGCTGACCACGCGCTACCCCGGGTCCGAGTCCGACCAGCGGCCCCGCAGCACCGACTGACCCCCATCTTTCGCGAACAAGGAGACACCCGTGCGAGCAGTGCAAGTGGTCGACTACCACACCAACCTACAGCTGACAGAGGTCCCCGAGCCGGAGCTGACCGGCCCGCTCGACGTCATCGTCAGGATCGGCGGTGCCGGCGTATGCCGCACCGACCTGCACATCCTCGAGGGGCAGTGGCAGGAGAAGTCCGGCGTCACGCTGCCCTACACGATCGGTCACGAGAACGCCGGCTGGGTGCATGCCGTCGGCGACGCCGTCACCAACGTCGCGGTGGGTGACAAGGTCATCCTCCACCCGCTCATGACGTGTGGCCTGTGCCGCGCCTGCCGGTTCGGCGACGACGTGCACTGCGAGAACAGCCAGTTCCCGGGCATCGACACCAACGGCGGGTATGCCGAGTTCCTTCGGACGGCGGCCCGCAGTGTCGTCAGGATCGACGACAACCTCGAGCCCTCGGACGTCGCGGCGCTGGCGGACGCCGGCCTCACGGCATACCACGCGGTGGCCAAGGCAGCCCGGGCCACTCGGCCGGGGGACGTCTGCGTGATGATCGGCGCCGGTGGCCTCGGCCACATCGGGATCCAGGTCATGAAGGCGATCTCAGGCACCACCGTCGTCGTCGTGGACCGCAACGAGGACGCGGTCAAGCTCGCCCTCGACATCGGCGCGGACCACGGGATCGTCGCCGACGGCAGCCACGTCCAGCAGGTCCTCGACCTCACCGGCGGCAAGGGTGCCGAGGCCGTCGTGGACTTCGTCGGCGAGGGCGGCGCCACCGCCGAAGGCGTCGCGATGCTGCGTCGCGCCGGCAACTACTACGTCGTCGGCTACGGAGAGAACATCGACGTCCCGACGATCGACATCATCTCGACCGAGATCAACTTCATCGGCAACCTCGTCGGCTCCTACACCGACCTGCAGGAGCTGATGGTGCTCGCCGCCCAGGGCAAGGTCCGGCTCCACACGACGAAGTACCCGCTTGACCAGTTCCAGCGGGCCATCGACGACCTCGACGCCGGAGCGGTCCGGGGCCGGGCGATTCTCGTCCCCTGACGACCGGCTGGAGCGCCGCCCGCCGGGACCAGTACCGCCCCCGGGTCCCGGCCTCGACCAATCATCCACTGCACGAACCAAACTCGAAGGACTGACCACACCATGGCCAAGGAACTGCGCTTCAACGAGGAAGCACGACGACTGCTCGAGTCCGGCGTCAACGCACTGGCGGACGCAGTCAAGGTGACGCTCGGCCCCAAGGGCCGCAATGCCGTGCTCGAGAAGCTCACCGGACCGCCCACGATCACGAACGACGGCGTGACCATCGCCAAGGAGATCCAGCTGCGAGAGCCGTTCGCCAACATGGGGGCCCAGCTAGTCAAGGAGGTGGCGATGAAGACCAACGGCGTCGTCGGCGACGGCACGACGACGGCGACGGTGCTGGCCCAGGCGATGGTCCGTGAGGGGCTGCGGGCCGTCGACGCCGGGGCGAACCCCATGCGCGTGAGGCGGGGCATCGAGCAGACGATCCCGGCCGTGGTGGACGCGCTGCGCGCCCAGGTCACCGAGGTCAGCGGGCAGGCGGACCTCGAGCGCATCGCCACCCTGGCGGCCAACGACGACGAGGCCATCGGGTCCGCCGTGGCCGAGGCGGTCACCCGGGTCGGCCGGAACGGCATCGTGTCAACCGAGGAGTCGGACGAGCTCGGCATGTCCGTCGACGTCGTCGACGGCATCGAGTTCGACCACGGCTACATCTCCGCCTACATGGTGACCGACCGGGAGCGGATGGAGGCGGTCTACGACAACCCCGTCATCCTGCTCACCAACAAGAAGATCACCCAGGTGCAGGACATCATGCCGACGGTCGAGGCGGCCCGCCGGGTGGACCGACCGCTCGTGGTCCTCGCCGAGGACGTCGACGGCCCGGCCCTGCAGCTGCTCGTGGGCGGCAACATGCACAACACCATGCGGTCGGTCGTCGTGAGGGCACCCGGCTTCGGGCACCGCCGGCTGGCCGAGCTCGAAGACCTCGCCGTGGCCCTCGGCGGGCACGTCGTTGCCGCGGACACGGGGATCGACCTCAGCGAGATCAGCCCCGAGCACCTGGGCTCGTGCGACCGGATCACCATCACGGAGCACGCGACGACGATCGTCGGCGGCCACGGCGACCACAAGCTCGTCGAGGCGCGAATCGCGCAGCTGGAGAAGCAGTTCCAGCGGGCCAAGATCGAGGGCGACCAGGACAGCCTGCAGCTGCGACTGGCCCGGCTCTCCGGGCGCGTGGCGGTGATCAACGTCGGCGGCGCCACGAGTGTCGAGCTCAAGGAGCGCCTGCTCCGGGTCGAGGACTCGCTCGCGGCCGCGCGGGCCGCGCTGGAGGCGGGCATCGTCGCCGGCGGCGGCACGGCGCTGGTGCAGGCCCAGGACGCGGTGTCGCGGGTCGAGCTGACCGGTGACGCGGCCGTCGGTCGGGAGGTCGTGCGCAAGTCGCTCGTCGAGCCGCTGCGCTGGATCGCCATCAACGCCGGCTACGACGGCGACGAGGTGGTCTCCCGGGTTGCCGGGCTGCCCATCGGCCAGGGGTTCGACGCGTTGTCCGGCACCTATGGCGACATGGTCAAGGCGGGCGTCATGGACCCACTCAAGGTGACGCGCGCGGCCCTGGAGAGCGCGGCGTCGATCGCGGCCCTGATCATCACGACGGAGACCGCGATCGTCGAGGAGGTCGTCGGCAACCCCGGCGCCATCTTCGCGCCCGGCTTCGGCGACCTCGCCGAGGGCATGGTCCGGCCCTCCAACATCTACTGACCCGTGGACACCGTCCTCGTCGACGTCCTCAAGGTCGTCGCCGTCCTTGCGCCGGTGGTCCTGCCGCGCCTGCTGATGGGCCGCGCCCAGCAGCAGCGGCTCGCGGTGCTGCTACCACGGGCGCACGAGGCCGGCCGGGAGGCGACGACGTAGGTCTCCCGGCGCCAGATGCCGGGAATCCTTCCAGAACCGCGGCCGTGGCGACAGAGGCGGCCCGCACCGACCGGTGCGGGCCGCCTCCCTCGCGTCCTGACGCATGAGCGGGTTCGTCTCCGCTGCTTCGTCGTCGGTTTCTCTACCGGGGGCTTTGAGACCGGCTCGGCGCGGGTGGCCTGCGTGAACGGGCGGACTGCGTCGAGCCACGTGTCCCGGTATTCCGGCTTCACGGTGAACTCCACGACGATGAACGTCAGCGCTGCACCTCTTGGGTGGGGTTTTCCGGGCCGGCAGCCGCCGTGATGCCGCTGGGCCCGGACGTCGCCGTGCTCGCGGGCCGCTCGGAGGAGCATGCGGCGCACGTGCCGTGCAGCACGACGTCGACGGCCTCGACCGCGAAGCGGGTGTGCGTTATGCCGTCCAGGCACTGCCTGGGACTGGCCGGCACCACCTGGACGGCGCGGCGCTGCCCGCAGCGCCGGCACCGCGCCTCCTCGAGCCGGGTCGTCACCGGCATACCGCTTGTCGAAGCTCGCATGCCGCGACGCAACCAGCAGCGACCGGGCGCCGGCAAGGTGACTTCTCAGGTTGAGACGGGCCGCGTGAGGACTGGCGCCCACAGCGGCTGCGGAGGGAGCTCCCGGGGGCGCGAAGGCACTGGGGACGTCCCCGCTTGTCAGTGAGTCGGCTTGCCGGGGTCGTTGTCGACTCTCCTGATCTCGTAGAACTTGCCCCACAGGGACGCGAACCCTCCTGAACCGGCTCGACCCAGCTCGCTCAGGGAGAGCAGGAGTGGGGCGGTCCTGCCCTCGAGCACCTCGAGCACCTCGAGCATGCGCCCGGTCGGCCCTGCGGTCCCTGCCTGCACGGGCAGACGATAGCCGTGACGGTTGGTGCCGGGCTCCCGCTTGGTGTCCGGACGCGGACATGCGGACCGAAACACGCCGGTATGTTGCGGTATGCCGCCGGCAAGCCTCGTATTCGACGGGCCAGTTGTGCCGTGCTGCAACCCCACGAGGAACGGACTGAAGGATGGGCTCTGTCGTGATGGCGGTGTCGTCGTGACGCCGGGGAAGCGCCCCCGCGGCAGGAGCAGCCTGGCTGGGGCTCTCGCATGGTGCGGTCTGGCCCTGCTGCTCGTGCTCTCCGTGGGGGCGGCCACATCGACGACGCGTCCACCTCACTCGGCCGCCACGCCGACCCGGTCCGTCTCCTCGGCGGCCATGACGCAGGCGAGGTCGGACACGGCCATCGCCGTGCTGGTCGGGCTCGCGGTCAAGGGTCGCGGCCCGATGACGGGATACTCGCGCGACAGGTTCGGGCAGGCATGGAGCGACACCGACCGCAACGGCTGTGACCAGCGCAACGACGTCCTGCGCGGCGACCTCCAGCAGGCGACCCTCAGGGCTGGGACGCACGGCTGCGTGGTCATGACCGGCCGGCTCACCGACCCGTATACCGGCGAGGTCATCGCGTTCACGCGAGCGAGCGTCCCCACGTCACCGGTGCAGATCGACCACGTCGTCCCCTTGGCCGACGCCTGGGTCAAGGGTGCCTCTCGGTGGTCCCTCAGCCAGCGCACCGCCTTCGCCAACGACCCGCTCAACCTCGTCGCGGTGGGCGCCAAGGTCAACGCGCAGAAGGGTGCCGGGGACGCCGCCACCTGGCTTCCACCAGCCAGGGGCTACCGGTGCGCCTATGTCGCACGTCAGGTGGCGGTCAAGGCCAAGTACCACCTCTCTGTCACGAGCGCCGAACGGGCCGCCCTTGCCCAGGTCCTGACGACGTGTCCGGCCACCGCCGTGCCGACGGCGCGGGTCGCCCCGCTCGGCGGCTGGCCGACCTACCAGGGGCCAGCTCCACCGCCGGGCCCGAGCCGCTGACGGCACACGACGCCCCACACGCCCGGCGGTCGTCAGGCGCGGAGCAGCTCCTTGGCCTTGTCCGCCGGGAGGAGGTCATGGCGCAGTGGCTCGCGGGTGAAGGACCCCGTGCCGTGGGAGACCGAGCGCAGGTCGATGGGATACCGCGCGAGCTCGGACTGGGGCACCTCGGCATGCACGACGGTCTCGCCGGGCTCCGGCCCGGGCTCGGTGCCGACGACCTGGCCGCGGCGTCCGCGGAGGTCGGCCATGACGGAGCCGAGGTACTCGTCGGCCGTCGTCACGGCCACCTTGTCGATCGGCTCGAGGAGCGCGACCGTCGACTCGTTGGCCGCCTCGCGCAGGGCGAGCGCCGCGGCCGTCTGGAACGCCATGTCGGAGGAGTCCACCGAGTGGGCCTTGCCGTCCACGAGGGTGATCCGGACGTCCACGACCGGGTGGCCGGTGAGGACGCCCTTCTCGAGCTGGCTGCGCGCGCCCTTCTCGACCGACGGGATGAACTGCCGCGGCACGGCACCCCCCACGACCTTGTCGACGAACTCGAACCCGGACCCGCGGGGGAGCGGCTCGATCTCGAGCTGGCACACGGCATACTGCCCGTGGCCCCCGCTCTGCTTGACGTGCCGGCCCTGCACCGAGCAGCGCTGCACGAAGGTCTCCCGCAGGGCGGTGCGGAAGGGCTCGACGTTGACCGTCACGCCGTAGCGGTCGGCCAGCTGGGCGATGAGGTCGTCGACGTGCGCCTGGCCCATCGCCCACACGACGACCTGCTCGGTGTCGCTCGAGTGGTCGAGACGCATCGTCACGTCCTCGGCGACGAGCCGCTGCAGGGCGGCCCCGAGCTTGTCCTCGTCGGACTTCGTCGCGGCCCGGATCGCCACCGGCAGCTGCGGCTCGGGCAGCACCCACGGGGCGACCACGGCCGGCCGCTCGGGTGACGACAGGGTGTCGGAGGTCTCCGCCCGGGACAGCTTGGAGACGAGGGCGAGGTCGCCGGCGATGGCCGTGCCCTTGGGGCGGTGGCTGTCGCCGAAGGGGCTGGCGAGCGGGCCGACGCGCTCGTCGTCGTCGTGGGCGGGGTGGCCGGGGACCTCGTGGCCGACGAAGTCGCCGAGATGCCCCGAGACGTGGACGGGCTCGTCGACACGCAGGGTGCCGGAGAAGATGCGCACGAGCGAGAGGCGGCCGACGTAGGGGTCGGACGTGGTGCGCACGACCTCGGCGACGAGAGGCGCCGACGGGTCGCACGCCACGTCCTTGACCGGGGCGCCGGCCGGGGTCGTCACCGCCGGGAGCGGCACGCGGGTGGGGTCCGGGAAGGCGCCGGCGATGAGGCCCAGCAGCTCCTCGATGCCGGCGCCGGTCTGCGGGGAGACCGGCAGGATCGGGAAGAACGTGGCGCGCGCCACGGCAGTCCGCAGGTCCTCGCGGAGCACGTCCGGGTCGAGCTCCTCACCCTCGAGGTAGCGGTCGAGCAGCGTGGCGTCCTCCGACTCCTCGATGACCGACTCCAGCAGGGCGTTGCGGGCCTCGGCATACTCCTCGCGGGTGTCGGACAGCAGCGGCACCACCGAGGTCACCGCTCCGCCCTCGATGACGGGCCAGTGCGTCTCCCGGGCATCGCCGAACGTGCGCCGGCACATGGCCGCGGTGGCGCCGAAGTCGGCCCGCGGCTGGTCCAGGTGCGTGACGACGACCGCACGCGGCATACCGACGGCTGCGCACTCTCGCCACAGCAGGGACACCGGCCGGTCCACCTCGTCGGCCCCCGACACGACGAAGACGGCGGCGTCGGCGGCCCGCAGCCCGGCGCGCAGCTCACCGACGAAGTCGGGGAAGCCGGGGGTGTCGACGAGGTTGATGGTGAGCCCGTCGCTCTCGATCGAGGTGGCGGTGAGCGCCGTCGACCGCTCGTGGCCGCCCTCCCGGGCACGGTGGCCCGGCACCCGCGCGGCGACGAGCTGCTCGAAGAGAGCGGTCTTGCCGGCCCCGCCCGGTCCGACGAGGACGACGTTGCGGATGTCCTCGGGGCGGGCGGGGTTGGGCGCCGGGGGAAGGTCGGTGCGTGCTGACTGTCTGCTCACGGACCCCACCCTTCCCCGAAGCCGCAGGCTTCCACAAGGGCTCCCGTCCTGACCCGGCGGACAGTCGACGGGCGCCGGCGCGAAAACCGGAGTGCGCAGTGTCAGAGGTGGCTGTCAGGCTGGCCGGGTGCAGCCAAGTGCCTACCGCCACGTCCTCGCCGTCCGTGACACGAGGCACGCGCTGGTGCTCGGGTTCCTCATCCGCGTGCCCCTCTTTGCCGGTGGGGTGCTGCTCACCCTCCATGTCGTCACCGCGTTGGGGCGCAGCTACGGCCAGGCGGGGCTCGTGACCGCTGCGGCCACGGTCGCGGTCGCGGTCTCCGGTCCGTGGCGCGGACGGCTGCTCGACCGGGTCGGGCTGCGGCGCACCGTCCTGCCCTCGCTGATCGTGCAGGTCTTGTGCTGGTCCGTCGCGCCCTGGGTGCCCTACGCCCCCCTCATGGCGCTGGCCGCGCTCGCCGGGCTCTTCGTCGTGCCGACCTTCTCGATCATGCGCCAGGTGATCCTGGGCTCCGTGCCCGAGGACCAGCGGCGCACCGCCCTGTCGCTCGACGCGGCGGCGACCGAGCTGTCGTTCATGGCGGGCCCGGCCCTCGGCGTGTGGCTGGCGACGGTGTGGAACACCGGCTGGGCGCTCTTCACCTGCGAGATGGCCTCGGTCGTGGCCGGGTTCGCGCTGTGGGTCATCAACCCGCCACTGCGCGGCGGACCGGCGGCTCCGTATGCCGGGGAGCCCGGTCGGGAGCCGGCCCGGCCTCAGCCCGTGGCGGGGGAGCGGGCGGTGGAGCAGGCGGGGGAGCGTGCGGGACCGACCCGTGCCGTGCGGGGGTTCATCACCGTGCCCGTCGCGGCCGTCTACGTCGCCGCCGCCGCGACGACGGTCGTGCTATCGGGCACGGACGTGGCCGTCGTCGCGGCGCTGCGCACCTTCGGGCGGGCCGAGGCGATCGGCTGGGTCCTCGCCCTGTGGGGCGTGGGCAGCCTCGTCGGCGGCCTGGTCTACGGCGCGTGGCACCGGTCGATCTCGGTCTTCTGGCTGCTCGCGGGCCTGGCCGCGACAACCCTGCCCGTGGCGCTCGCGGCCGGCCTGCCGAGCTTCGCGGTGCTGATCACGGTGTGCGGCGTGCTCTGCGCCCCGACCATCACGGCCACCCTGGAGCACCTCAGCCGGATCGTGCCGGAGCGCTTCCGCGGCGAGATGATGGGCTGGCACGGCTCGGCCATGACGGCAGGGTCCGCCCTGGGGGCGCCGATCGCCGGCTTCGCCATCGACCGCGGCGGCTGGCAGTCGGGCTTCCTCGCCGTGGCGCTGCTCGGCCTGGCGGTGGCGCTTGCCGGAATGGCCGTCCAGGCCCGCCGCCGCTCCGGCGCCACGGCCGAGCGGGTGACCGCCCCGGCGTAAGCGCTGGTACGCGCAAGTCACCGGGAGCGCTGGCTCAGAAGCCACCCCCCGAGCGCGGCGGCGATGAGGCCAGCAGAGGTGGCGTACGAGCGGAGGTGTGTGGGCGGGCTGTCCCGACCCACCAGCAGCCAGAACCCGCCGCCCACGGCGAGGACGCCGGCCACGATGGCGATGGCCGCGATGGCTGCCGTCACGTCACTTCCCTCCGTCCGCGCCGCTTAGTCGTGTCGAGGTCCGAGTCAGGGCATCCGCCCGGGGCTGCTATTGTGGACCAAAGACCGGTCGTGTCCCGCCGCTTGCTGGCGGGGCGCGACGTGCAAGAGAAGCTCGCTTCCACCCGCGTCGACCCCTGGGGCCGCCGGGTTCCAGGTCCGCGCGGAATGCTGTCGTCGTCCTCGGACGCGCCGGCGCCCCGCGCCGTGTGACGCTCGGGCGACCGGGACGGCATACGCAAACCTTGGGCTCCTCGTGCACGGCGCGAGGAGCCCTTTCTCGTGTCGGTCCGCCACAGCCCTCGAACTTAGGAGCACCACATCAGCGAGCCTCGCATCAACGAGCGCATCCGGGTCCCGGAAGTGCGTCTGGTTGGCCCCAATGGGGAGCAGGTCGGCATCGTGCGCGTCGAGGACGCGCTACGTCTGGCCGAGGAGGCCAACCTCGACCTCGTCGAGGTGGCACCGATGGCCAAGCCGCCGGTCGCCAAGCTCATGGACTTCGGCAAGTTCAAGTACGAAGCCGCCATGAAGGCACGGGAAGCACGCAAGAACCAGGTCAACACGGTCATCAAGGAGATCAAGCTCCGCCCGAAGATCGACCCGCACGACTACGGCACCAAGAAGGGCCACGTCGAGCGGTTCCTCAAGGCGGGGGACAAGGTCAAGGTGACGATCATGTTCCGCGGACGTGAGCAGTCGCGCCCGGAGCTGGGGCGCCGCCTCCTCGAGCGTCTCGCGACCGACATCTCCGAGCTCGGGTATGTCGAGTCGGCTCCGAAGCAGGACGGTCGGAACATGATCATGGTCATCGGCCCGACGAGGAAGAAGTCCGAGGCCAAGGCCGAGCAGCGGCGCGCACGTGAGGAGCGGGCGGCCGGCGAGGGCGCGGTGTCCCCGGTGCAGCTCGAAACCGCCGACGCGACCGAGACGACCGGACCCAGCGCGCCAGCCGGACCGACCGCAACGGCCACACCCACACCGGCACCCCGGCCCGCGCCCCGGCCCGCGCCAGCCCCCGCCGCGGGCGAGTGACCAGGCGGGTGAGCCCCGCCCCCAGTCCACGTACGCACCCGTACGCAGACCTAACCCCGCACGACACGAAGGAGATCGGCTCTCATGCCGAAGATGAAGACGCACAGTGGTGCGAAGAAGCGGTTCCGCCTGACCGGCACCGGCAAGGTCATGCGCGAGCAGGCCGGCGGTCGCCACCTGCTCGAGCACAAGTCGAGCAAGAAGATGCGCTCCATCGCGGGCGACGTCGAGCTTGCCAAGCCCGACGCCAAGAAGGCCAAGAAGCTCCTCGGCAAGTGAGCCGGCCGCCGCGCCCGGTCCCGGGCCGCGGCACCCTCGTGCCGACCGGCACGACGTTTTCCCCAGCAGAGGCCGATGTGCACGGCCGACCGGGTCTGCCCGGTCGCAGGCATCGGCGATTCGTCGAAAAGGAGTTCCCGTGGCACGCGTGAAGCGCGCAGTCAACGCCCAGAAGAAGCGTCGCGTCGTTCTCGAGCGCGCGAGCGGCTACCGCGGTCAGCGGTCCCGTCTCTACCGCAAGGCCAAGGAGCAGGTCACCCACTCGCTCGGCTACGCCTACCGTGACCGGCGCGCCAGGAAGGGCGACTTCCGCCGCCTGTGGATCCAGCGGATCAACGCGGGCGCCCGCGCCAACGGCATGACCTACAACCGGTTCATGCAGGGCCTCAAGGCGGCAGGTGTCGAGGTCGACCGCAAGATCCTCGCCGACCTCGCCGTCAACGACGCCCCGGCGTTCGCCGCGCTCGTCGAGGTCTCCCGGGCCAACGTCCCGGCCGCGACCGGGGCCGTCAAGGCCGCCGGCGACGCCGCCTGAGCACCCGACGCACCGCGCCGGGACCGCGCCACCCCCACTGGCTCGCCACGGGGCAGCCGTGCTGACCAACCCCCGATCCGATCGGGTCAAGGCCGTGCGGGCGCTGTCCCGGCGCTCTGCGCGTTCGCGCACGGGTCTGTTCCTCGCCGAGGGGCCCCAGGCGGTGCGTGAGGCCGTGCGCTGCCGCCCCGAGCTCGTCCGTGACGTCTTCGTCACCGCCGAGGCGGCCGCCCGGCACCGCCCCATCGTCGAGGTGGCCGCGGCGGCCGGCCTGGCCGTCTCGGAGGTGACGCCCGAGGTGCTCGCCGCCATGTGCGACACGGAGTCGCCGCAGGGCCTCGCCGCCGTATGCCGTCCGGTGGACGTCCCGCTCCAGCGGGCCGTGGCCGCGCTGCCCCCGGCCGGGCTCGTGTGCGTGCTCACGCACGTGCGCGACCCGGGCAACGCGGGCACCGTGATCCGCGGGGCGGACGCGGCGGGCGCCGACCTCGTCGTGGTCAGCGACGCGAGCGTCGACGTCCACAGCCCCAAGGTCGTCCGCTCCACCGCAGGCTCGCTCTTCCACGTGCCCGTCGTCGTGGGCGTCCCCGTCGCGGCGATCCTTGCTGCGCTGCGCGACGCGGGCGTCGCGCTGCTCGCCGCCGACGGGGCGGGACCGACGCTCCTGCCCGAGGTCGACCTGCGCCGGGCGCATGCGTGGGTCATGGGCAACGAGGCATGGGGCCTGCTGCCTGAGGTGCGCGACGCCTGCGACGAGGTGGTGCGGGTGCCCATCTACGGGCGGGCCGAGTCCCTCAACCTCGCCATGGCGGCCACCCTCTGCCTCTACGCGTCGGCCGAGGCGCGCCGGTCCACGTGAACGGCCCCGCGGCCGGTGCCGGTTTCGTCGCTATCCTGCACAGCATGCAGCCCGGCGACCCGCTCCCCGAGGAGCCCAGCACGGAGCCAACGGGCAGCGAGCTCTGGGAGCAGCTTCCTGACGGGCTGGTCGTCGTCTCCGCCAACGGGTGCATCGGGTTCGTCAACGCCGAGGCCCTGCGCATCCTCGAGTGCTCTGCGGCCGACCTCGTCGGCCGGCACGTGACCGACGCCTTGCCGCTCGCCGACAAGTACGGCCGCGACTGGTGGGCCCGCACCGACCCGTGGAACGGGCTGGCGACCCGCACCGGGCACCGGGAGAAGCTGCTCGTCGCCCGCGACGGCCGCGAGGTGCTCGTCACCGCCCGGTACGTGCGTGCCGAGCGCGGGGGCCCCGTGCAGCGCCTCATGCTCGGCCTCCGGGACGCCGAGGCGCGACTGCGTGCCGAGCGCGACCAGGCGACGGTGCTGTCCACCGTCGCCCACGAGCTGCGGGCTCCTCTGACGTCGGTCATGGGCTTCACGAGCAGCCTGCTGCGCCGCTGGCACCGGTTCAGCGACGACCAGAAGCGGCTCATGATCGAGACGATCGAAGCCGACGCGACCCGGCTGACCCGGCTCATCGCCGAGCTGCTCGACATCTCCCGCCTCGACTCCGACCGGCTCAACCTGCGCCTTGGCCCGGTCGACCTCGAGCAGCTGCTCGCCCGGCACGTCGTGCGCAACGAGCTCGGCCGCCATCCCGGCACGATCCGGCTACACCGGGGCCCCGGCGCCGAGGCCGCCGGGCTGCCCGAGCTGTGGGCGGACGCCGACCGGCTCGACCAGGTCTTCTTCAACCTCATCGAGAATGCCGTCCAGCACGGGGAGGGCGCGGTGGACGTGACCGTGGACCGCGACGCCGAGGAGCGGGGCGGGGTCGTCGTCCTCGTCGACGACCATGGGAACGGCATACCCGAGGACGACCGCGAGAAGATCTTCGGCCGCTTCTGGCACGGCCCGGACAACGCCGGCACCGGCCTCGGCCTCTACGTCGCCAACGGGCTCGTGCGGGCCCACGGCGGGCGGATCGACATCGCGAGCTCGGGCAGCGGCGGGGCGCGCTTCATCGTCCGGCTTCCCGAGGGCATCCCTGGCCACTTCGCCACCGGCTAGTGGTCCCTCGGGCCGCTGTGCGAGCCTCGCCCCTAGACTGCAGGGGCGATCCCACCGCCGGTCCGGCCCGCAGTGCCGACACGCCGTCGTGACGGGTCCCCCGTAGCCCCGACCGAGAGCAGTGAACGCAGCCCGATGTCCGGACCCAACACGAACTACGACCCGGTCGAGGTCTCGGCGCTCGACCCTGCGAGCATCGACGCCGCGGTGGCCGAGGCGCTGGCCGCCATCGAGGGGGCCAGCACGCTCGATGAGCTGAAGGCGGTCCGGATCGCCTCCCAGGGGGAGCGGAGCCCGCTCGCCCTCGCCAACCGGGAGATCGGCGCGCTGCCGCCGAGCGCCAAGGCCGACGCGGGCAAGCGCGTCGGGCAGGCCCGCGGTCGGGTCACCGCCGCCCTCGCCGCGCGCCAGGCCGAGCTCGAGGCCGAGCGCGACGAGCGGATCCTCGTCGACGAGCGCGTCGACGTCACGGTGCCGGCCCTGCGGCGGCCGCTCGGCGCCAGGCACCCCATCGAGCTCGTCGCCCAGCGGCTCGCCGACACCTTCGTCGCCATGGGCTGGGAGGTGGCCGAGGGCCCCGAGCTCGAGTCCGAGTGGCTCAACTTCGACGCGCTCAACCTCGGCCCGGACCACCCGGCCCGCCAGATGCAGGACACGTTCTTCCTCGACCCGGTGGACTCCGGGCTGGTGCTGCGCACCCAGACCTCGCCCGTGCAGATCCGCACCATGCTCGAGCAGGAGCCGCCCATCTACGTCGTCGCACCGGGCAAGGTCTTTCGCACCGACGACCTCGACGCCACGCACACGCCGGTCTTCCACCAGATCGAGTGCCTCGCCGTCGACAAGGGCCTGACCATGGCCCACCTGCGCGGCGCCCTCGACGCCTTCGTGCGGGCGATGTTCGGGGAGGGCACCCGCACGCGGGTGCGCGCGTCGTACTTCCCCTTCACGGAGCCCAGCATGGAGACCGACTTCGTCTGCTTCGCGTGCCACGGGT
The DNA here is from genome assembly GCF_035688975.1 of Intrasporangium sp. Lineage (GTDB taxonomy): Bacteria > Actinomycetota > Actinomycetes > Actinomycetales > Dermatophilaceae > CALMNV01. The sequence continues at coordinate 13,319 of NZ_DASSMH010000077.1, read as the reverse complement.
CCGGCGACTCCGCCCCCGGGGCCACGTGCCGGACGTGCGGTGGCTCGGGCTGGATCGAGCTCGGCGGCTCCGGCATGGTCAACCGCAAGGTGCTGCGCGCGTGCGGCATCGACCCCGACGTCTACTCGGGGTTCGCCTTCGGGCTCGGCATCGAGAGGGCGCTCATGCTTCGCCACGGCGTCCAGGGTATGCACGACATGGTCGAGGGCGACGTCCGCTTCTCGCAGCAGTTCGGCAGGGAGATCTGACATGCGTGCGCCCCTCACCTGGCTCGCGGAATACGCCGACCTCGCCCCGGGGGCGACCGGCGCCGACGTGGCGGCGAGCCTCGTCAGCGTCGGACTCGAGGAGGAGGACCTGCACGGCGGCGACATCGCCGGGCCCCTCGTCGTCGGCCGGGTCCTCGACTTCGAGGAGCAGGTCCAGAGGAACGGCAAGCCGATCCGCTACTGCACCGTCGACGTCGGGGAGCACGGCCAGCGCGTCAGCGAGGGCAGTGCCCAGGAGATCGTCTGCGGCGCAACGAACTTCGCCGTGGGCGACCTCGTCGTCGTGGCGCTGCCCGGAGCGGTCCTCGCCGGGGGCTTCGAGATCTCGTCGCGCAGGACCTACGGCCGGATGTCCAACGGCATGATCTGTGCCGAGGACGAGATCGGCCTCGGCCACGACCACGCCGGCATCATCGTGCTGCCCCGGCTCCTGGGTGAGGAGGTGGCGGCCGGCCTCCGACCGGGAGACGACGCCGTCGCCCTCCTTGGGCTCGGCGAGGAGACCGTCGAGGTCAACGTCACTCCGGACCGCGGCTACTGCTTCTCGGTCCGTGGTCTCGCTCGGGAGTACTGGCACTCCCAGGGCAGCCCCCCCGGCGGCTTCCGCGACCCGGCGGACGTCCGCTGGCCGCCCCCCAACGAGGGTGGGTATGCCGTGCGGCTCGAGGACGACGCGCCGCTCGAGGGGCGCCCTGGCTGCGACCGCTACGTCGCCCGCATCGTGCGGGGCATCGACCCGACGCGGCCGTCCCCGCCGTGGATGCAGCGCCGCCTCACGCAGATGGGCATGCGCCCGATCTCGCTCGCCGTGGACGTCACCAACTACGTCATGCTCGCCGTGGGCCAGCCGCTGCACGCCTTCGACGTCGACAAGCTCTCCGGCTCCATCGTCGTGCGCCGGGCCCGCCCGGGGGAGCGCCTGGCCACGCTCGACGACGTCAAGCGCGAGCTCAGCCCGGAGGACCTGCTCATCACCGACGGCGGCGAGCACCTCCTCGCCATCGCCGGGGTCATGGGCGGCGCGTCCTCCGAGGTGGACGACGCGACGACCGACGTCCTCATCGAGTCCGCCCACTTCGACCCCACGACAATCGCTCGCTCCTCCCGGCGGCACCGGCTCGTCACCGAGGCCTCCAAGCGTTTCGAGCGCGGCGTCGACCCGCAGGTGGCTCCGGCGGCCGCCCAGCTGGCCGTCGACCTGCTGGTCGAGTTCGGCGGTGGCACCGCCGACCCGGCCGTCACGGACGTCGACCGGACGACGCCGCGGGCGGCATACCGACTCGACGTCACGGAGCCCACCCGCATCGTCGGGCTCGACTACCCCCGCGAGCGCGTCGTGACGATCCTGCGCGACCTCGGCTGCACCGTCGAGGACGACCCCGCCGACCCGCAGCACGTGCTCGTCACCCCTCCGTCCTGGCGGCCCGACCTCGACCACGACTCACCCGGGCCGGACTACGCGGAGGAGGTGGCCCGCATCGACGGCTACAACTCCATCCCCTCCGTCGTGCCCACGCCGAGCAACGGCCAGGGCCTCACCCACGGGCAGCGGGTGCGCCGCACGGTCGCCGACGCGCTCGCCGGCGCAGGCTTCACCGAGGTGCTCACCTACCCCTTCGTGTCGGCGGAGCTCGCGGACCAGCTGCAGCTTCCCGCCGACGACGACCGGCGCGCCGCGGTGCGCCTCGCGAACCCGCTCTCCGAGGAGCGCCCCCTGCTGCGCACGAGCGTGCTCGGCACCCTCGTCGACGCCCTGCGCCGCAACGTCTCCCGCGGTTTCAAGGACGTCGCGCTCTTCGAGCTGGGGCTGGTCTTCCGCCCGGGCGGCCCGTTGCGCACCGCACCCGTGCCCGGCATCGCGGCCCGGCCCGACGACGCGGTGCTCGAGCAGCTGTATGCCGCCGTCCCCGCGCAGCCGCGCCACGCCGCGGTCGTCGCCACGGGCCTGGCCGAGCCGGCCGGTTGGTGGGGCGGCGGGCGGCCCGCGGACTGGACCGACGTGGTCGCCGCGGTGCGCACCGTGGGCGCGGCCCTTGCCGTGCCGGTCGTCGTCTCGGGGGACGTGCACGCCCCGTGGCACCCGGGCCGGTGTGCCCGCGTCGCGCTGCCCGACGGCACCCTCGTCGGCCACGCCGGTGAGCTGCACCCCAAGGTGCTCGCGGCCCTGGAGCTGCCGCCCCGCACGGTCGCCGCCGAGATCGACCTCGACGTGCTCACTGCGGCGAGCGCCGGCCCGGTGCAGGCCCGCTCCTTCTCGACCTACCCGCCCGCGCACACCGACGTCGCGCTCCTCGTGCGCCGGGACGTGCCGGCCGCCGACGTCGAGGCGGCGCTGCGGGAGGGTGCCGGGACCGACCTCGAGGCCGTCGCGCTCTTCGACCTCTACGAGGGCGAGCACGTGGAGCCGGGTCACCGGTCCCTGGCCTTCCGCCTCACGTTCCGCGCGCCGGACCGGACCCTTACGACCGAGGAGGTCAACGGCTTCCGCGACGCGGCGGTGGCCGCCGCCGCGGCGGCGACGGGCGCCGTCCAGCGCTGACCCCCACGATCGCACCCCAGATATCTGGGAGGCGGGATGTCGTGATGGCGACACCTGGCCTCCCAGATATCTGGGAGGGAGGCAGGGTTATGCATGAGCGTGTATATTCATGCATCGTGATCAGGGCAGCAGTCGCAGGGGCGAGCGGGTATGCCGGGGGCGAGATCCTCCGGCTCCTGCTCGCCCACCCCGCGTTCGAGATCGGGGCGGTCACGGCCGCCAGCAGCGCCGGCACGCCGCTCGGCGCCGCGCATCCCCACCTGACGCCGCTCGCCACGCGCGTCGTGCGGGAGACGAACGTCGACACCCTGGCCGGGCACGAGGTCGTCTTCCTCGCGCTGCCGCACGGCCACTCGGCGGCGCTCGCGGAGCAGCTGCCCGGCGACGTCGTCATCGTCGACTGCGGAGCCGACTTCCGGCTCGAGTCCGAGTCGGCGTGGACCACCTTCTACGACGGCCCGTATGCCGGCTCCTGGCCCTACGGCCTGCCCGAGCTGCCGCTCGCCGGGGGCGGACGCCAACGCGACCGGCTCCCGGACGCCCGGCACATCGCCGTCCCCGGCTGCTACCCCACCGGGATCTCCCTCGCCCTGGCCCCCGGTCTGGCCGCGGGCGTCCTCGCGCCGGAGGACGTCGTCGTCGTCGCGGCGTCCGGCACGTCGGGCGCCGGCAAGTCCCTCAAGCCGCACCTGCTCGGCGCCGAGGTGATGGGCTCCATGTCGCCCTACGGGGTCGGCGGCGTCCACCGCCACACCCCGGAGATCGAGCAGAACCTCTCCCGCGCGGCCGGGACGCCGGTGACCGTGTCCTTCACGCCGACGCTCGCCCCCATGCCGCGCGGCATCCTCGCCACGTGCACCGCACGGCTCGCCGGCGGCGCGCGGCCGGCGGACGTCCGGTCGGCGTGGGAGGCGGCGTATGCCGCGGAGCCCTTCGTCCACGTGCTCCCGGAGGGCCAGTGGCCGCGCACTGCCGACGTGCTGGGCAGCAACTGCGTGCACCTGCAGGTCGCGGTCGACGAGCGGGCCGGCCGCGTCGTCGTCGTCTCGGCGGTCGACAACCTCACCAAGGGCACGGCCGGCGCCGCGGTGCAGTGCGCCAACCTCGCCCTGGGCCTCGACGAGACGTGCGGCCTGCCCCTCACCGGAGTCGCGCCATGAGCCAGGTCAGCCTCCCCAGGGGGTTCCGCGCCACCGGAGTGACCGCCGGCCTCAAGCCGAGCGGCGCACCCGACCTCGCCCTGGTCGTCAACGACGGCCCCGACCACCACGCGGCTGCCGTCTTCACGACGAACCGTGTCGAGGCGGCTCCGGTGACGTGGTCGCGGCAGGTCGTCTCCGATCGTCGGGTCGACGCCGTGGTGCTCAACTCGGGCGGGGCCAACGCGTGCACGGGGGCTCAGGGCTTCGCCGACACGCACCGCACCGCCGAGCAGGTCGCGCGGCTGCTGGACGTGTCGGCGGGCGACGTCGTGGTGTGCTCGACCGGCCTCATCGGCGAGCTGCTGCCGATGGACAAGGTCCTCGCCGGCATCGGCCGGGCCGTGACCGAGCTCAGCGCGCAGGGGCATGCGAGCGCGGCCACCGCGATCCGCACCACCGACACCGTCTCCAAGGAGGCCGCGCACGCCGGGGAGGGCTGGTCGCTGGCCGGGATGGCCAAGGGGGCGGGCATGCTCGCCCCGGCCCTCGCCACCATGCTCGTCGTCCTCACGACGGACGCCGTCGTGGAGCCCGACGACCTCGGCGCCGCGCTGCGGGCGGCCACCGCCGTCTCGTTCGACCGCATCGACTCCGACGCGTGCATGTCGACCAACGACACAGTCGTGGTCCTCGCCTCGGGTGCCTCGGGCGTGCCCGTCCCGCGGGGGCCGCTCACGGCGGCGCTGACCGACGTGTGCACCGACCTGGCGCGTCAGCTCATCGCCGACGCGGAGGGGGCCACGCACGACATCGCCATCGAGGTCCGCTCCGCCGCCACCGAGGAGGAGGCCCTCGAGGTCGCCCGGGCGATCGCCCGCAACGCGCTCTTCAAGTGCGCGATCTTCGGCAACGACCCCAACTGGGGCCGGGTGCTCGCCGCCGTCGGCACGACCCGCGCCGCCTTCGACCCGGCCCGGCTCGACGTGACCATGAACGGCGTGCAGGTATGCCGCAGAGGCGGCGTCGGCGACGACCGGTCCCTCGTGGACCTGCGGCCGCGCGAGGTGCACGTCGTCGTGGACCTGCACGCCGGAGCGGCCGCGGCGACCATCTGGACCAACGACCTCACGCACGACTACGTCCACGAGAACTCGGCCTACAGCACATGAGCGAGCGCCAGGCCCTGCGCGGGCTGCTCGACGCGGCCGGCATCCGGGTCGCCGCGGGCAAGGCCGCCACCCTCGTCGAGGCCCTGCCCTGGCTGGAGCGCCTCCACGGCGCCCTCGTCGTCGTCAAGTACGGCGGCAACGCCATGGTCGACGACGCGCTCAAGCGCGCCTTCGCCGAGGACATCGCCTTCCTCCGGTATGCCGGGCTGCGACCCGTCGTCGTGCATGGAGGCGGGCCGCAGATCAAGGCGATGCTCGGCCGGCTCGGGCTCGAGAGCGAGTTCAGAGGCGGCCTGCGGGTGACGACGCCCGAGGTCATGGACGTCGTCCGGATGGTGCTGACCGGGCAGGTGGGCCGGGAGCTGGTCGGCCTGCTCAACCAGCACGGCCCCATCGCAGTCGGGCTCTCCGGTGAGGACGCGGGGCTGCTCGGCGCCCGCCGCCGGGGCACCGAGATCGACGGCGAGCTCGTCGACCTCGGTCTGGTCGGCGACGTCGAGAGCGTCAACCCCTCCGCCGTCCTCGACATCCTCGACGCGGGCCGGGTGCCCGTCGTGTCGACCGTCGCACCCGACCTCGACGTCGAGGGACAGGTGCTCAACGTCAACGCCGACACTGCAGCCGCCGCGCTCGCGGTCGCGCTGCGGGCCGAGAAGCTCGTGGTGCTCACCGACGTCGAGGGCATCTACGCCAGCTGGCCCGACCGCGGCTCGCTGCTCTCGTCCATCGGGGTCGGGGCCGCCCGCGAGCTGCTGCGCCGGGTCGACGAGGGCATGGTGCCCAAGCTCGAGGCCTGCATCCGCGCGGTCGAGGGCGGGGTGCCCCGCACCCACGTCGTCGACGGACGCGTGCCGCACTCGATCCTCCTCGAGATCTTCACGGCTGAGGGCATCGGCACCATGGTGCTTCCCGAGCCAGGGCCCGAGCCGGAGGCGGGCACCGCCGCCGACGAACCCAAGCACGACGAGCAGAGGAGCAAGGCATGACGAACGGAGCGGACCTGCTCGCGCGGTATGCCGCGTCGATGGTGCCGGTGTTCGGCACCCCCCAGCTCGTCCTCGCCTCGGGGCACGGCTGCTGGGTCACCGACGTCGACGGCCACCGCTACCTCGACCTGCTGTCCGGCATCGCCGTCAACGCCCTCGGGCACGCGCACCCGGCCCTCGTCCAGGCCGTCGCGAAGCAGGCGGAGGCGGCCCTGCACGTCTCCAACTTCTTCACCTCCGAGCCCGCCATCCGGCTGGCCGAGCGGCTGCTCCGCATCGCCGCCGCACCGGCGGGCTCGGGCGTCTTCTTCGCCAACTCGGGCACCGAGGCCGTCGAGGCGGCGATCAAGCTGACCCGCCGGACGGGCCGGAGCCGGATCGTCGCTCTCGAGGGGTCCTTCCACGGACGGTCCACCGGGGCGCTCGCGCTCACGTCCAAGGCGGCCTACCGCGAGCCCTTCGAGCCGCTCATCCCCGGGGTCGTGTTCGTGCCGGCGGGCGACGCCGCCGCCCTGCGCGCGGCGGTCGACGAGCACACGGCTGCCGTCGTCCTCGAGCCGATCCAGGGCGAGGCCGGCGTCCGGGAGCTCGAGGCCGACTACCTGCGGCTCGCCCGCGAGCTGACCAGCGCGCACGGCGCCCTGCTCGTGGTCGACGAGATCCAGACGGGCATCGGGCGCACCGGGGACTGGTTCGCCTCGACCGCCTCGGGGATCGTGCCCGACGCGATGACGCTCGCCAAGGGGCTCGGCGGCGGGGTGCCCATCGGCGCCCTCGTCACCTTCGGGCCCGACGTCACGGGGCTGCTCACGGCCGGTCAGCACGGCACGACGTTCGGAGGCAACCCGCTCGCCTGCGCGGCCGGGCTCGCCGTCCTCGACACCATCGAGACGGACCAGCTGCTCGACAACGCGACCCGGGTGGGGTCGCTCCTGGACTCCGTGGACATGGACGGGGTGTCCGCCACCCGCGGACGGGGCCTCCTGCGCGCCATCGAGCTCGACGGCATACCGGCGCCGGCCGCGATGGCGGCCGCCCGCGAGGCCGGCTACATCGTCAACGCCGTGACGCCCACGGCGCTGCGGCTCGCGCCGCCGCTCATCCTCAGCGAGAGCGAGCTGCAGGGCTTCCTCGACGACCTGCCGGCGATCCTCGCCGCCGCGCGGAGTGCCGGGGGATGAGCCGGACACAGCGCCAACGGCGGATCCTCGAGCTCCTCGAGGCCAACGAGGTGCGCAGCCAGAGCGAGCTGTCCGACCTCCTCGCGGGGGAGGGGACCGAGGTCACCCAGGCGACCCTGTCCCGCGACCTGCTCGAGGTCGGCGCGGTCAAGGTGCGGCGCGGGCGCTCCCTCGTGTATGCCGTGCCCGGCGAGGGCCCGGGCCTCGGCCCGGTCGGCTCGATCGCGGACGCCCCGGCCGGGTCGCGGCTGCGGCGCGCCTGTGAGGAGCTGCTCGTCTCGGCCACCCCGGCGCAGCACCTCGTGGTCCTCAAGACGCCCCCCGGCGCCGCGAACTACCTGGCCTCGGCCATCGACCAGACCCGCGACCCCGATGTGCTCGGCACCATCGCCGGGGACGACACGATCCTGCTCGTGCTCGGCGACCCGCAGCGAGCCGCCGACCTCGCCGCACGGCTGCACCGACTCACCGCCCCGCGGGACTGACCCGCGGACGACTCGGGGGACACCCCGCCCAAGGAGAATGACGCCATGACGACCGAGGCCCCGAAGCCCACCGAGGAGCGCGTGAGCCTGTGGGGCGGCCGCTTCGCGGGCGGTCCCGACCAGGCCCTCGCGGCGCTGTCCAAGAGCACGTCCTTCGACTGGCGCCTCGCGCCGCACGACCTCGCCGGCTCGCGGGCCCATGCCCGGGTCCTGCACCGCGCCGGCCTGCTCAGCGACGAGCACCTTGCCCGGATGCTCGAGGGACTCGACGCCCTGGAGACCGACGTCCGGTCGGGCGCGTTCGGCCCGGCGGAGGACGACGAGGACGTCCACACGGCGCTCGAGCGGGGACTCATCGAACGCGTCGGCACCGACGTCGGGGGACGCCTGCGCGCCGGGCGCTCGCGAAACGACCAGGTGGCCACGCTCTTTCGCAGATACCTGCGCGAGCATGCCCGCGTGGTGGCCGATCTCGTGCTCGACGTCGTCGACGCGCTGGTGGGGCAAGCCGACCGTCACCTCGGAGTGGCGATGCCGGGACGCACGCACCTGCAGCACGCCCAGCCGGTCCTGCTCTCGCACCACCTCCTCGCCCACGTGTGGGCCCTGCTCCGCGACGTCGACCGGCTGCGGGACTGGGACCGCAGGGCGAACTCGTCCCCGTATGGCTCCGGGGCGCTCGCCGGCTCCTCGCTCGGCCTCGACCCGGAGGCGGTGGCCCACGAGCTCGGGTTCGACCGTGCCGTGGAGAACTCCATCGACGGCACGGCGTCGCGCGACTTCGTCGCCGAGTTCTCCTTCGTCTGTGCGATGACCGCGGTCGACATCTCGCGGCTCGCCGAGGAGGTCGTCCTCTGGGCGACCAAGGAGTTCTCGTTCGTCACCCTCCACGACGCCTACTCGACCGGGTCGAGCATCATGCCGCAGAAGAAGAACCCCGACGTGGCCGAGCTCGCGCGGGGCAAGGCGGGCCGCCTCGTGGGCGACCTTGCGGGCCTGCTGACGACCCTCAAGGCGCTGCCGCTCGCCTACAACCGCGACCTGCAGGAGGACAAGGAGCCGGCCTTCGACGCCGTCGACACCCTCGAGCTGCTGCTGCCGGCGTTCGCAGGGATGGTCGAGACCCTGTCCTTCCACACCGAGCGCATGGACTCCCTTGCCCCACAAGGCTTTGCGCTCGCGACTGACATCGCCGAGTGGCTGGTCCGCGAGGGAGTCCCGTTCCGCACCGCCCACGAGGTGGCGGGCGCCTGCGTGCGCGAGTGCGAGCGCCGCGGCGTGGAGCTGTGGGAGCTCGCCGACGACGACTTCGCACGGATCGACAGCCACCTCACGCCGGGGGTGCGTTCGGTGCTCTCCGTCGCCGGGTCCCTGGCGTCGCGCGACGCCGTGGGGGGCACCGCGCCATCCCGCGTGTCGGAGCAGCTCGCCGCCGCGCAGGGCTGCCTCGCAGCGGCGCGCGAGTGGTCGGCCCCCGGCCGCGCGGGCGGATGAGCGAGCCCGACCGCCTCGGCCGTGAGTTCTTCGCCCGGCCGGCCACCGTCGTCGCCCGGGAGCTGCTCGGCTGCCGGCTCACGTCCGCGGGCGTGACCGTCCGGATCACCGAGACCGAGGCGTATGCCGGGGAGCGGGACCCCGGCTCGCACGCCTTCCGCGGGCCCACCCGGCGCACGGCCGTCATGTTCGGTCCCGCCGGGTTCCTCTACGTCTACTTCACCTACGGCAACCACTGGTGCGCCAACCTCGTCACCGGCCACGCCGGCGCGGCCGAGGCCGTCCTCCTCCGGGGGGCCGAGGTCGTCGTCGGCCACGACGTCGCGGCCGCTCGCCGACCGGGGGTCCGCGAGCGCGACTGGTGCCGCGGGCCGGGCCGGATGACGCGCACCCTCGACCTCGACGGCCGCCACACCGGGCTCGACGTGTGTCGGCCCCCGCTCGGTCCACCGGCCGACGTCGTCGTGGCCACGCCCGAGGCGGCCGTCGACCCCGCCGTCGTCCGGTCCGGCCCGAGGGTGGGGGTGAGCGGCCCCGGCGGGGACGGCACGGCATACCCGTGGCGGTTCTGGATCGAGGGAGAGCCGACCGTCTCGGCCTACCGGCCCGGGGTGGTGCGCCGACGACGCTGACGCGTGCCGCTAGGTTGGGCCGGTGGACACCGACGCCGTGCTGCGGCTGCTGCAGGAGGTCGCCGAGGCCGTCATCAACCCCCGCTTCCGCGCCCTCGCGACGGGCCAGGTCATCGAGAAGAACCCCGGCGACCTCGTCACCGTGGCCGACCGCGAGGCGGAGGTCCTCATCACCCAGGCGCTGCTCGAGTCCAACCCGGGCGCCGTCGTGCTGGGGGAGGAGGCCTTCGAGGCCGACCGGGGCATCCTCGACCGGTATGCCGCCGCCGAGCACGGGTTCACGGTCGACCCCATCGACGGCACCCGCAACTTCGTGCACGGCTCACCGGACCACGCCGTCATGGTCGCCGAGCGGCGCGGCAGGCAGGTCGTCCGGAGCTGGATCTGGCAGCCCCAGCACGCGACGGCCTACGTGGCCGAGCTCGGGTCCGGCGCCTTCCGCAACGGCGAGCGCCTCGTCCGGGCACCCGTGCCGCCGGGGAGCGCCCCGCGGGGCGTCACGTCCTACCGCCCGTGGCGCGGCACGCGGCTGGGCGAGTTGCCCACGCTGGAGCTGACGTGGGTCTGCTGCGGCGTCGACTACCCCAAGCTCGTCGAGGGCGCGGCCGACTACATCCTCTACCGCGGACGCAAACCCTGGGACCACGCGCCCGGTTCGCTGCTCCTGTCGGAGGCGGGAGCCGTCCTCGGGACGTTCACCGGGGAGCCCTACGACGCGCGCGGCATCCCCGACAGTCCCCTTCTCGCGGCGGCCGACCGAGCGACTTACGACCTGGTCCTCCCGCTCGTGCCGTCACCACGCTCCGGCTGAGCCGCCCGACGTCGGGTCGTCGAGGACGACGGTCGCGAGCCTCGGTTACCGGCTCACGCCGAGCACCCGATGGGCGTGCGGGCCGCCCGCGGCGGGAGCTCGCTGCGCGTGCGCAGCCCGTGCCGCTCCCCGCAGTCGTCACGTCGCGGCGCCCGCGGGCGAGCCAGCCGCCGGTTGAGGTCGTGGTCCCGCGCGTGGGCGAGCTCGAGGGCGATCCACGGGTGCATGGTCCCACTCCTTCGTTAGTAACCAGTGAACCCACAACCATGGGCGCCGCGGACACCGGCCCGGAGGTGCCGGTCACGGTGCGGGTCGCCGGCGACCGCGTCGCCCTCGGAGGCGACGGACCGCGCGCGGTCCTGGCGGCGTCGGCAGCCCGGCTCGCCCTGGAGCACCGCCTGGGCCGGGTCAAGATCTGCCCGGCCGACGACTGCCGGTGGGCGTCCTACGACTCGTCGCGCGACAGTCGCGCACGTGGTGCTCGATGAGGGTGTGCGGCAACCGGGCCAAGGCCCGCACCCACCGGGAGCGCGCGGCGGGCGGCTGACGGCCCGGACACCTGGTCGCCCGAGCGCCTGGCCACCCGGGCCACCTGGTCGCCCGGCCTCCCGGCCGCCCGGCATACGGGCACGGCGGCGATCTCGGTGGAGCCGGCGGCCAGCCGTACGGCAGGCTGTGACGCGAAGCGCCGGGACGCGAGCCGGCGCGCGACGAGAGGACACCGATACCCGTGACGGACATTGTCGACGAGCTGCAGTGGCGCGGCCTGGTGGCGCAGACCACCGACGAGGCGGCGCTGCGACAGGCACTCGCGAACGGGCCGATCACGGTGTATTGCGGGTTCGACCCCACGGCACCCTCGCTGCACTTCGGCAACCTCGTGCAGCTGGTCGTGCTGCGCCGCCTCCAGCGCGCGGGACACCGGGTGCTGTGCCTCGTCGGCGGGTCGACGGGGCTCATCGGCGACCCGCGGCCCACGGCCGAGCGGGTGCTCAAGACCAAGGAGACGACGGCCGACTGGGTGGCGCGCATCGCGGAGCAGGTGCGTCCCTTCCTCGACTTCGAGGGCGAGAACGCCGCACACCTCGTCAACAACCTCGACTGGACGGCGCCGATCTCCGCGCTCGACTTCCTGCGCGACGTCGGCAAGCACTTCCGGGTCAACCAGATGGTGCGCAAGGAGGCGGTGGCCGCCCGGCTCGAGAGCCAGGAGGGGATCTCGTACACCGAGTTCAGCTACCAGCTCCTGCAGGCGCTCGACTTCCTGCATCTCTACCGCGAGTACGGCTGCACCCTGCAGACCGGGGGGCAGGACCAGTGGGGCAACCTCACCGCGGGGGTCGACCTCGTGCACAAGGTCGAGGGGGTGTCGGTCCACGCCTTCACGACGCCCCTGCTCACCGACTCCGGCGGCCGCAAGTTCGGCAAGTCCGAGGGCAACGCGGTGTGGCTGAGTGCGGAGCTGACGAGCCCCTACGCCTTCTACCAGTACTGGATCAACGTCGAGGACGCCTCCGTCGTCAAGCTGCTCAAGGTCTTCACCGACCTCGACGCCGACGAGATCGCCGCCCTGGAGCGGCAGGTCGAGGAGGAGCCGTTCCGGAGGACCGCGCAGAAGACGCTGGCCGCCGAGGTGACAATGCTGGTCCACGGGGGCGAGGCGACGGCTGCGGCACAGGCGGCCTCCGAGGCGCTCTTCGGCCGCGGGGACCTCGCCAGCCTCGACGAGCGGACCCTGCGCGACGCGACAGGAGAGCTGCCTGGGGGGCAGGTGCGGGTGGGCACCTCGATCGTCGACGCGCTCGTGACCGTCGGCCTCGTGGACAGCCGCAACGGCGCTCGCCGCGCCATCGCCGACGGGGGGGCCTCGATCAACAACGTCCGGGTCACCGACCCCGATCTCGTCCTGGCAGACGAGCACTTCCTGCACGGAGACGTCGCGCTGCTGCGGCGAGGGCGCAAGAGCCTCGCCGCCGCACGCCGCGGCTGAGGTGAGGCGTCACCCTGGGGGTTCGGCGGGCTGGGTTTCCCTGTGCGACAGGGGGATCCATCCCGCCGGCCGCCTCCGCACGCCCCCGATTTGGCGTTGCGCGTGACTTCCGTCTAATGTTCTTTCACGTCAGCCCGGCAGGGAGGAACGGACGCCACCGCGGCGGAGCGAGAGCCCGCAGCGAAGTAGGCCGGTCCCGCGGCTGACGGCCCACGACAGGACGACCCGGCGGAGCCGGGCGTGCGAGCGTGGGCTCCGCCGGACCGGGTCTTTCCCGTCGCTCGAGGAGCGGCACACGGGTTTGACCGGCATCGGGACGGCGGGTAAGGTTGAAGGGTTGCCCCGGAGTCTGGCCTTGTTGGGTTGGGTGATGGTGGGTGTCCGATTCTTGAGAACTCAACAGCGTGTCAAATAATCGATGCCAAGTTTTACCTCGTCGCGGGGTGGCGCTGGTCTGGTCGTTGTGGCTGGGTTGGGGTTGTCTCGTGGTGATGATTTCCTTTGGTTGATTCGGATGACTAGGTTTTGCTAGTTGTTTTGTTTCGGTCAGGTTTTCGGGCCCTTTGTGGGTTCAAGTTTGCTCTTGTCTGCCTCTTTGGTGGGGTGGGTGGGGGTGTTGAA
>NZ_DASSMH010000076.1:0-74864 GCF_035688975.1 Intrasporangium sp. | reverse complement strand
TCGTCGTCCTCGGCGGCGGGCATCAGGACGGACGGGCTCTTGCGGCGCGGGGGCGCGACGGAGTCGGGGCCGAAGAGGCGCCGGCGCACCGGGGCCGTGATCCAGCCCAGGGGCGAGGTGAGGAGGTAGCCGTAGGCGATGACGAGGCCCGTCGCGCCCGGGTCGAGGACGAGCCCGACGACGACGAGGACGAGGAGGGGGGCCGTGACCCGCAGCCGCTTGGTCGACATCAGCGAGCGGAAGGACGGAAAGCGGAACGTCGTGGCCATGAGCGCGGCCGGGAGCACGCCGGCGACGAGCGGCAGCAGCGGCGCCCACCCGTAGAGCGGCCCCTCGATGGCGAAGACCGTGGCGATGACCACCCCGGCCGCAGCCGGGCTCGCGAGCCCGACGAAGTAGCGCTTGTCGGCGAGCGGGTCGATCGTGACGTTGAACCGGGCGAGCCGGTATGCCGCGCAGGCGAGCCAGAACATCGCGCCCAGCCAGGCGAGCCTCGGGTAGGCCGGCAGCGCCCACGTGTAGACGAGCACCGCGGGGGCGATGCCGAAGCTGATGAGGTCGGCGAGCGAGTCGAACTGCAGGCCGAAGGGGGTGATGGCGCCCACGGCGCGGGCCACGGCGCCGTCGGAGATGTCGAGGACGATGGCGACCGCGACGAGGACGGCGGCGGGGCGGAAGCGGCCCTGGAAGGACAGGAGCACCGAGCTGAAGCCGCAGAGCATGTTGCCCAGGGTGAACAGGCTCGGCAGCATGACGCGAGCCCGGGTGCGGGGGTCGAGGCGCCGGAGGGAGACGACCCGGGCACCGGTCGCCGAGACCAGCCGCCAGCCGCGCCCGGTGCGGGCCTCGCGGGCGTCCGCACCCCGCCGGCGCCGGCCCGCGGAGGGCCGGCCGCCCGGGCTCACGGCTCCTCCCCGGTCCGGGTGGCGCGCAGGACACCCGGGGGGATCGACGCGGTCGCCATCGCCGGCACCCGGCTCGGGAACCGGCCGAGGACGGTCTCGCCCGCCACCGCGCGGCGCCCCCTGTCCACCTCGAGCACGACGTCGGGCGGCAGGAAGACGTCCATCCGGGAGCCGAACTTCATCAGGCCGATCCGTTGGCCGGTGCCCACCTCGTCCCCGGGTGCGACGCGGGTGACGATGCGCCGGGCGAGCTGCCCGACGAGCTGGCGGAAGACGACGGTACGCTCCTCGCCGTCGACCCTGCGCTGGACGGTGATCTGCGTGCGCTCGTTCTTCGTCGCGCTCGCGGCGCGGTAGGCGGCCAGGTAGCTGCCGGGCTCATGGGTGACGTCGAGGACCCGGCCGCCGTACGGGGCGCGGTTGATGTGGACGTCGAGCAGGGACAGGAAGATGCTCACCTGCTGCCAGTCGCCCTGCGGACCGACGCCCGGCTGGGCGGGGCCGGCGTGCACGATCATGCCGTCCGCCGGCGCCAGCACGACGTCGGGGTCGAGCACCGGAGCCCGGTCCGGGGACCGGTCCGGGTCGCGGAAGAAGAGGGTGACGCCCGCGGTGAGCAGGCCCAGCGCCGCCGTGGTCCGAGGACGCCGGGCGAGGGCCGCCACGATCGTCGGGACGGCGGTGAGCGCGGTGAACGGCTGCGCGGCGGGGTCGATCTTCACGACGGTGGCTCTTCCGGCTCGGGTGGTGACGAGAGCCGTGTGGCCCTCGGCAGGCTGTCCCCGGACGGGGGGTGTCCTCCCCCGAGCCTAGACTGGGCGGCCATGACCACCGCCGTCCGACTCCGCGACGTCCGCCGCAGCTTCGGTGCCGTCCACGCCCTCGACGGCCTCACGTGGAGCGCCCCGGTCGGCCGGGTCACCGCGGTCCTCGGGCCCAACGGCGCGGGCAAGACGACGGCCATCGAGTGCGCCGTGGGCCTGCAGCGGCCCGAGTCGGGGACGGTCCGGGTCCTCGGCGCAGACCCCGCGTCCGCGGGCCCGGACCACCGGGCGCGCGTCGGGGTCATGCTCCAGGCCGGCGGCCTGCCCAACGGCGCGAAGCCACTGTCCCTGCTGCGCCACCTCGCCCGCCTCTACGCCACCCCGGCCGACGTGACGGCCACGGCGACCCGGCTCGGCGTGCCCGACTTCGCCCGGACCACGGTGCGGCGCCTCTCGGGGGGCCAGAAGCAGCGCCTGTCGCTCGCAGCCGCGCTCCTCGGCCGGCCGGAGCTGCTCTTCCTCGACGAGCCGACCGCGGGCCTCGACCCGCACGGACGCCTCGACGTGTGGGACCTCGTCCGCGAGCTGCGCGACGGCGGCACGTCGGTGATCGTCACCACCCACTCCTTCGAGGAGGCGGAGCGGCTCGCCGACCACCTCGTCATCGTCAGCGGCGGGCGAACCGTGGCGGAGGGCTCGCTCGCCGACGTGACCGGGGGCCGGCGGCTCGAGGACGTCTACTTCGAGCTGACCCGGAAGGGGCGGGCATGACCGCCGACACTCCCGCCCGCGCGCCCGTCGCCGCCGCCCGGCCGGCGGCCGCCCCGCGACGCACCCGGGTCCTCAGCCAGGCGGGGTTCGAGGTGTCCGGCCTGCTGCGCAACGGCGAGCAGCTGCTCGTCTCCCTGGTGCTGCCGGCCATGGTCCTCGTCGCGCTGCACCTGGGGCGCACCCCGTCGCTCGGGCCGGGCCGGCGCATCGACGTGGCGGTGCCGGGGGTGCTCGCGCTCTGCACGATCTCCTCGGCGTTCACGTCCCAGGCCATCGCGACGGGGTTCGACCGGCGTTACTCGGTCCTCAAGTACCTCGGCGTCACTCCCCTCGGTCGCGCGGGGCTGCTCGCCGCCAAGGCGGTCGCCACCGTGGCCATCCAGCTGCTGCAGGTGGTCGTCCTCGGGGGCCTCGGCCTGGTGCTCGGCTGGCGACCGCAGGCTCGCGGCATACCGTATGCCGTCCTCTTCCTCGTCGTCGGCGCCTGGGCGTTCGTCGCCCTTGCGCTGCTCCTCGCCGGCACCCTCCGCGCCGAGGCGGTGCTCGCTCTGGCCAACCTCGTGTGGGTGCTGCTCCTCGTCGCCGGTGGGGTCGTCGTGCCCCGCTCCGAGCTGCCCGTCACGGCGGGGTCCGCCGCGGGGGCGCTGCCCTCAGCCGGGCTGGCCGACGGCCTGCGGTCCGCCCTCGTCGCCGGACGGCTCGACGTCGGCGCGCTGGTCGTCGTCGTCGCGTGGGGCGTGGCGTGCTCCGCGGCTGCAGCCCGCTGGTTCCGCTGGTCCGACTGACCTCCGGTGCGGCCGCATCGCCTGACCGCCGAGCCCCCCGGGCCGACGACGACGGGTTGGGCGCTTGGCGCGTCAGGTCGCGCGTGAGGTCGCCGCTGGTGCTGCCATCGCGACACCAGCCGCGACCCGACCCGCGATGTGACCGTCCTCTCCGGCGTCGGGCCCATGGGCCAAGCGCTGCCGCAGGAGGTGACGCTGGCGGAGCCTCCCGCGCACAGCCGCTGACAGCCACCGCACAGCCCACTCGGACACACTGGGACGGCCCAGTGGTCGACACCTCGAGGGCCACGCCTCCAACCAGGCCGCGGCGGCGGCCCGCGACGAACGTCAGGAGCAGTGCATGTTCGACACCATCTCCGGGCTTCCCGTGCACATCCTCGTGGTGCACGCGGTCGTCGTGTTCGCCCCGCTCGCCGCTCTGGCTGCCGCGGCCTACGTGCTGCGCCCCCGATGGCGGGGGATCCTCACCTGGCCGACGGCCGTGCTCGCGGTCGTCGCCGGGGCCAGCGCCGTCGTGGCGGCCGAGAGTGGCGAGGCGTTGCAGCGACGCCTGACGCGGGACGCGGGACCGGCGGCGAGCTTCGACCTGCTGCGCGCCCACGTCGACGCCGGAAACGTCGCCAAGGTCCTCTGTGTCGCCCTCGCCGTCGTCGTGCTCACGAGCGTCTTCGTCGTGCACCGGCAGGCGCCGCGCCGGGACCTGCCCCGCCCGCTCGACCTCGCCACCGGCGTCCTCGTCCTCGTCGTGGCCGCCGCCACGATCTACCAGGTCTTCGTCACGGGGCACTCGGGGTCGGCGGCGGTGTGGAGTGGTATCGGCTGACGCAGGCCGCGAGATCGACCGAGGCGCGCCCCTGATCAACCGGCAGATCAACTGGCAGGAGAGGTCGCCAGGACAGCACGAACCGCCAGCAGATCCGCCAGCTGATCCCGCCGCACCGGCTCGCAGCCGACAGCAAGGATCACCTGGCAGATCAACCGGCAGATCAACTGGCAGGAGACGTCGCCAGGACAGCACCAACCGCCAGCTGATCCGCCAGCTGATCCCGCCGCACCGGCTCACAGCCGACAGCAAGGATCACCTGGCAGATCAACCGGCAGATCAACTGGCAGGAGAGGTCGTCAGGACAGCACCAACCGCCAGCTGATCCGCCAGTTGATCGGCGCTCGGCCAAGAGCCGACGGGACGCCCGGGTTTCGGCGCGCGCAACCCGGCGGCATACGCTCGCTCCGTGCATCTGCCCGCCGCCAGGGAGCCCTGGGTCCGCCCGATCCTGCTCGCCAACCTCCTCGGTGAGGTCCTCATCGTCGTCACGGGCGGCGTCGTGCGCCTCACCGGCAGCGGCCTCGGCTGCCCGACCTGGCCCGAGTGCGTGCCGGGGTCGTTCACGCCCGTGCGGGAGCAGGCGGAGGGGCTGCACAAGTTCATCGAGTTCGGCAACCGGACCCTCACCGGGCTCGTCGGCATCCTCGCGATCGCGGCCATCTGGGTCGTGCTCACCCGGTTCCCCGGGCGCCCGCGCCTGAAGGCCGTGGCCTTCGGGATCCTCGGCGGCGTCGTGGCGCAGGCGGTCGTCGGCGGCATCACCGTGCGCACAGGCCTCAACCCGTTCAGCGTGGCCTTCCACTTCCTCATGTCCATGGTCCTCGTCGCGCTCGCCACGGCGCTCGTGCGCGGGTCCGAGGACCGCAGCGGCGGGCCTGATCGGCTCCTCGTGCACCCCCTCGCGAGCGGGCTCGCGTGGTCGACGTATGCCGTCGGGGTCGGCGTGCTGGTCCTCGGCACCATCGTCACCGGGTCGGGTCCGCACTCCGGCGACGCGGACACGCCGGCCCGGACCGGTTTCGACCCGAGGTTCGTCTCGTGGATGCACGCCGACCTCGTCATGCTCTTCACCGGCCTCGTCGTGGCGACGCTGGCCGCCGTGCGGCTGTCCGGCGGGTCGCGCGCCTCGAGGGCGTGGGCGGCGGTGCTCGTCGTCACGGCCGCGCAGGCGGTGGTCGGCTACGTGCAGTACTTCACGAAGCTGCCCGAGCTGCTCGTCCTGCTCCACATGCTCGGAGCCTGCCTGCTCGTCGTGACGCTGACCGCCGGGGTGCTGGCCACCCGCCGCCACCCGCTCTGAGGGCGGGCGATCCGGTCAGCCCAGGCCCGGCAGCGGCACGTGCCACAGCGGGTCGATGGCCACGCCGACGAAGAGGATGGTGAGGTACGTGATCGAGTAGTGGAAGAGCCGCATCGGGCGCAGCGCCGGCTCCGGCGTCCCGGACGCCGCCTTGGCACGCAGCCGGTGCGCCTCGAGCAGGAAGAGGCCGCCGGATGCGACGGCCGCCACGGTGTAGACCCAGCCGACCCGCTGCACCGGGATGACGGCGAGCGACGTGAGCACCATGGCCCACGAGTACGCCACGATCTGCCGGGCGACGACGACGAAGCGCTCGACGACAGGCAGCATCGGCACCTCCGCAGTCGCGTAGTCGTCCTTGTAGCGCATCGACAGGGGCCAGTAGTGCGGTGGGGTCCAGAAGAAGATGACGAGAAAGAGCAGGAATGCCGTCCAGCTGACCGAGCCCGTCACCGCGGACCAGCCGATGAGCACGGGCATGCAGCCGGCCGCGCCTCCCCAGACGATGTTCTGGGCCGTGCGCCGCTTGAGCAGCAACGTGTAGCCGAGGACGTAGAAGAGCAGGGCCGACGCCGCGAGCGCCGCGCTCAGCCAGTTGACCAGCAGGCCCAGCCAGAGCGTCGACACGACGGCGAGGCTGACCCCGAAGAGGAGGGCCGAGCGGGCCGAGATCGTTCCCGTGACGAGCGGACGGCGGCTCGTGCGGTGCATGACCGCGTCGATGTCGCGGTCGAGAAAGCAGTTGAGCGTGTTGGCGGCCCCGGCCGACAGCGTCCCGCCGACGAGGGTGTTGAGGACGAGGAGGAGGTCGGGGACGCCGCGATCGGCGAGGAACATCACCGGGATCGTGGTGATGAGCAGCAGCTCGATGATCCGCGGCTTCATGAGCGAGACGTACTGGCCCACGAGGAACCGGACGCCCCACCCGTCCGGCCCACGAAGTGCCGAGAGATCGGCGCGGGGGTCCACCGTGGTCACGAAAGTCCTCTGAGGGGTTGGTTCGTCCGCGCGGGGCGCAGCTTGCGTGGGAGTCTATCCCGTTGCAGCCGGCCCACAGCGCCTGGCCGTCGCGCGGTCCCGCTGCCCCGCACGGGCCGGCTCGGCCCCGGCCCGTCCCCCGGGGGCCGATTGCGTGCGAGAGCCGAGGTGTCGCCTCGGAGGCCAAGGGCTAGGCTCGAAGGCGACCGCGTATCGCCATGCTCCCGAAGGAGAACCCGTTCCGTGACCAGCACTGACGCTCCGGCGAAGAAGCCCACCCGCAACGCCGGCAGGGACGTGCTCGCACGGCGAGATCCCGGTCTCGCCCTTCCCGTCGCCACGACAGCCGGCTGGTCGGACCTCGACGTCCGAGCCGTCGACACGGTGCGCCTCCTGGCGGCGGACGCGGTCCAGAAGGTGGGCAACGGCCACCCCGGCACCGCGATGTCGCTGGCTCCCCTGGCCTACCTGCTCTACCAGAACGTCATGCGCCACGATCCGTCCGACCCTGCCTGGCTCGGCCGCGACCGGTTCGTGCTCTCGTGCGGGCACTCGAGCCTGACGCAGTACATCCAGCTCTACCTGTCGGGCTACGGCCTCGAGCTCGACGACCTCAAGGCCCTGCGGACGTGGGGCTCGAGGACGCCGGGCCATCCGGAGGTGCACCACACGACGGGAGTCGAGGTCACGACGGGGCCGCTCGGCTCCGGCCTCGCCACGGCTGTCGGCATGGCCATGGCGCAGCGCCGCCAGCGCGGCCTGCTCGACCCCGACGCCCGGCCGGGGACCAGCCCCTTCGACCACCACATCTACGTCATCGCCTCCGACGGCGACCTCGAGGAGGGCGTGTCACACGAGGCGTGCTCCCTCGCGGGCCACCAGGAGCTCGGCAACCTCACCGTCGTCTACGACGCCAACCAGATCTCCATCGAGGACGACACCGACATCGCCTTCTCCGAGGACGTCGCGGCGCGCTTCACGGCATACGGCTGGCACGTCGAGACGGTCGACTGGCGCGGCACCGGGGACGGGTCCGCCTACGTCGAGGACGTCGACGCGCTGCTCTCGGCCATCCGCTCGGGCGAGGACGTCACCGACAAGCCGACCCTCGTCGTGCTGCGCACCATCATCGCGTGGCCGGCACCGACGAAGCAGAACACGGGCAAGGCGCACGGGTCCGCCCTGGGCGCCGAGGAGGTCGCCGCGACGAAGGAGCTGCTCGGCTTCCCCAAGGACACGTCGTTCGTCGTCGAGCCGCAGGTCCTCAAGCACGCGCGAGGCGTCGTGGCACGCGGCAAGGCTGCCCACCGCGAGTGGGACAAGTCCTTCAAGGCGTGGCGCAAGGGCAACCCCGAGCGTGCGGCCCTCCTCGACCGGGTCATGGCCGGCCAGGCCCCGGAGGGTCTCGCCAAGGCGCTGCCGACGTTCCCGGCCGACGCCAAGGGCGTCGCCACCCGGGCCGCGTCCGGCAAGGTGCTCAGCGCGCTCGCCGACGTCATGCCCGAGCTGTGGGGAGGCTCCGCGGACCTCGCCGAGTCCAACAACACGACGATGGAGGGCGAGCCCTCCTTCATCCCGGTGTCCAAGCAGACCGCGGCGTGGAAGGGCAACCCCTACGGCCGCACGCTGCACTTCGGGGTCCGCGAGCACGGCATGGGGATGATCCTCAACGGCATCGCGCTCGAGGGCCTCACCCGTCCCTACGGCGGCACCTTCCTCGTCTTCTCCGACTACATGCGCCCCGCCGTGCGGCTCGCGGCCCTGCAGCAGCTGCCCGTCACCTACGTGTGGACCCACGACTCCATCGGGCTCGGCGAGGACGGCCCGACGCACCAGCCGGTGGAGCACCTGGCGGCGCTGCGGGCCATCCCGGGCCTCGCGGTCGTCCGTCCGGCGGACGCCAACGAGACGGCCGCCGCGTGGGCCCGGATCCTCTCCCGCCCCGAGGGACCCGCCGCCCTGTGCCTGACCCGCCAGGCGGTGCCCACCTTCGACCGCAAGACGCATGGCAAGGCCTCGGGCGTCGCGAAGGGCGCCTACGTCCTCGTCGAGGAGTCCCGCCCGGGGAGCCCCGACGTGATCCTCGTCGCCACCGGCTCCGAGGTCCAGCTGGCCGTCGAGGCGGCCGCACGTCTCGAGCGGTCCGGCACCGCCGCCCGCGTCGTGTCGATGCCCTGCCGCGAATGGTTCGAGAAGCAGCCCCGCGGCTACCAGCAGAAGGTCCTGCCACCGGCGGTGCGGGCCAGGGTCAGCGTGGAGGCCGCCGTGTCGATGGGCTGGCACGACGTCGTCGGCGACGCCGGGCGCACGGTCAGCCTCGAGCACTTCGGCGCCTCGGCCGACTACCAGACGATCTACCGCGAGCTCGGCATCACCACGGAGGCCGTCGTCAAGGCGGCCCGCGACTCGCTCAA
Organism: Intrasporangium sp.; assembly: GCF_035688975.1. GTDB lineage: Bacteria > Actinomycetota > Actinomycetes > Actinomycetales > Dermatophilaceae > CALMNV01. Next base: position 66,121 of record NZ_DASSMH010000076.1, on the reverse strand, counting down.
GGCCGCCGCACGCGCGGTCCAGGCGCCCGGGATCACCGACACCAACCCGCGCAAGCGGGAGTCCGGCGGCGACACCGATGTGTCGAGCTCGAGCACCCCACCGGCCAAGAAGACCGCCACGAGCAAGGGAAAGTGACATGACCAACCCCAACCTGCAGGCCCTGTCCGACGCGGGCGTCTCGATCTGGCTCGACGACCTGTCCCGCGAGCTGCTCGAGACCGGCAAGGTCGCCGACCTCGTCCGCGACAAGCACGTCGTGGGCCTGACGTCCAACCCGTCGATCTTCCAGGCCGCCCTGTCCAAGGGCGACCGCTACAACGCCGACCTCGCCGAGCTCGCCGCGGCGGGCAAGAGCGTCGAGGACATCGTGCACGACCTCACCACGCAGGACGTGCGCGACGCCTGCGACCTCTTCGCGCCGGTCTTCGAGGAGACCGGCGGCGTCGACGGGCGGGTCTCGATCGAGGTCGACCCCCGCCTGGCCCACGACACTGAGGCGACGCTGGAGCAGGCAAAGGCGCTGTATGCCGCCGTCGACCGGCCCAACGTGTTCATCAAGATCCCCGCGACCGTCGAGGGCCTGCCGGCCATCACGGCCGCCATCGCCGAGGGCATCAGTGTCAACGTCACCCTGATCTTCTCGCTCGACCGCTACCGGGCCGTCATGAACGCCTACCTCGAGGGACTCGAGCGTGCCCATGCCGCGGGCCGGGACCTTGGCAAGGTGGACTCGGTCGCCTCGTTCTTCGTCTCCCGCGTGGACACCGAGGTGGACAAGCGGTTGGACGCCATGGGCACCGACGAGGCGAAGGCGCTGCGGGGCAAGGCGGGACTCGCCAACGCCCGCCTCGCCTACCAGGCCTACGAGGAGGTCTTCTCGACACCGCGGTGGACCTCCTTGGCCGACGAGGGTGCCCGCCCGCAGCGGCCGCTCTGGGCGTCGACCGGGGTCAAGGACCCGGCATACCCCGACACGATGTACGTCACCGAGCTCGTCGCACGTGGCGTCGTCAACACGATGCCGGAGAAGACCCTCGAGGCCACGGCGGACCACGGCCGGATCACCGGCGACACCGTCACCGGAGCCTACGAGGAGTCCGCCAAGGTGCTCGACGACCTTGCCGCACAAGGCATCTCGTACAACGACGTCGTCGAGCTCCTCGAGAAGGAGGGCGTCGCCAAGTTCGAGAAGTCGTGGGAGGAGCTCCTCGACGGGGTCGGCGAGGAGATCGCCAAGGTGCGCCGATGAGCTCGCTGTCCGTCACGGCCTCAGGGGCGGCGGCCGACGCGGTGACCCGGCATGTGCCGACACTCGTCCAGGACGCCGTCGCCAGCCGGCTGTTCAGCAAGGACGCCACCTTGTGGGGACCGGAGGCGGAGCCCGAGGCGAGCATCCGCCTGTCATGGGTGGGGCTCGCCCGCTCGTCGCGGCCCCTCGTCGGCGAGATCGAGGCGCTCCGCGACGAGTTCGCGCACCGGGGCGTCGACCACGTCGTCCTGTGCGGGATGGGCGGGTCCTCGCTCGCGCCGGAGGTCATCTGCGCCACGGCGGGCAAGGATCTCGTCGTCCTCGACTCGTCCGACCCGGACGTCGTGCGCCGGGCCCTGTCCGAGCACCTCGAGCGGACCGTCGTCGTCGTCTCGAGCAAGTCCGGCTCGACGGTGGAGACCGACTCGCAGCGCCGGGCCTACGAGCAGGCGTTCCGCGACGCCGGGATCGACCCGGCCGAGCGGATCGTCGTGGTCACCGACCCGGGCAGCCCCCTCGACGGGGAGGCCCGCGGTGCCGGCTACCGCGTCGTCAACGCCGACCCCGAGGTCGGCGGCCGCTACTCCGCCCTCACCGCCTTCGGCCTGGTGCCGAGCGGCCTTGCCGGAGTGGACGTCTCGGCGCTGCTCGACGACGCCGAAGCGGTCTCGGACCTGCTCGCCGAGGACGACGAGGCCAACCCCGCCCTGCGGCTCGGAGCCGCCCTCGGGGGCACCGACCCACTGCGCAACAAGCTCGTCCTCGTCGACGACGGCTCAGGCATCGTCGGGTTCGCCGACTGGGCCGAGCAGCTCATCGCGGAGTCGACCGGCAAGGACGGCACTGGCATCCTGCCCGTCGTCGTCGAGGACGACGATGCCCCCGAGCTGGTCACCGGAGCTCCCGACGTCCTCGTGACCCGGCTGGTCGGGGCCGACGACGAGTCCCGTCCCTCGGGCGACACCGTCCGGGTCGGCGGGGCCGTGGGCGCGCAGCTGCTCCTCTGGGAGGCGGCGACCGCCGTCGCGGGCCGCCTGCTGCACATCAACCCCTTCGACCAGCCCGACGTCGAGTCGGCCAAGAAGGCCGCGCGAGGGCTGCTCGAGTCCGGGGCGCGTGAGGCCGCCCCGGCGGCATACGTCGACGGCGCCGTGGAGGTCCGCGCGCTCGGGGGCGACTGGCTCGGCTCCGCCTCGAGCGTCGCCGAGGCCGTCGAGGCCCTCCTGGCGCAGCTGGGTCCCACGGGATACGTCGCGGTGATGGCCTACCTCGACCGGCTCGCCGACGCCGACCTGGCCGCCGCGCGTCCCGCGCTGGCGCGACGCACGGGCCGGCCGGTCACCTTCGGCTGGGGTCCGCGCTTCCTGCACTCCACCGGGCAGTTCCACAAGGGCGGACCGGCCGAGGGCGTCTACGTGCAGATCACGACCGCTCCCCGCGAGGACCTCGCCGTCCCGGGGCGCGACTTCACGTTCGGCCAGTTCATCGCCGCGCAGGCCGGTGGCGACGCCCAGGTGCTCGCCGAGCAGGGGCGGCCGGTGCTGCGGCTGCACCTGACCGACCACGACGCCGGCCTGGCCCAGCTGCGGAAGGTGCTGACCGCCGGGGCCACCGAATGAGTCCGGCGCACATCGCGCGCGGCGTCAACCCTCTGCGGGACCCGAAGGACAAGCGGCTTCCCCGGATCGCCGGCCCGTGCGCGCTCGTCCTCTTCGGCGTCACGGGAGACCTCGCCCGCAAGAAGCTCATGCCGGCGATCTACGACCTCGCCAACCGCGGGCTCCTGCCGCCGGGTTTCTCCCTCGTCGGCTTCGCGCGGCGCGACTGGGCCGCCCAGGACTTCGGGCAGGTCGTCCACGACGCGGTCGAGCAGTACTCCCGCACCCCCTTCAGCGAGGACGTCTGGCGCACCCTCGCGGAGGGCTTCCGCTTCGTGCCGGGCACCTTCGACGACCCGGCCGCCTTCGACCTGCTGGCGCGGACGGTGCGGGAGCTCGACCAGGAGCGGGGCACCGGCGGCAATGCCGCGTTCTACCTCTCGGTCCCGCCCAGCTTCTTCGCGCAGGTCTGCGAGCAGCTGGAGCGGTGCGGGCTGACCAAGGCCGAGGGCGGCAGCTGGCGGCGGGTCATCGTGGAGAAGCCCTTCGGCCACGACCTCAAGAGCGCCGTCGAGCTCAACGCGATCGTCGGGGGCGTGTTCCCGCCCGACTCGGTGTTCCGCATCGACCACTACCTGGGCAAGGAGACGGTCCAGAACCTGCTGGCGCTGCGCTTCGCCAACCAGCTCTTCGAGCCGGTGTGGAACGCCAACTACGTCGACCACGTGCAGATCACCATGGCCGAGGACATCGGCATCGGGGGACGCGCGGGTTACTACGACGGCATCGGGGCCGCCCGCGACGTCATGCAGAACCACCTCCTGCAGCTGCTCGCCCTGACCGCCATGGAGGAGCCGGTCTCCTTCGGCGCCCGCCACCTGCGGGCCGAGAAGGAGAAGGTGCTCTCGGCCGTCCGGCTCCCCCGGGACCTCGACCAGGGCTCCGCCCGGGGCCAGTACACCGACGGCTGGCAGGGAGCCGAGGAGGTGGTCGGCTACCGCGACGAGGAGGGGGTCGACCCGACGTCGACCACGGAGACCTTCGCCGCGGTCAAGCTCGAGGTGGATACCCGCCGGTGGGCCGGGGTGCCGTTCTACCTGCGCACCGGCAAGCGGCTGGGCAAGCGGGTGACCGAGATCGCCGTGGTCTTCAAGCGGGCGCCGCACCTGCCCTTCGAGCACACCGCCACCGAGGAGCTCGGGCAGAACGCGATCGTCATCCGCGTCCAGCCGGACGAGGGGGTCACCATCCGCTTCGGCTCCAAGGTGCCGGGCGCCCAGATGGAGGTGCGCGACGTCACCATGGACTTCGGCTACGGCATGTCGTTCACCGAGGCCTCCCCCGAGGCCTACGAGCGGCTCATCCTCGACGTCCTGCTCGGCGACCCGCCGCTCTTCCCGCGGCACGAGGAGGTCGAGCTGTCCTGGCGCATCCTCGACCCGCTCATCGAGCACTGGGCCCGGTCCGGTCGGCCGGACCAGTACCCCGCCGGCTCGTGGGGCCCCACGAGCGCCGACGCGATGCTCCGGCGCGACGGACGCACGTGGAGGATGCCATGATCACCGACTTGGCGAACACCACGACGAAGGACATCAGCAAGGCCCTCGTCCGGCTCCGCAACGAGGTGGGCGCCATGGCGCTCGGGCGGGTCCTCACCCTGGTGGTCGTCGTCGCCGACACGGACGCCGGCGACGCCATCGAGGTGGCCAACCAGGCCAGCCGCCAGCACCCGTGCCGGATCATCGTCGTCATCCCCGGCGACCGCCGAGGCAAGAACCGCCTCGACGCGCAGATCCGGCTGGGCGGCGACGCCGGAGCAAGCGAGATCGTCGTGCTGCGGCTCTACGGGACGCTGGCCAAGCACGGTCCGAGCGTCGTCGTCCCGCTGCTGCTGCCCGACTCACCCATCGTCGCGTGGTGGCCCGGCGAGGCGCCCGACGACGTCGCGAACGACCCCATCGGCGCCATGGCCCAGCGGCGGGTCACGGATGCCGCCGAGCACCGCAACCCGCGGACCATGCTCAAGAAGCGGGCCGCCACCTACGCGCCCGGTGACACCGACCTGGCGTGGACGCGCGTGACCCGCTGGCGGGGGCTGCTCGCCGCCGCACTCGACCAGCCGCCCTACGAGCCGATCACGTCGGCGGTCGTCTCCGGCGCCCCCGACTCGCCGTCGTCGGACCTCCTGGCCGCCTGGCTGGCGTTTCGCCTCGACGCACCGGTCCATCGGGTCTCCACCCCGCGCGGCTCGGGCATCTCCGCGGTGCGGCTCGAGCGCGAGAGCGGCCCGATCGACCTCGTCCGCCCCGGTGACCACACCGCGACCCTGTCGCAGAACGGCCAGCCCGACCGTCGCATCGGCCTCGCCCGCCGCGGGCTGCCGGAGTGCCTCGCCGACGAGCTGCGCCGGCTCGACCCTGACGACACCTACGAGGACGCCCTGCTGCGGGGGCTGCCCCTCCTCACCCCGGTCCGCATGTCGGCGTCGGCGGCCGCCCGGGCCGGCAAGGCACCGGACCACGAGGCCGCCAGGCACGCGGCCGCGCGGCTCGGGCGCGACGAGGCCGCGGGCGCCGCATCGGCCATGACCTCCGCACCCCCGGCGCCCTCGAGCGCGAGCACGGAGCAGGTGCGGGCCGCCACGGCCCGCAAGCTCGCGGGCAAGCCGACGCCTCGGGAGAAGGAGCAGGACCAGCAGCAACAGCAGCGCCGGAAGGCCGAGGGCGGGGACCCGGGCCAGACGACGGCGGAGGGAAAGGCGGAGGGAAAGGCGGAGGGGAAGGCGCAGGGGAAGGCGCAGGGGAAGGCGCAGGGGAAGGCAAAGGCGAAGGGCCCGGGCAAGGCCGAGGACACGGGGACTGGCGGGAAGCCGGCCAGGGCGAGGCGCACGCGGGCCGCCACCGCGGCGAAGGGCTCGCCCTGATGCCACCCGAGCCGGTCGTCGTCGTCCACCCGAGCAGGCAAGCCCTGGCCGACGCGTCCGCTGCCCGCCTGGTCACGGCCATCGTGGACGCGCAGGCGGCGCGGGGCGCCGCCCACGTCGTCCTGACCGGTGGCTCCATGGGCTCGGCGATCGTCGCGGGGATCGCCGAGGTGCCCGGGCGGCTCGCCATCGACCCCACGCGAGTGCATGCGTGGTGGGGCGACGAGCGCTACCTGCCGGCCGGGGACCCCGACCGCAACGACGTCCAGAACGACGCGGCGGGGCTGTCCGCCTGGGGCCTGGACCCCGCCAAGGTGCATCGCATCGCCGGGCCGGACCGGTCGCAGTCGGCCGAGGCGAGCGCCCGAGCCTACGAGCAGGCCCTGTGCGAGCACGGGCCGGACGCCTTCGACGTCGTGCTCCTGGGGGTGGGCCCCGACGGGCACGTCGCCTCCCTCTTCCCGCACCATCCGGCGCAGCGCACGACCGGGGCGGACGCCGTGGCGGTCCACGACTCCCCCAAGCCACCGCCGGACCGGGTCTCGCTCACGTTCGAGCGCCTCGCGCGAACGGCGGAGGTGTGGTTCCTCGTGTCCGGCGCGGACAAGGCCGAAGCCGTGGCGGCGGCGCTGTCACCGGAGGCCGACCCGTGGGACGTGCCCGCTTCCGGGCCCCGCGGCACCGTTGCCACCCGGTGGCTGCTCGACACCGACGCGGCGGGACGGCTCCGACCGCCTCACGCGGCTCGGTGACGCCGGCGGCCGACCACGGCCGACCACGGCCACGAGCGCGGAGCGACGGGCGCAAGGCTCGGACCAGCCACCCGGCGGCATACGGCAGGACCGCACGAGGCCGCGAACCAGGCGGTTCGCGGCCTCGCGTGGTCGTCGAGTCCCTACTGGATGAGGCCCCGCTCGCGCAGCGCGGAGAGCGCCTCGTCGAGGATCGCCTCACCGTCGGCGTCGGAGCGTCGCTCCTTCACGTAGGCGAGGTGGGTCTTGTAGGGCTCCACCTTGGGGGGCGCGGGCGGGTTGTCCTCGTCCTGGCCGGCCGGGAAGCCGCACCGGGGACAGTCCCACGTCTCGGGGATCACCATGCCCGGCTCCTGGGCGAAGCTGGGGCGGGTCTCGTGGCCGTTGGAGCACCAGTAGGACACGTGCACCCGCGGTGCGGTGTCGCCACGCTCGGCCTCACCCATCGGTCCGGCGCCGACCCGGCTGCCCCGTATGGCGTTTCCGCTTGCCATCTGCTGTCCTCTCAGCTGACGAACCGGGCCAGCAGGCCCAGTCCGATGATCGACGTGGCCCACACGACCGCGACGGCGATCGTGAACCGGTCGAGGTTGCGCTCGGCGACCGACGACCCGCCGAGGGAGGTCGACATGCCGCCCCCGAACATGTCGGACAGGCCACCGCCCTTGCCCTTGTGCAACAGGATGAACAGGGTCAGGATCATGCTGGCGATGACCAGCAGGACCTGAAGCACGATGCGAACCGCATCCACAGGGCAACTCCGTCTCGTTGGACCTCGGGGTCGATCGTCGCGGGTCGCAGACGACCCCGACAGGATACCTGCACGGCCGTCAGGCCGAGGTCACGTGCTCCCGGTAGCGGCAGATGGCGGCGAACTCCGCGGGGTCGATCGACGCGCCGCCGACGAGGGCCCCGTCGACGTCCTCCTGCGCCATGATCGCCGCGACGTTGCCCGACTTGACGCTGCCGCCGTAGAGGACGCGCACCCCGTCGGCGACCTCGCGGCCGTGCAGCTCCGTCAGGAGCGCCCGGATGGCGGAGCACACCTCCTGCGCGTCCTCGGGCGTCGCCACCTCACCCGTCCCGATCGCCCAGATCGGCTCGTAGGCGATGACGATGACGGCGACCTGCTGCTCCGGCAGGCCGTCGAGGGCGGTGCGCAGCTGCCGCACCACATGTTCGACCTGGCCACCCGCCCGGCGCACCTCGAGGTCCTCGCCGCAGCAGAGGATCGGGACGAGGCCGTGCTGGTATGCCGCCCGCACCTTCGCCGCGACCACCTCGTCCGTCTCGCCGTGGCCCTCGCGCCGCTCGCTGTGCCCCACGACGACGTAGGTGCAGCCGAGCTTGGCGAGGAACACGCCGGAGATGTCGCCCGTGTGGGCGCCCGACGCATGGGGCGACAGGTCCTGCGCGCCGTAGCGCAACCCGAGCTTGTCCCCCTCGACGAGCGTCTGCACCGACCGGAGGTCGGTGAAGGGCGGCAGCACCGCCACCTCGACCGCCGCGTAGTCGTGCTTGGCGTCGCGCAGCGTCCAGTCGAGCTTCTGCACGAGGTGCGTGGCCTGCAGGTGGTCGAGGTTCATCTTCCAGTTGCCGGCCATGAGCGGCACGCGGCCGGCCGGGGCGCTGTCCTGCGCCGGGTTTCCTGACATCAGGCGTCGTCCTCCTCGAGCACGGTGAGACCGGGCAGCTCCTTGCCCTCGAGATACTCGAGGCTCGCGCCGCCGCCCGTGGAGATGTGGCCGAAGCGGTCGTCGGAGAACCCGAGCTGGCGCACGGCCGCCGCCGAGTCGCCGCCGCCGACGACGGTGAGGCCGCCCGCCTTCGAGACGTCCGCGAGGGACTGGGCGAGCGCCTTGGTGCCGGCGGCATACGGCTCCATCTCGAACGCGCCCATCGGGCCGTTCCAGAAGACCGTCCGGCAGTCGGCGAGCTTCTCCGCGAAGAGCTCGCTCGACCGGGGCCCGATGTCGAGCCCCATCCGGTCCGCCGGGATCTGCTCGACCGGCACAGTCGTCGTGGCGGCGTCCGCCCTGAAGGCGTCCGCGACGACGATGTCGACGGGCAGGACGATCTCGACGCCCTTGTCCGCCGCCTCGTCGAGGTAGCCCTTGACCGCGTCCACCTGGTCCTGCTCGAGCAGGCTCGTGCCGACCTCGAGGCCCTTGGCCTTGAGGAAGGTGAACACCATCCCGCCGCCGATGAGCAGCCGGTCCGCGGTGCCGAGCAGGTTGCCGATGACGCCGAGCTTGTCCGACACCTTCGCGCCGCCGAGGACGACGGCATACGGCCGCTGCGGTTCCTGCGTGAGCCGGCGCAGCACGCTGATCTCCGCCTCGACGAGCCCACCGACCGCGTGGGGCAACAACTTTGCCACGTCGTAGACCGAGGCCTGTTCGCGGTGCACCACGCCGAAGCCGTCCGACACGAATACGTCTGCGAGAGAGGCGAGCTGGCGCGCGAACTCCTCGCGATCAGCGGCTGTCTTGCCGGTCTCTCCGGGGTTGAAGCGCAGGTTCTCCAGGACGACGACGCGGCCGTCCCCGAGCGCGTCCACCGCGGCGTGGGCCCGCGGCCCGACGGTGTCCTCGGCGAAGGCGACGGGGGCGCCGAGCAGCTCGCCGAGCCGCCGGGCCACCGGGGCCAGCGAGTATGCCGGGTCCGGCGCGCCCTTGGGGCGGCCGAGGTGGGCACACACGACGACCCGGGCACCCATCTGGGTGAGCATCTGGATCGTCGGGAGAGACGCCCGGATACGTCCGTCGTCGGTGATCGTGCTGCCGTCAAGCGGGACGTTGAGGTCCGACCTGACGAGGACGCGCTTGCCGCGGAGGTCCCCGAGGTCGCCGATCGTCTTCACCGGCGCCTCAGAGGGTCGCGCCGACGTGGAGGACGAGGTCGGCGAGCCGGTTGGAGTAGCCCCACTCGTTGTCGTACCAGCCGACGACCTTGACCTGGTTGCCGATCACCTTGGTCAGGCCGGAGTCGAAGATGCACGAGGCCGGGTCGGTCTCGATGTCCTTGGAGACGATCGGGTCGTCGGTGTAGCGCAGGTAGCCCTTCAGCGGGCCCTCGGCCGCCGCGCGGACGATCTCGTTGACCTCCTCGACCGTCGTCTCGCGGGAGGCCTCGAAGCTGAGGTCCGTCGCCGAGCCGGTCGGCACGGGCACCCGGAGCGCGTAGCCGTCGAGCTTGCCCTTGAGCTCGGGCAGCACGAGCGACACGGCCTTGGCCGCACCCGTCGTGGTCGGGACGATGTTGAGCGCGGCGGCACGGGCGCGGCGCAGGTCCTTGTGCGGCGCGTCCTGCAGGTTCTGGTCCTGCGTGTAGGCGTGGATCGTGGTCATGAGGCCCTTGACGATGCCGAGGCCGTCGTGGAGCGCCTTGGCCATCGGGGCCAGGCAGTTCGTGGTGCACGACGCGTTGCTGATGATCGTGTGCGCGCTCGCGTCGTACTGCTCGTGGTTGACGCCCATGACGATGGTGATGTCCTCGTTCTTCGCGGGCGCCGAGATGATCACCTTCTTGGCACCAGCGGTCACGTGGGCCTTGGCCTTCTCGGCGTCGGTGAAGAAGCCGGTCGACTCGATGACGACGTCGGCGCCGAGATCCGCCCACTTGAGCGCGGACGGGTCCCGCTCGGCGGAGGCGGCGAACGTGTGGCCGCCGACGGTGATGGTGTCCTCGGTGTAGCTGACCTCGGCGTCGACACGGCCGAGGATCGAGTCGTACTTGAGCAGGTGTGCGAGCGTCTTGTTGTCGGTGAGGTCGTTGACCCCCACGATCTCGATGTCCGCCCCGGACGCCAGGACGGCGCGGAAGAAGTTGCGGCCGATGCGGCCGAAGCCGTTGATGCCAACGCGAACAGTCACTGTGCTGAGCCTCTCGAAACGGAAATACTCTCGAACGGGACAAATCAATGCGGGCTGCGGGGGCCCGGTCGGGCTCCCCTCTCGTCACCCTAGTCGGTGGCTCTGCGGGGCACGCGCCGCATCTCAGGGCGTGGCAGCCCGCTCACCCCCCAACGTCGAGTGGCCACTTCCGCACGCCGCCCCCTCCTCGAGTGGCCACTTCCGCACACCCACCCCTCCTCCAGTGGCCACCTCCGCACGCCGCCCCCTCCTCGAGTGGCCACTTCCGCACGCAGCCGAGCGACTCAGTGCTCTTCGGGGCCCCGTAGTGAGGGGCATTCCGGGTCCGGTTCTGGGCGTCCCGGGTCCCGTGCCATGGATGTGAAGGAAACTGGCCACTCGAGCTCGCGGGGTGAACAGAACTGGCCACTCGACCTCGCGGGGTGAACAGAACTGGCCACTCGACGCGGGGGGCGGGGAGTCAGCCTTCGAGCATGTCCGGGGTCAGCCCGGCGTCGGTGGCGGGCACCCCGAGGTCCTCGGCGCGCTTGTCCGCCATCGCCAGCAGGCGGCGGATGCGCCCGGCCACCGCGTCCTTGGTCATCGGGGGCTGCGCCAGCTGGCCCAGCTCCTCGAGGCTGGCCTGCTTGTGCTCCAGCCGCAGCACGCCGGCCTCGCGCAGGTGATCCGGGATGTCGTCGCCGAGGATGTCCATGGCGCGCTGCACCCGCGCGCCGGCGGCCACGGCCGCGCGCGCGGAGCGGCGCAGGTTGGCATCGTCGAAGTTGGCCAGCCGGTTGGCCGTGGCGCGCACCTCGCGGCGCATCCGCCGCTCCTCCCAGGCCAGCACGGCGTCGTGCGCACCGAGCCTGGTCAGCATCGCCCCGATGGCGTCGCCGTCGCGGATGACGACCCGGTCCACCCCGCGCACCTCGCGGGCCTTGGCGGCGATGCCCAGGCGGCGCCCCGCACCGACGAGGGCGAGGGCCGCCTCCGGGCCGGGGCACGTCACCTCCAGCGCCGAGGACCTCCCGGGCTCGGTGAGAGAGCCGTGGGCGAGGAAGGCGCCTCTCCACGCCGCCTCCGAGTCACACGTGGACGCGCTCACGACCTTGGGCGGCAGCCCCCGCACCGGACGGCCGCGGGCGTCGATGAGCCCGCTCTGCCGTGCCAGCGTGGCGCCGTCCTCGACGACTCGCACGACGTAGCGCGAGCCCCGACGCAGGCCACCGGCTGCGAGGACGAGCAGGTCGCTGCGGTGCCCGTAGACCTCGGCGACGTTGCGGCGCAGGCGCCGGGCGGCGCTCGCGGTGTTGAGCTCCGCCTCGACGACGATCTGTCCCCCGATGATGTGCAGGCCGCCAGCGAAGCGGAGCAGGGCCGCAACCTCTGCCTTCCGACAGCAGGGCTTGGTGATCTCCAGCCGTGAGAGCTCGTCCTTCACCTTCGCGGTCATGGCCATGGCGACATCCTGCCACCCGGGGTCACCGGGGCTCGGCGCTGGTTGCGGACACCAGGCAGCCCGTGGTTCCGGTCGCCTCTGCGGCATACGGCCGGCCGGAGTCGATCAACTGGCACATCACCTGGCGGTCAGTGCTGCCCTGGCGACACCGCCCGCCAGTTGATCCGCCAGTTGATCCGCCAGTTGATCCGCCAGCTGATCACGCCAGTTGATCTGCCAGTCGATCTGCCGGTTCAGGGCGAGGGCGCCCGTGCCGGGGCTCGGACGGGTCAGCCGATGACGTCGCGGAAGGCGGCCGCCAGCCGCAGTGGGTCGTGCACGCCCGGCTGGTCTGGCAGGGCGACCGGTGCCACGACGAGCTCGGCGCCCAGCCCCGCGGCCACGGACCGCACCGACGGCTCGTCGACGACGACGGTGGGATCGGCGAGCACGACGTCGAGCCGCAGGCCGGGGGCGGTGGCCGCCAAGGACGTCAGGTGGTCCTCGGCGCGAAAGTCGCGGGTCTCACCCTTGTGCACCTCGAGGTTGAGGTTGAGCAGCCGCTTCGCCGGGGTGGCCACCAGGGCGTCCGCGAGCTCCGGGACGAGCAGGTGCGGCATGACGGACGTGAACCACGACCCGGGGCCGAGGACGACCCAGTCGGCGTCCCAGACCGCGCTGACCGCCTCCGGGCAGGGCTTGGGGCACGTCGGCAGAATGCCGATCGAGGACACCCGCCCCGGTGAGGAGGCCACCCGGTGCTGGCCGTGCACGAGGGCCGTCTCGGTCGGCCGCTCGGGGTCGTGGCCGACGATCTCCGCGACGATGTCGAGCGGCTCCCCGGCCATGGGCAGCACCCGTCCGCGGGCGCCCAGCAGCCGGCCGACGAGGTCGAGGCCACCGACGGTGTTTCCGAGCAGCTCCCAGATCGAGACGATCATGAGGTTGCCGAGGGCGTGGCCGCGCAGCTCGCCCGCCCCGCTGAAGCGGTGCTGCAGGACGTCCCGCCACGTGTGACCCCACTCCGTGTCGTCGCACAGGGCGGCGAGGGCCATCCGCAGGTCTCCCGGCGGAAGCACCCCCAGCTCCTCGCGGAGTCGTCCGCTCGACCCACCGTCGTCGGCGACCGTCACGATCGCGGTCACGTGGTCGGTCAGCAGTCGGAGGGCGGCCAACGCCGCGGAGAGCCCGTGGCCCCCGCCGAGCGCGACGACGCGCCGCTGCGCGGCGGGGGCCAGGCCGTGGGGACTCACCGGCTCACTCCCGGCCCAGGTCGCGGTGGACGACGAAGGTGGCGACGCGGCCGCCCCCCACCCGGTGGCTCAGCGCCTCCGCCATGGACACGGAGCGGTGCTTGCCGCCCGTGCAGCCCAGGGCGACCGTGACGTAGCGCCGGCCCTCGCGGACATAGCCGGCCACCATCGTCTCGAGGAGCCCGGCTGCGCGGTCGAGGAACTCCTCCGCGCCGAGCTGGCTCAAGACGTAGTCGGCGACGGCGTCGTCGCGGCCGGTCAGGGGCCGCAGCTCGGGGACCCAGTAGGGGTTGGGCAGGAAGCGCAGGTCGAAGACGATGTCCGCGTCGAGCGGCAGGCCGTACTTGAACCCGAACGACATGACCGCGAGCCGGAGCTGCGCCTGCTGGTCCCCGGAGAAGAGCGAGGTGACCTTGGCCGACAGCTGGTGCACGTTGAGCCCGGAGCTGTCGATGACGACGTCGGCGCTCGACCGCAGCTCGACGAGCATGTCCCGTTCCCGTTGGATGCCGTCGAGGAGGCGTCCCTCGCCCTGGAGCGGGTGGGGGCGCCGGACGCTCTCGAACCGCCGCACGAGGGTCTCGTCCGTCGCGTCGAGGAACACCAGGCTGGGCCGCTGCCCCCGGTCGCGCATCGCCTCGATGGCACCGTGCAGGTGCCCGAACCACTCCCGTGACCGCACGTCGACGACCACGGCGACCTGCCGGTGCGGGGCCTCCGGGTGGCGGGCCAGGCTCTCGTCGCGCATCGCGGCCAGGTGCGCGAGCATCTGGGGAGGCAGGTTGTCGACAACGAGCCAGCCGAGGTCCTCGAGGACGTTGGCGGTGGTCGAGCGCCCGGCGCCGCTCATGCCCGTGACGATGACCATGGGCGCGTCGGACAGCCGATGGTTGGCCCGGTCCTTGGTCTGGCTGGTCATTCGAGTACTTCTCCCGTCGTGAGGTTCACGGCCGGCGCGGCGGGTGCGCCCTGCGCGAGGTGGCTGACGATCGCCCCGGCGAGTGCCGGGCCGATGCCCGAAACGGTCATGATGTCCTCAGCGCTCGCCTGGCGCAGCCGTTTCACGGAACCGAAGTGCTTGAGCAGCGCCTTCTGCCGGCTCGTGCCAAGCCCTGGTATGCCGTCGAGCGCCGACACGGTCATCGCCTTGGACCGGCGCTGCCGGTGGAAGGTGATGGCGAAGCGGTGCGCCTCGTCCCGCAGCCGCTGCAGCAGGTAGAGCCCCTCGCTCGTGCGCGGCAGGATGAGCGGGTGCGCGATCCCGGGCAGCCACACCTCCTCCAGTCGCTTGGCGAGCCCGACGAGGGCTACCTCCTTGATGCCGAGCTCGTCCAGGACCGCCTGCGCCGCGTTGACCTGGGGCAGGCCGCCGTCGACGACGACGAGGCTCGGGGGGTAGGCGAAGCGGCGCGGCCGCCCGGTCCCCGGATCGAGTGGTCCGCTGCCGTCGGAGTCGTCCGCAGGTGCGAGGCCGAGGTCGCCGGCGCTCTCCGCGTCGTCGAGGTAGCGGCGGAAGCGGCGGGACAGGACCTCCCGCATGGCCGCGGTGTCGTCCACGGTCCCGGGCCCGCCGGCGCCGTCGTCGGGCCTCGCACCCCGGACGATGAACCGGCGATACTCGCTCTTGCGCGCCAGGCCGTCCTCGAAGACCACCATGCTTGCCACGACGTTCGTGCCCTGCACGTGGCTCACGTCGTAGCACTCGATGCGCAGCGGCGCCTCGTCCAGCTCGAGCAGGTCCTGCAGCTCCTGCAGCGCCTGGCTGCGCAGGGTCAGGTCGCCCGCCCGGGCGACCTTGTGCCGGGCGAGGGACTGCTCCGCGTTGCGCCGGACGGTCTCCATGAGGGTGCGCTTGTCGCCGCGCTGGGGCACCCGGACGTCGACGGCCGACCCGCGCACCGACGACAGCCACTGCGTGACCGCCTCGGGGTCCGCGGGCGGGGTCGGCACGAGGACCTCGCGCGGGACTGCATCGGCCGCGGCCTCGCCGTAGACCTGCTGGAGGAGGTGCTCGACCAGGGTCGGCACGTCCTCGCTCTCCTTCTCCACGACCCACCCGCGCTGGCCGCGAATCCGGCCGCCGCGGACGTGGAAGACCTGCACGGCGGCCTCGAGGTCGTCGTCGGCGAGGCCGAAGATGTCGGCGTCGGTCGCGTCACCGAGGACGACCGTCTGTTTCTCGAGCGCCTTGGTCAGGGCCCCGATGTCGTCCCTCAGGCGGGCCGCCTGCTCGAAGTCGAGCTGCGCAGCCGCCTCCTGCATGCGCTGCTCCAGACGGCGCACGAACCGGCTGGTGTTGCCGGCCATGAACTCGCAGAAGTCCTCGGCGATGGCGCGGTGCTGGTCGACCGAGACGCGGCCGACGCAGGGGGCGCTGCACTTGTCGATATAGCCGAGCAGGCACGGCCGCCCGCTCGCCGCGGCCCGGCGGTAGACGCCCGACGAGCAGGTGCGGACCGGGAAGACCCGCAGGAGCAGGTCGAGGGTCTCGCGGATCGCCCAAGCGTGACCGTAGGGCCCGAAGTACCGGGTCCCCTTGCGCTTGGCGCCGCGCATGACCTGCGCCCGCGGCACCTCCTCACCCATCGTCACCGCGAGGTAGGGGTAGGACTTGTCGTCGCGGTACTTGACGTTGAAGCGCGGGTCGAACTCCTTGATCCAGGAGTACTCGAGCTGCAGCGCCTCGACCTCGGTGCGCACGACGGTCCACTCGACCGAGGCGGCCGTCGTGACCATGGTGGCCGTGCGCGGGTGCAGAGCCGACAAGTCCTGGAAGTAGGACGACAGCCGCGGACGCAGCGACTTTGCCTTGCCGACGTAGACGACCCGACCGTGCGCATCGCGGAAGCGGTAGACACCCGGGTCGGTCGGGATCTCCCCCGGCTTGGGGCGATAGGTCGTCGGGTCGGCCACCCCCCCACCCTATGCGGGAGGTGGGGCCGGCTCCCGCCCCCTCAGGTGACGGTGAGCTGGTCCCCCGAGACGGTCACCGACTTGGCCGTGAGCCCCTTGGGGGCGGGTCCGGCCACCCGGGCGCCGGTGGCGATGTCGAAGGCGCTGCCGTGACAGGGGCAGTGGATCTGCTTGTCCGTCACGGTCGCGACGGCGCACCCCTTGTGCGGGCACGTGGTGTCGAACGCCTTGAAGGTGCCGGCGACGGGCTGGGTCACCACGACCTTCTGGTCCGTGAAGACCGCGCCGCCGCCGACGGGGACCGACGCGGCCGGTATGCCGCCCCCGGCGCCGCCCGCGCCGCTGCTCGTCGTCTCCGCACTCGAACCGGCACCGGCCGGCGTCGAGCTCGCCGACGCGGCCGGGGCCGTGGTGCCGGGCGAGGAGCTGCCGCCGCAGGCCGCCAGGGAGGAGCCGCCCAGGACGAGCAAGCCGGTGGCACCGGCCGCGCGAAGCACGCCTCGGCGCTCGACCGGCTCCGTCGTCGCTCGCGACGAGCCGGTCGAGGCGCGGGTCGGGACCCCGTCGCGGTCGGAGGAGTCGGACACTTCAGGTCGCTCGGTCATGCTCATCCCTTTCGCTCATCCTTTTCGGGTGCTGCCGGCCGGCGCCACCGCGGCGCCGGTCCGCGTGGTGGTTGCCTTGCTGACCTTGCCCACCGCACCTGTTGACTTCCTTGGGCCCGCCTGTGCAGTTGCCGCTGCGGTCCGTCGCGGCCGCGCGCCGGAGGGGCGGGTCGTGCTGCGAGCGGTCCGATCGAGGACCGGCGCGAGGAAGCGCCCGGTGTGGCTGGCGTCGACGGCGGCCACCTGCTCCGGCGTCCCTTCGGCAATGACCCGCCCGCCCCGGGAGCCGCCCTCGGGCCCCAGGTCGATGATCCAGTCGGCGTTCTTGATGACGTCGAGGTTGTGCTCGATGACGATGACGGTGTTGCCCTTGTCGACCAGGCCCTGCAGGACCTCGAGGAGCTTGCGGATGTCCTCGAAGTGCAGCCCGGTCGTCGGCTCGTCGAGGACGTAGATGCTGCGCCCGCTGGAGCGCTTCTGCAGCTCGCTGGCGAGCTTGACCCGCTGCGCCTCGCCGCCGGAGAGGGTGGGGGCCGGCTGGCCGAGCCGGACGTAGCCGAGGCCGACGTCGACCAGCGTGCGCAGGTGGCGGGCGATGGCCGGGACGGCCTCGAAGAAGTCCGCCGCCTCCTCGATCGGCATGCCCAGCACGTCGGCGATCGTCTTGCCCTTGAAGTGCACCTCAAGCGTCTCGCGGTTGTAGCGGGCGCCGTGGCACACCTCGCAGGGCACGTACACATCCGGCAGGAAGTTCATCTCGATCTTGATCGTGCCGTCGCCGGAGCAGGCGTCGCACCGCCCGCCCTTGACGTTGAACGAGAACCGCCCGGGCTGGTACCCCCGGACCTTGGCCTCGGTCGTCTCGGCGAAGAGCCTGCGCATGTGGTCGAAGACGCCCGTATAGGTCGCCGGGTTCGATCGCGGCGTCCGGCCGATCGGGCTCTGGTCGACGTGGACCACCTTGTCGAGGTGCTCGAGGCCGGCGACGGACTTGTGCCGGCCCGGGACGTTGCGGGCGCCGTTGAGCCGGTTGGCCAGCACGTTGTAGAGGATGTCGTTGATCAGGGTGGACTTGCCGGAGCCCGACACTCCTGTCACGGCGACGAGGTTGCCGAGCGGGATGTCGACGTCCACCGCCTGCAGGTTGTTCTCCCGAGCGCCGACGATGGACAGCCTGCGGCCGTCGTGCGGGCGCCGCACCGGGGGCGTCGGGATCTCGCGCCGACCCGAGAGGTACTCCCCGGTGATCGAGTCGGGGTGCTTCAGCAGGTCGGCCACCGAGCCCGAGTGGACGACCTGGCCGCCGTGCTCTCCCGCACCCGGGCCGATGTCGACGACCCAGTCGGCGGTCGCGATCGTGTCCTCGTCGTGCTCCACGACGATGAGCGTGTTGCCGAGGTCGCGCAGCCGCGTCAGCGTCTCGATGAGCCGGTGGTTGTCCCGCTGGTGCAGGCCGATGGACGGCTCGTCCAGGACATAGAGGACCCCCACGAGGCCGGACCCGATCTGCGTGGCGAGCCGGATGCGCTGCGCCTCCCCCCCGGAGAGGGTGGCCGCCGGCCGGTCGAGGGAGAGGTAGTCCAGCCCCACGTCGAGCAGGAAGCCGAGCCGCGCGTCGATCTCCTTGATGACCCGCTCGGCGATGTGCCGCTCCCGCTCGGTGAAGTCCACCGTGTCGAGGAAGCGGGCCGCCTCGTTGATCGCCAGCGCGCACACCTCGGAGATGTTCTTGCCGCCGAGCAGCACGGCGAGCGACTCGGGCTTGAGCCGGGCTCCGCGGCATACGGGGCAGGGCACCTCACGCATGTAGCCCTCGTAGCGCTCCCGGCTCCACTCCGAGTCAGTCTCTCCGTGCCGGCGCTTGATGAAGGGCACGACGCCCTCGAAGCCCGTGGTGTAGGACCGGTCGCGGCCGTAGCGGTTGCGGTAGCGGACGTGGACCTTGTAGTCCTGTCCGTGCAGCAGCGCCTCCTTGGCCCGGTCCGGCAGTGCCGCGAAGGGAGCGTCCATGGAGAACTTGAGGTCCTCCGCGAGCGCCGTCATGACGCGCTGGAAGTACTCCGCCGCACCCGATCCCTGCGCCCACGGCGCGATGGCGCCCTCGGAGAGGGACAGCTCCTGGTTGGGCACGACCAGCTCGGGGTCGACCTCGAGCTCCGTGCCGATGCCCGTGCACGCGGGGCAGGCTCCGAAGGGCGAGTTGAACGAGAAGGTCCGCGGCTGGACCTCGTCCATGGCGAGCGGGTGGTTGTTGGGGCAGGCCATCCGCTCGGAGAAGCGGCGGGACCGCTCGGGGTCCTTGGGGTCATGGTCGACGAAGTCGACGACGAGGACGCCGCCCGTCAGGCGCAGGGCCGTCTCGACCGAGTCGGTGAGGCGCCGCTTGGCGCCCGCGTCGTCGCCCTTGGCGACGAGCCGGTCGACGACGACCTCGATCGTGTGCTTCTTCTGCTTGGCGAGGGCGGGCGGCTCCGTGAGCGGCACGACGTCACCGTCGACGCGGGCCCGGGAGAACCCCTTGGACTGCAGCTCGGCGAAGAGGTCGACGAACTCGCCCTTGCGGCCCTGCACGACCGGGGCGAGGACCTGGAAACGGGTGCGGTCCTCGAGCGTCAGGAGCTGGTCGACGATCTGCTGCGGCGTCTGCCGGGTCACCGGCTCGCCGCAGACCGGGCAGTGCGGGCGCCCGGCACGCGCGAAGAGGAGCCGGAGGTAGTCGTAGACCTCGGTGATGGTGCCCACCGTCGAGCGCGGGTTGCGGTTGGTCGACTTCTGGTCGATGGAGACCGCCGGGGAGAGCCCCTCGATGAAGTCGACGTCGGGCTTGTCCATCTGCCCCAGGAACTGCCGGGCGTAGGCGGACAGGGACTCGACGTAGCGGCGCTGGCCCTCGGCGAAGATCGTGTCGAACGCGAGCGAGGACTTGCCCGACCCGGACAGCCCGGTGAAGACGATGAGGCTGTCCCGGGGGAGGTCGACCGAGACGTCCTTGAGGTTGTGCTCCCGGGCGCCCCGGACGACGAGGGCGTGAGAGGTGGAGGGGGACGTGGAGGTCACGCCAACATGCTAGGTGCCCGCACCGACAGTCCCCGACGCGCGAACCGGGACGGCATACTCGCCTCCATGAGCTCGACGCCCATCGAGGACTACGCGGTCCTCGGCGACACGGCCACCGCGGCACTGGTGAGCCGGGCGGGGTCGATCGACTGGCTGTGTCTCCCGCGCTTCGACTCACCGGCCTGCTTCGCCGCGCTGCTCGGCACCCGCGAGCACGGCCGGTGGCTCATCGGCCCCAGCGACCCGTCGGCCCGCTCGACCCGCCGCTACGTCGGCGCGAGCTTCGTCCTCGAGACCCTCCACGAGACCCCGGCCGGCCGGGTCAGGGTGACCGACCTCATGCCGGTCGCCGACGGGCGCGCCGACGTCCTCCGCCGCGTGGAAGGCCTCGAGGGGACGCTGCGGCTGCGGCATGACTGGGTCGTGCGGTTCGGCTACGGCCGGACCCGCCCGTGGATCAGCCGGCACACCGACGTCAAGGACGGCGTGGAGGAGCAGATCATCACCGCCGTCGCCGGGCCTGACATGCTGGTGCTCCGGGGCACCCGTCTCCCGCGGGGGCAGGACGGCCACCACGTCGACGAGTTCGACGTCGCCGCCGGCGAGAGCCTCACCTTCTCGCTCACCTGGCTGCCCAGCCACCGGCCGGTGCCCCGCCGGTTCGACGTCGCGGAGCGGGTGCGCGACACGCTCGACATCAGTGAGCGGTGGGCCGCTCGCAACCGGTATGCCGGGCCGTATGCCGCTGCCGTGTCCCGCTCGCTGCTCGTGCTCCGGGTGCTCAGCCACGCCGTCACCGGCGGCATCGTCGCCGCCCCGACGACGTCCCTGCCCGAGGACTTCGGCGGCGAGCGCAACTGGGACTACCGCTACTGCTGGCTGCGCGACGCGGCCCTGACCCTGGAGTCGCTGCTCGGCTGCGGCTACGTCGACGAGACGCGGCTCTGGCGCAACTGGCTGCTGCGCGCCGTGGCCGGGGACCCGGAGGACATGCAGATCATGTACCGCGTCGACGGGGCCCGCCAGCTGCCGGAGCGGGAGCTCGACCACCTTCCCGGCTACGCCTGCTCCCGACCGGTCCGCGTCGGCAACGGCGCGGTCGAGCAGCGGCAGACCGACGTGCTCGGCGAGGTGATGATGGCGCTCGAGCTGGCCCGCGAGGCCGGCCTGGGCGAGACGACCGACTCGTGGCACCTGCAGCGGGCCCTCGTCAACCACCTCGCGGCGCACTGGCAGGAGCCCGACCACGGCCTGTGGGAGATCCGCGGGCCCGAGCGCCACTTCACCCACTCCCGGGTGATGGTGTGGGTGGCCCTCGACCGTGCCGTGCGCGCCGTGGAGCGCCACGGTCTGCACGGGCCCGTCGACCGGTGGCGGGCCATCCGTGACGAGGTGCGCCGGGAGGTCCTCGCCCGGGGCTGGGACGAGGAGCGGCAGACCTTCGTCCAGCACTACCACACGAGCGAGGTGGACGCCTCGCTCCTCGTGCTCTCGGCCGTGGGCTTCCTCGACGGCGACGACCCCCGCATGCTCGGGACGATCCGGGCCGTCGAGCAGGAGCTGATGCGGGACGGGCTCGTGCGGCGCTACCGGACGAGCACCGGCGTCGACGGCCTCGCGGGCGACGAGCACCCGTTCCTCGCGTGCTCCTTCTGGCTGGTCACGGCATACGCCAAGGCCGGCCTGCTCGAGCAGGCCACCGCGCTGATGGACCGGCTGGTCGCCCTCTGCAACGATGTGGGCCTCCTCCCCGAGGAGTACGACCCCGCAGGTGGCCGCATGGTGGGCAACTTCCCGCAGGCCTTCTCGCACCTGACCCTCGTGACCGCGGCCCTCGCCATCGCGGAGGCTGCGGGGAAGGACGTCCATGCGGCCCCGTGACGTGACCCCCGACCTCGTCGCCCGCGAGACCGAGCGGCTGCTCGCGACCGCCGCCGCGTTCTCCGACGAGGCGGTCCTCGCGCCGTCGCTCTGCGAGGGCTGGTCGCGCGCCCACGTCCTCACGCACCTCGCCCGCAACGCCGACGCCCTGGCGCGGGTGTGCCGCGCCGGTCTCACCGGGAGCGCCGAGACGATGTATGCCGCCGACGACGTGCGCGACGCCGAGATCGAGGCAGGCGCCAGGCGGGGCGCCACGGACCTCGTGGAGGACGTGCGGGCCGCGGCGGACCGGCTCGCGCCGCTGCTCGACCGGCTCGGGCCGCAGCTCGAGGGCCGCACGGTGCAGCGCACGCCCGGCGGCCGCGCCGTCCTCGTGGCCCGCGTGCCCTTCCTGCGCCTGCGTGAGCTCCTCGTCCACCACGTCGACCTCGACGCGGCCTTCACCTTCGCCGACGTCCCGGCCGAGCTCGCAGAGCTCCTGCTCGACCACGCCGCCCGCACGCTGCGCGAGCACCCGGAGGCACCGAGCGTCGAGATCCGCACCGACGAGGGCGACGTGCACGTCATCGGCACCGGCACGGCATACGTCACCGGGTCCCGTGCGGCGGCGCTGCTCTGGCTCCTGCGCCGGCGCCCCGACGGGATCACTTGCAGCACCGACCTGCCCGACCTGCCCTTCGGAGGATGACCTCATGCCCTACACCGGTGACGTGGAGCCCGGCGGCCCCGCCGACACGCGCGAGCTGCCCCAGCTGACGATCCGCAAGCTCGCGGTCTCGGCCATGCACAACAACGTCTACCTCCTCACCTGCCGGCGGACCGGGGAGCAGCTGCTCATCGACGCGGCGGACGAGGCCGGGCGCATCCTCGAGCTCGTCCGCTCGGGCGGGCCGTCGCTCGGCACGGTGGTCACGACCCACCAACACTGGGACCACGTGCGTGCCCTGCCCGACGTGGTCGCCGCCACGGGCGCGCGGACGGTCGCGGGCGCCGAGGATGCCGACGCCCTGCCGGTGCCCGTCGACGTCCGGGTGGGTCAGGGCGACACCGTCGCCTTCGGCCAGATCACGCTCGACGTCATCTCCCTGCGCGGGCACACCCCCGGTGGCATCGCCCTGGCCTACGCGGACCCGGGCGGCCCTGCCCACCTGTGGACCGGGGACAGCCTCTTCCCCGGGGGCGTCGGCAACACGAAGAACGAGGGTCAGAGCTTTGCGTCGCTCTACGCCGACGTGACGACGCGGGTCTTCGACGTCTACGACGACGACACGTGGTTCTACCCGGGGCACGGCGCCGACTCCACCCTGGGCGCGGAGCGGCCGCACCTGCAGGAGTGGCGCGACCGCGGCTGGTAGGCGCCCGGGAGCACGGTGACGGACGCCGGCGCGCGCTGGCCGATCGGCCCGAGGCTTGTCGCAACTCGCTGACGCCGCTGCTGCTATCGGGCTACGGTGGAGAGTTGCGGCACGGGGGGAAGGCCGCGGTCCATCAACGCCGCCTGGCGGCATCAGCGCACGTGTTGCACTCCACTCGACTCAGTGACGGAAGCTCCCGGGCTCCCGGTCTGCATCCGTCGGTTGGGAGATCTCATGAGCAAGACCACCACGGCTTCCGCCCGCGTGGCCGGCGTCGCCGGCCTGTGCGCGGCAGCACTGCTGGCCCCGACGGGGTCGGCGTCCTCCCAGGCTGCCTCCTCGTCGTCGGCCGGCTCCTCGCCGACGTTCCGCACGGTCGTCTCCGGCCTCAACGCGCCACGGGGGATCGCCTTCGACGCCCGAGGCGCCATGTACGTCGCGGAGTCGGGCAAGTATCTCGGGCCGCCTCCGTCGACGGGCCAGTCGTCGCCGGTCTTCGGCCTCTCCAAGACCGGCAAGGTGACGAAGTACCAGCGCGGCACGGGGAAGCCGGTCTGGTCCACCGGTTTCACCAGCTTCTTCGCGAACGGCGAGGGCGAAGCGGCCGTCCTCGGTCCTGAGGGCATCAGCGCCATGGGAAACAGCTGCTCCACGGAGCCGGCCGACGACGACGACCGCTCGCCCATGATCCGGCGGGGGTCGCACGACGATGACGGCGACGGGGAGGGGCGTGAGGGGCGGTGCGAGATCCGGATGATCATGAGCGAGTCCAACCTCGGTCTCGCGCGGCCCCCGGTGAGCCTGCCCCCCTCCCAGGCCGGGCTGCTCTTCCGCCTCGACGGCAGGACCGGAGCCGCCAAACCCGTCACCAACGTCGGCAACCAGCAGTTCCGGTGGACCGCGGACCACAAGTCACTCTTCCCGGACGACTTCCCGGACTCCAACCCGTACGGGGTCCTGCTGATCCGGGACCGCAGGAAGGACAGGCTGCGCACCTTCGTGGCCGACGCGGGGGCGAACACCATCAGTGAGGTGATGCCGTCGGGTCGCAGCCGGGTCATCGCCTACATCCCCAACGACCCGGTCCGCGACTCGACCCCCACGTGCGTCGCCGAGGGGCCGGACGGCATGCTCTACGTGGGCACCCTCGACCTCGTCTTCAACCTCTTCGTCCCCGGCGGCCCGAACCGGTCCTCGGTGTGGCGCGTCGACCCGAACGCCAACTTCGGCAGCGGGCCCAAGCCCACGGTGTGGGCCACCGGCCTCACGACGATCACGGCCTGCACGTTCGACCGGTCCGGAAACTTCTGGGCCACCGAGATGTTCCAGCCGAACGGCGCGGCGCAGCCGCCCGGTGACATCGTCCGGATCCCCTTCCGCACGCCGACGAACCACACCCGGATAGGCGGGGGCAAGCTGCCCGTGCCCGGCGGGATCGCCCAGGGCCGTGACGGCGCCATGTACGTCACCGTCGGCTCGGCCGACACCACGCCGAACGCCGGCGCGGTCGTGCGCGTCTCCCACTGAGCCGCGGTCCGGCTGACTGCAACCGGCAGGGGCCGGGCTCCGGCCCGGCCCCTCACCGGCTCGCGAGCAGCTCCTGGAGGGCGGCCCACTCGGCCCCGTCGAGCCAGCCCGGGTTGCCCATCTGCGGCTGCCGCAGCACCTCGCAGCCGGCGAGCGCGGCGGTGGCCCTGAGCAGGGCGCGCGGCACGGGCGCCTCCAGGAGCGGCACGTCGAGAGTGACCTTGGGCGTGCCGGAGGCGGGTCCGTCAGACCCGCTCGCTCGAGCGCGAGCCACGGGCGCGACCACGCGGCCCACGCCCCAGACCCCCGGCTGCAGCGGGTCCCGCTCCGGGCCCGACACCCACAGCACGACGGGGTCCCCGGCCTGGATCAGGGCGGAGCGGTAGTTGGCGGCCACGCACCGGTCGGCGACCGAGGCGTGCTCCGCGGCGAACCGCTGCGGGTCCCGGGCAGCGGGGTTGGCCTTGATCACCCATGCGCCGAGGTTGGCGCGGCTGATCCGCAGCGTCATCCCCCGGCCTCCTCTCCCAGACTGGCTCAGGCTACGACAGAACAATCCTCACCAAATCCCGCGAAAGCCTCATGGCGGGCGTCCTGGTCCGGTAGACAGTCACCGCCCGTCGAACGAGACGGTCCCAGTCTTCTTGCCGTCTTCCCGGAAGGTGCTCAACGATGCGTCGACTGCCCAGGTCCCTCGCGCTTGCCCTCGTCGTGGGGATGACCGCGACCGCGTGTGGGACCAGCCCGGTCCCCACGGTCGAGGTCAGGCTCGCCGGCTCCACCGCCCAACCGGCCGCGTCGGCCTCCTCTGCGTTGGCGTCCTCAGCGCAGTCTCCCGCGGCGGCGTCCGTCGCGGAGACCCCCGGACCGACCACGACCGGGGTCGGCGAGGGCACACCCGCCACCGCCGCGGGCACGGCGGCAGCCCAGGCCGCCGCGGCCAAGGCCGCAGCAGCCGCGAAGGCAAACGCGAAGGCCGCCGCGGCGAAAACGGCGAGCGTCGCGAGGGCGAAGGCGAAGGCCGCCGCGGCGCAGGCCGCGGCGGCACCGGTGCCGCTCGCTGGCTCGTCGGGCCCCGTCTACTACAAGAACTGCGCGGCCGTCCGGGCCGCGGGGGCGGCCCCGATCCACCGCGGCGAGCCGGGCTACGCGCGCCACCTGGACCGGGACAACGACGGCATCGGCTGCGAGTAGCCGCCCGCACGGGCCGGGATGCGGCATGGGAGGATGCCGCCGTGTCACTGCGTCCAGGCCCCGCGATGGTGTCCGTCCCCCTGACGACGCTGTGGGTGGGCCCTGACCGGCCGCGCGACGTGGACCGACCGGTCGTCGCGGCGGCTCCCGACGCGGTGCGGTGGCTGGCGGACCTCGACTCGCACCCCGACGACGACGAGTCGGGCGACGGCCGACTCGGACTGCACGGGCGGGTCGAGTCCCAGCTCGTCGCCGGAGAGCCCGTCCGCGTGGTGGGCCTCGACGAGGCGAAGACCTGGGCCCAGGTCGTCTGCCCGTGGCAGCCGTCGCCGAAGAGCCCGGACGGGTATCCCGGTTGGGTCCCGGCGGCACACCTGCGTCAGGTCCCCGACGCGTCTGGCTCGGTCGCCGCACCGGCGGCCACGGCGCGGCCCGCGGCCGGCTCCGGCGAGCATCCGGCCCTCGCGCTCGCGCGGGATCACCTCGGTCTCGCCTATCTGTGGGGCGGGCTCTCCCCGCTCGGTTTCGACTGCTCCGGGCTCGTCCACCACACCTGGCGCCGTCTCGGCGTGGTCGTGCCCCGCGACGCCGATGCGCAGGCGGAGGCGGCGCTCTCCCCGGACCCCGGCGAGGCACGACCCGGCGACCTCTACTTCTTCGGTCGTCCCGGCCGTGTGGTCCACCACGTGGGCATCGTCGTGTCCCCGGGTCGGATGGTGCACGCCTCCGAGACCCGCGGCGCGGTCGTCGAGGAGGACCTCACCGCCGACCGCCTCGAGGCCCTCGTCGCCACCGGCCGGCTCCCGACCTCGTGACGGCGAACGAGCGCAGCGCGCCCGTGCTCGTCCTCGCCGCGATCCTGTCGGTCCAGTTCGGCGGCGCGCTGGC
The DNA here is from genome assembly GCF_035688975.1 of Intrasporangium sp. Lineage (GTDB taxonomy): Bacteria > Actinomycetota > Actinomycetes > Actinomycetales > Dermatophilaceae > CALMNV01. The sequence continues at coordinate 39,630 of NZ_DASSMH010000076.1, read as the reverse complement.
GGCCACCCTGGTGCCGCGACTGGGGGCCGCGGGCTCGGTGACGCTGCGCCTCGCCTTCGCGACCCTCATCCTCTGTGCCGCCGCCCGTCCCCCGGTCCGCGGACGCTCGCGCGCCGACTGGCTGACCGTCGCCGCCTTCGGCCTTGCCCTCGGCGCGATGAACCTCAGCTTCTACGCCTCCCTCGCCCACCTCCCGATCGGCGTCGCCGTCACCGTCGAGTTCCTCGGCCCGCTCACCCTCGCGGCGACGCAGAGCCGCCGCCTCCGCGACGTGCTGGCCGTCGCCGCGGCCACCGTGGGCGTCGTGCTCGTCTCGGGCGCCTTCGGGGTCTCCTTCGAGTCGGTCGACCGCACCGGGCTCGCGCTCGCCGCGACCGCCGGTGCGCTGTGGGCGGCATACATCGTCCTGTCCCAGCGCACGGGGACCCGCTTCCCGGGCGTCGACGGGCTCGCCCTCGCCATGGTCGTGGCGACCGTCGTGGTCGCGCCGCTCGGGCTCACCACGACGCGGGCGTGGCCGCCGTATGCCGTCGGGCTAGGCCTCGCGGTCGCCGTCCTGTCGTCCGTGCTGCCCTACTCCCTCGAGCTCGTCGCGCTGCGGCACCTGCGCCAGCACGTGTTCGGCATCCTGCTCAGCGCCGAGCCGGCGGTCGCGGCGCTCGCCGGGTACCTCGTGCTGGGCCAGGTCCTGGACCCGGTGCGGCTGCTCGGCATCGCGTCGGTCGTCGTGGCCAGCTGCCTCGTGCTCGGCGCCCCCGGCCGCCGAGGCAAGGCCCCGTCGGAGCCCGACCCCGCGCAGGCCACCGGAAGCTGATCAGGCGGCCACGGCGCTCAGACGGTGGCGCGGGCCTCGCGGCGCGACTGGACGAGGCTGGCGACCGTCGTCACGCCGAGGATGAGCACGATCGCGCCCAGGGAGACGCTGATGGGGATGTCGGGCACGGACTCGATCGGCTGCCCGCCGTTGACGAACGGCAGGTTGTTCTCGTGCAGCGCGTGCATCACGAGCTTGACGCCGATGAACCCGAGGAGCACCGCGAGCCCGATGCTGAGGTAGACGAGCCGCTTGAGCAGCCCGCCGATGAGGAAGTAGAGCTGGCGCAGGCCCATGAGCGCGAAGACGTTGGCCGTGAGGACGAGGAAGGGCTCCTTCGTCAGGCCGTAGATCGCCGGGATGGAGTCGAGGGCGAAGAGCAGGTCGGTGGTGCCGAGCGCGAGGATGACGATCATCATCGGGGTGATGACCCGCTTGCCCTGCTGGACGACGACGAGGTGGGCCCCGTGGAAGGAGGTCGTCGCCGGGAACCTGCGCTCGACCCAGGTCAGCAGCCGGTTCTCGTGGTACTCCTCGTCGTCGCTCTCGCCGCCCCGGGCGAGCTTGACCGCCGTGTAGATGAGGAAGGCGCCGAAGAGGTAGAACACCCACGCGTAGGCGTTGATGACGACGGCGCCGAGCGCGATGAAGACGCCGCGGAGCACGATGGCGATGAGGATGCCGATCATGAGAGCGGACTGCTGCAGCTTCATGGGCACCCGGAAGCTCTGCATGATGAGCAGGAAGATGAAGAGGTTGTCGACGGAGAGCGAGTACTCGGTGAGCCACCCGGCGAAGAACTCGCCGGCATACTGCCCGCCCCACACCCGCCACACGAAGAGGCCGAAGAGGACCGCCAGCACGAGGTAGAAGGCCAGGTGCCGCGACACCTCGCGCAGGGAGGGGGTGTGCGGGCGCCGCGCGATGACGAAGACGTCGACGAAGAGGGCGGCGGTCATCAGGCCGATCGTGAGATACCAGCCCCACACGGGAACATTCATGGGAGTAAGCCTTCCGGTCACCGAATCAGTGGCCGGAGGTCTCTCCCGCCCTGGTGGCGGACCGACGGCCCGGGAGCGGCGGTGAGTCCCCTCCGTGATGACGAGCGCGTCGCGTGGGGATACTCCCCTCCGTGAATGCCTGAAGTCTCCCACCCCTCGGGGGGCAGGCCCAAATCGGCGCGGCTACCTCGTGGCCGCCGTCATCTGGCGCAGCTCCTTCTTCAGGTCCCCGATCTCGTCCCGGAGACGCGCAGCGAGCTCGAAGTGCAGCTCGGCCGCCGCCTGGTGCATCTGCGCCGTCAGCTCCTGGATCAGGGCCACGAGGTCGGACGCCGCCATGTCCTGCGGCCGGTCCGACCGGCCACCGGAGACCCCGACGTCGGCGACCACAGCCCCGCGCCCGGCTCCGCTCCTGCCCCGTGACTGCATGCGGCCCGATCCGATGAGCTCCTCGGTGTCGGCGTCCTCCCGCTGGAGCAGGTCGGTGATGTCGGCGATCTTCTTGCGCAGCGGCTGCGGGTCCAGCCCCAGCTCGCGGTTGTAGGCGACCTGCTTGGCGCGGCGCCGGTTGGTCTCGTCGAGCGCCTGCTGCATGGAGGGGGTGACCTTGTCGGCGTACATGTGGACCTGGCCCGACACGTTTCGGGCGGCCCGGCCGATGGTCTGGATCAGGCTCCGCGTCGAGCGCAGGAAGCCCTCCTTGTCGGCGTCGAGGATCGACACCAGCGACACTTCCGGCAGGTCGAGTCCCTCCCGGAGCAGGTTGATGCCGACGAGGACGTCGAAGGTGCCCATGCGCAGCTCGCGGAGCAGCTCCACCCGGCGCAGCGTGTCGATGTCGCTGTGCAGATAGCGCACCCGGATGCCCTTGTCGAGCAGGTAGTCGGTGAGGTCCTCGGCCATCTTCTTCGTCAGCGTCGTCACGAGCACCCGCTCGTCACGCTTCGTGCGCTCCTGGATCTCGTGCATGAGGTCGTCGATCTGCCCCTTCGTGGGCTTGAGGACGACCTCGGGATCGACGAGGCCCGTGGGCCGGATGATCTGCTCGACGGGCGGCCCCGACTTCGCGAGCTCGTAGTCGCCCGGCGTGGCGGACAGGTAGATGGTCTGGCCGATGCGCTCGAGGAACTCCTCCCACTTCAGCGGACGGTTGTCCATGGCGCTCGGCAACCGGAAGCCGTGGTCGACGAGCATGCGCTTGCGAGACATGTCGCCCTCATACATCGCGCCGATCTGCGGCACGGTCTGGTGCGACTCGTCGATCACGAGGAGGAAGTCCTCCGGGAAGTAGTCGAGGAGGCAGTTCGGGGCCGAACCCGCGCCGCGGCCGTCGATGTGCCGGCTGTAGTTCTCGATGCCGGAGCAGAAGCCGACCTGCCGCATCATCTCGATGTCGTACGTCGTGCGCATGCGCAGCCGCTGTGCCTCGAGCAGCTTGCCCTGCTTCTCGAACGCGGCCAGCTGGTCCTGCAGCTCGAGCTCGATGCCGCGGATGGCCCGCTCCATCCGCTCCGGGCCGGCGACGTAGTGCGAGGCGGGGAAGACGTACATCTCCTCCTCCTCGTGCACGACCTCCCCCGTCACCGGGTGCAGGGTGTAGAGCCGCTCGATCTCGTCGCCGAAGAACTCGATGCGGACGGCGAGCTCCTCGTAGACCGGGATGATCTCGACGGTGTCGCCGCGCACCCGGAAGGTGCCCCGGGTGAAGGCGAGGTCGTTGCGGGTGTACTGCATCTCGACGAAGCGACGCAGCAGCCAGTCGCGCCCCACCTCGTCGCCCACCCGCAGCCGGGCCATCCGGTCGACGTACTCCTGCGGCGTCCCGAGGCCGTAGATGCACGACACGGACGCCACGACGATGACGTCACGCCGGGTGAGCAGGGAGTTCGTCGCCGAGTGGCGCAGCCGCTCCACCTCGTCGTTGACCGACGAGTCCTTCTCGATGTAGGTGTCCGTCTGCGGGATGTAGGCCTCGGGCTGGTAGTAGTCGTAGTAGGAGACGAAGTACTCCACCGCGTTGTTGGGCAGCAGCTCGCGGAACTCGTTGGCGAGCTGGGCGGCGAGCGTCTTGTTGGGTGCCATGACCAGGGTCGGCCGCTGCACCTGCTCGATGAGCCACGCGGTCGTCGCGGACTTGCCGGTGCCCGTGGCGCCGAGCAGCACCGTGTCCGTGGCCCCCGACCTCACCCGGGCGGCGAGCTCGCGGATCGCCGCCGGCTGGTCGCCGCTGGGGCTGAACTCGGAGATGACCTCGAACGGGGCCACCGTGCGCTGCAGGTCGGTCGTCGGACGCATGGGTCAACGGTAAGCCCGCCCACCGACAGTGCTCTCCAAGCCCGTATGCCGCGCGCCCACCCGGGCCCGTGGTCGGCCGCGGGGGTGGTGGCTCGCGGCGAGGTCAGGCGGTCGGGGTCCACCCTGTCTCGCGTGCCCAGGCCGACGCCCGCTCGTACGCGCCCGAGAACCACGGCTCCTTGCCCTCGACGTAGGCGCTGGTGCGCGGGTCGAGCGCCAGCAACCGACGCTTCTCGGCGGCATACGCCTCCCGCTCGTCCGGCCTGGCGATGAGCCAGTCGCGGAACAGCAGCGCGAACCTCCAGCCGGCGGAGCCCCTCTCGCGCACGTGGACGTGCACGAGGTTTCCGGGGTCGCAGCCCCCGTAGAACCGCTTGACCCAGCCGCCGGCGTCGGCGCCCTCGGGATGAGGCGTGTCTCGCGTGATCTCGCGGACACGGACGTAGCCGGCGCGGCGCAGGGCCGCGGCGAGCCCCTGCCCGTCGGCGCGGTCGATGGAGGGCACCCCGACCTGCACGTCGATGACGTCCTTGGCGAGCAGTCCCGGCACCGCCGTGGACCCGATGTGCTCGACGTCGACGTCGATGCCGTCGCGCGCCAGCGCCGCCTCGATCCTCGCCGTCGTCCGCCTCCCCCGCGCCGCCCAGTCCGCCCTCGGGTCCACGACGGCCCCGAGCTCCGGGCGGGACGCCCGTATGCCGCCCACGACGTTGGCGTTGAACGGGGCGATGCGGTCGTGCCAGACCGCGTCGACGAGGCGCAGCAGGTCGTCGGGGCCGGCGTCGTTGTCGAGCCAGACGTCCGCCGCGGCACGGCGGTCGTCGTCGGTGGCCTGCGCCGCGATCCGGGCACGGACGTCCTCCTCCCCCAGTCCCCGCTGCTCCACCAGGCGGCGCACCCTCGTCTCCACGTGGGCACCGACGACGACGGCCAGGTGCTCGTGCACCCACAGCCGCCGCTCGACGAGGAGCGGCATGTCGAAGACCGACACCACTCCGGGCGGGGTGTTCGCGCGCAGTCGGGCGACGCCCTCCGTGATGGACGGCCCGGTGATGGCCTCGAGGTCGCGCAGGGCGGCGGCGTCGTGGAAGACGATGCCCGCCAGGCGTGCCCGGTCGAGGTCACCCTCCGGGCGGATGACCTCGTCGCCGAAGCGCTCGCGGATCAGCCGCAGCGCGGGCGTGCCCGGCTCGACGACCTCGCGGGCGACCACGTCCGCGTCGACGACACAGGCACCGAGCTCAGCCAGCCGTCGCGCGGCGGTGGACTTGCCCGAGCCGATCCCGCCCGTGACGCCGACGCGGAGCATGGTGCGGGCTCAGTCGGCGAGCCGCGCCGGGAAGCCGCCCGTCGCCACGGGTCCCCACGAGGTGGGCGTGACCCGGATCAGGGACTTGCCCTGCGCGCGCATGGCGTCGCGGTACTCGTCCCAGTCGGGGTGTTCGCCGGCGACGGCGCGGTAGTAGTCGACGAGCGGCTCCAGCGCCTCGGGCAGGTCGAGCACCTCGCACTCGCCGTCGACCTGCACCCACGCGCCGCCGAAGTCGTCGGAGAGCACGAGGACGCTGACGGCGGGTCGGCGCCGGGCGTTGCTCGTCTTGGCCCGCTCGGGATACGTCGAGATGACGATGCGGCCCTGCTCGTCGACTCCCCCGGTCACGGGCGAGGTCTGCGGCCGCCCGTCGGCCCGGGTGGTGACGAGCACCATCGAATGTCGGGGCCGGACGAAGTCGAGGAGGCCCTCCCGGTCGACGGTCGTGGTGGTGGCGATGGTTCGAGGCACGGACCGAGTCTGCCACGCGGCCCGGCCCCCGGGCAGGCCGCGTCAGGTGCGTCAGGCCGCATCAGGCCGTTGTGGGCAGCGATCCCGCCGCGGTCACGCGTCGTGGAGGAGCTCCACCGCCCGGGTCGGGAAGTCGGTGACCAGTCCGTCCACCCCGATCTCCTTCATGCGCAGCAGGTCGCTCGGGTCGTTGACCGTCCAGGGCAGCACGCCGAGGCCCAGCTCGTGCGCCCGGTCGACGAGCGGCTGGTCGCACGACGTGTGATGCGGCGAGACGACCTTGGCGCCCGCGGCGGCCGCGGCGGAAGGCAGGTCGCCGCGGTGCTCCTCCCATCGGACGCTGCCGAGCCAGGCGCTGCCCGCGGCATACGTCAGGCCGTCGATGGCGAGTGCCGAGCGGGGCAGCACCGGGTCCAGGTCGCGGGCCAGCTCGAGCACCGCCCAGTCGAAGGAGTGCACATAGCAGCGGTCCTCGATGCCCGCCTGGTGGATGGCGGTGAGGACGCCGTCGACCAGCACCCGCCGGTTCGCGACCTCGCGCTCGTCACGCGGGTCGACCTTGATCTCGACGGTCCACCAGGCGCCGGCCGCGGGCTCGGCGCAGGCCTCGAGGACCTCCGGCAGGGTCGACATCCGGGTGCCGGGCAGGATCCGCTGGTCGGGCAGGCCCGGGCGAGCCAACGAGCCGACGTCCACCGTGCGCAGCTGCGCCATCGTCACCTCGTCCACCCGGGCGCCGATGAGGGCGGGGTCGGCAGGAATGCACTTGTCGGCGCGCAGCGTCTTGTCGTGCCACACGACGACCTGCCCGTCGGCCGTCAGACGGGTGTCGAGCTCGAAACCGGTCAGCCCGGCCTGCACTCCGGCGAGAAAGCCGGGGATGGTGTTCTCGGGTCCGAGGCGGCCGCCACCGCGGTGGCCCTGGACGTCACGGACCCTCCTGCTGGGGCGCGCTGCTGCTTCGACCTGCTCGGGCACGAAGCGACTCTCCTGTCTGCGCATCGAAGACATGCGCATCGGCATGGTTCGGTCGGACGTGGACGAGGTCACCGACCGTCAGGTGGGTTCGCTTCTCGAGGCGGACCGTCACGCGCTCGGCATTCGGCTCCGCGTCGACCGGCCGGCCATAGACGAAGGACTCCGAGCCGAGCGACTCGACGAGCTCCACGGTGAGGGCGAGGGAGTCGGCGGCGCTGCTGTCGGCGAGGTGCCAGGCCTCCGGCCGGAAGCCCATGACCACGGTCTCCCGGGCGCGCCCCGCGACACCTCGGTCGAGGGGCACCTGCAGGTTGTGCACAGCAGCGACGCCTTCACGGACCGTCGCCTCCACGAGCGTGATGGCGGGTGACCCGATGAAGGACGCGACGAACGTGTTGATGGGCTCATCGTACAACCGCTCGGGGGTGTCGACCTGCTGCAGCGCGCCGTCCCGGAGCACGGCCACCCGGTGTCCCATCGTCATGGCCTCGACCTGGTCGTGGGTGACGTAGACGGTCGTGATGCCGAGCCGCCGCTGCAGGCCGGCGATCTGGGACCGGGTGGACACGCGCAGCTTGGCATCGAGGTTGGACAATGGCTCGTCCATGCAGAACACCTTGGGCTGGCGCACGATGGCCCGCCCCATCGCCACCCGTTGCCGCTGTCCTCCCGACATCGAGCCCGGCTTGCGGTCGAGCAGGTCCTCCAGCTGGAGGATCTTGGCGGCCTCGGCCACCCGGGCCCGCGTCTCGGCCTTGCCGACCTTGGCGTTGTCGAGGGCGAAGGCCATGTTCTGGGCCGCCGTCATGTTGGGGTAGAGCGCATAGCTCTGGAACACCATCGCGACGTCGCGGTCTCGAGGCCGCACGCCCTTCTGGTCGTGCCCGTCGATGAGGATGCGCCCACCGTCGATCGGCTCGAGGCCGGCGAGCATGCGCAGCGTGGTCGACTTGCCGCACCCGGAGGGGCCGACGAGCACGAGGAACTCGCCGTCGGCGATGTCGAGCGTGACGTGGTCGACCGCCGGGCGGTCGGAGGCCGCAAACCGGCGGGTGGCCTCGTCGAAGTAGACCGTTGCCATGGGCCGCTCAGAGCTTGGGCTTGATCTGGGCGTCGATGACCCGCTGGGTCTCGGCGTCGAGCGCCTTGAACACCGTGGCGACGTCCTGACCCTGCGCCACCTGGTCGAGCGCCTTGCCGATCCGGGCTCCGCCGCCGGGCACGAGGACCCGGGCGTTGTCCTGGGACCGCGTGTGCGGCAGCTGCAGGATGGCCGTGCGGGAGTTGGGGTGCTTGTCGAGGAACGCCTGCTCCTCCGGCAGCTCCGCCGCCGACTTGCGCACGGGCATGTACCCGGTGGCCTGGGTGAAGGTGGCCGTGTTCTGCGGGTTGGTGAGGAACTCGGCGAACTTCAGCGCGTTCTTCTTCCGATCGTCGGACAACCCCGCAGGTATGCCGATCCCGGCACCACCCGTGGGGCAGTTGTCGGTGCCCGGCAGGAAGGCGGTGCCGAACTCGAACTTCGCGTCCTTGGCGATCCCGCCCAGCGAGCCGGTCGACTCGAGGATGCACGCGGCGAGCCCTGCGCTGAAGTCCGTGGCGGGCGCCTTGTTGAAGCGGACCACGCCCGCCTTGGCGAGGTCCTGGAGGAACTGGCCGGCCTCGATCGTCTTCGGGTCCGAGAAGGTCGGCGTCCACTCCTTCGAGTAGGCACCGCCGAAACCCCAGACCATGTTCTGGAAGTACCAGTCGAGGTAGTTGGAGCCGTCCGCCAGCTCGAGCGCCACCTTGTCGGAGCCGACCGCAGCCTTGAGCTTGGTGCTCCACGCCTTGAACTCCTGCCAGTCCTTGGGACCGCGGTCCTCGAGGCCGGCAGCCTTCCACAGCTCCTTGTTGTAGTAGAAGAGCGGCGTCGAGCGCGAGTAGGGCAGGGCGTAGTGCTTGCCGTTGAACAGGTAGTCCTTGTAGAGCGCGTCGACGTAGTCGTCGACCTTGACGCCGGCCGTCGACACGAGCTCGTCCAGCGGCGTGAGCTGCTTGTTGAGGGCGAAGTTGAACCACGTGACGTCGGAGACGACGACGACGTCGGGCAGCTGCCCGCCGGCCAGGGCGGCATTGAACTTCTGGGCGACCTCCTCGTAGTTCTTGCCCGCGTCGACGAGCTTGACCTTGATCCCGCTGTTCGCGGCCTCGAAGGCCGCGATGAGCTTCTGCTCGACCTCCTTGGAGCTGCCGGGGTGGTTGCTCCAGAACTCGAGGGCGCCACCCCCGGCGGCGCCGCCGGAGGGGTTGCCGGTCGGGCTCGTGCCGGTGCCCGCACAGGCGGCCAGACCGGCCGTGACGCCGGCAGCGCCGGCGAGTCCGAGAAAACCTCGGCGAGTGATCCCGTTCATAGGTCGTGCCTTCCGGTGGTGTTGATGGAGATGAGCCTCAGCTCTTGACCGCGCCGGCCGTCAGGCCCTTGATCATCTGGCGCTGGAGGAAGAGGAAGAGGACGAGGATGGGCAGCATGGCAAGGACGGTGCCCGCCATGACCGGACCCCAGTTGGTGACGCCCTCGTTGTTCTGCAGGAGCGTCAGGCCGACGGGCAGCGGCGCGGTGCGCTCGTCGTCGGACATGAGGAACGGCCAGAGGTACTCGTTCCACTCGTTCACCACGGTGATGAGCGAGAACGCGACGAGCGTCGGCCACGACATCGGCAGCACGACGCGCCACAGCAGCTTGAGCGGGCCTGCGCCGTCGAGGCGCGCCGCCTCGATGATCTCCTCCGGCAGGTTCAGGAACTGGTTGCGCATGAGGAAGGTGCCGAACGCGACCCCCGCCAGCGGGATGATGATGCCCTGGTAGGTGTTGCGCCAACCGAGCTGGGCGACGAGGGCGTAGTTGGAGATGACGGTGATCTGGTTGGGCACCATGAGCGCCGCGATGACAACGAGGAAGAGGACCCGCCGCCCCGGGAAGCGCAGCAGGGCCAGCGCGTATGCCGACAGCACCCCGAGCACGATCTTGGCCGCCGACGTCACACCGGTGATGAGGAACGAGTTGCGGAAGTAGGCGAAGAGCGGGATGCGGGTCGTCACGTCGCTGTAGTTCTCGCCGGTCACCGGGCTGGGCAGCCACTGCGCCGGCCGGACGTAGATGTCCTGGCGCTCCTTCAGCGACGTGATGAGGATCCAGAGGAGCGGCACGGCGACCAGGAGCACGACGAGCGCCATCCCGACGTAGCCGGCCACCGTCCAGCCCGGACCGCGGTAGTGCGAGGAGGATGCGTGCGCGGTGGGCGCTTCCCCGCGCCGCCGGCGCCGACCGGACCCGGGCACCACCTCGTCGTCGAGCGTGCCGACGACCGGGGCCGAGCTCATCTGCTCTGCCCCCGGTCCATGAAGCGCACCTGCACGACGGTGACCGTGAGCAGGATGAGGAACATGACCGTGGCCACCGTGGCGCCGTATCCGGCGCGCTGGTTGACGAAGGTCTCCTGATACACCTGGTAGACGAGAGTGGTCGTGCCGTTGCCGACCGGGCCGCCGCGGGTCATGACGTTGATGATGTCGAAGACCTGCACCGAGCTCAGCAGGACCGTGATCGAGAGGAAGAAGGTCGTCGGCCGCAGCTGCGGCAGGAGCACCTTCCGGAAGCGGGTCCAGGCCGAGGCGCCGTCGATCTCGGCGGCCTCGTCGAGGTCCGCCCTCCGGCCCTGGAGGGCTGCGAGGTAGATGACGAAGGAGTAGCCGAGGTTCTTCCAGATGTAGGTCACGGTGACCATGAACAGCGCCCAACCGGACTCCTGGTAGAAGTCCGGCACCTGCGCCCCGACGCGCGCGGCAAGGTCCCGGATGAGCCCGAAGCTGGGGTCGAAGACGAACTGGAAGGCCACGCCGATGGCGGCGCCCGAGATGACGAACGGCGCGAAGACCGCGGAGCGCACGAGGTTGCGGCCCTTCAGCCGCTGGTCGAGCAGGATCGCGAGGCCGAGCCCGAGGGCCATCGAGATCCCCACCGTGGCCACGGTGAAGACGGCCGTGTTGCGCAGCACCGTCCGGGTGTCCTCCCGGGTCAGCCACTCGGCGTAGTTGGCCAGGCCCACGCCGTTCGCCACCGGCGAGGAGATGTTCCAGTCGGTGAAGGACAGGCGGACGTTGTCGACGAGCGGACGGTAGGTGAACACGACCAGCAGGGTCAGGTTGGGCAGCAGCAGGAGCGCCGCGAGCGTCCACTCCCACCACGTCCCGCTCGACCGTCGCGGGGCCGGCCCCACCGGTGGTGGCGGCCCCCCGGACGGGGCCGCCCCGAGCGTCGGCCTCACCGTTTCGGACACGAGCCCAACGTAGCGCCCCGTGTTGCGCGAGATCGGCTGGCGAGTGACGCGCGGATTGCACGTGACTGAACTGTGTCCGAACATGCCGCCGTCCGAACATGCCGCCGTCCGAACATGCCGCTGCCCGAACACGCGGCTGCCCGAACACGCGGCTGCCCGACTACGCCACCAGCCCGGGCAGCGGTGAGGGCCCCGTCCGAAGCGGACGGGGCCCTCACGGCATACGACGCGGCTCAGCCGCCGGTGAGCTTCTCCCGCAGCGCGGCAAGCGCCTCGTCGGAGGCCAGGGTGCCCTCCGCCGGGGCGGGGGTGCTCGACAAGGCCTCGGCGTCGCCGGACACGTCGCCCGTGGCCGACGAGTAGGACGTCGCGGTGCCCGCGCCTGAGGCGGCGTCGGCGTCGGCCTTGAGCGCCGCCTCGACCTGGGTCTTGTGCGCCTCCCAACGGGCGTGGGCCTCGGCATACTGCCGCTCCCACTTCTCGCGCTGGGCCTCGAAGCCCTCGAGCCACTCGTTGGTCTCCGGGTCGAAGCCCTCGGGGTACTTGTAGTTGCCCTGCTCGTCGTACTCCGCGGCCATGCCGTAGAGCGTCGGGTCGAACTCGGACGCCGGCACGGCGTCGTCGTTGGCCTGCTTGAGCGAGAGGGAGATGCGGCGGCGCTCGAGGTCGATGTCGATGACCTTGACGAAGATCTCGTCGCCGACCGTGACGACCTGCTCAGGCAGCTCGACGTGGCGCTCGGCCAGCTCGGAGATGTGCACGAGGCCCTCGATGCCGTCCTCGACCCGCACGAAGGCGCCGAAGGGCACGAGCTTGGTGACCTTGCCGGGGACGACCTGCCCGATGGCGTGCGTGCGGGCGAAGTGCTGCCACGGGTCCTCCTGCGTCGCCTTCAGCGACAGCGAGACCCGCTCGCGGTCCATGTCGACGTCGAGGACCTCGACCTTGACCTCCTGGCCCACCTCGACGACCTCGGAGGGGTGGTCGATGTGCTTCCACGACAGCTCGGAGACGTGGACGAGGCCGTCGACCCCGCCGAGGTCGACGAAGGCGCCGAAGTTGACGATGCTGCTGACGACCCCGGACCGGACCTGGCCCTTCTGGAGCTCCTTGAGGAAGGTCGTGCGCACCTCGGACTGCGTCTGCTCGAGCCAGGCACGGCGCGACAGGACCACGTTGTTGCGGTTCTTGTCGAGCTCGATGATCTTGGCCTCGATCTCCTTGCCGACGTACGGCTGCAGGTCACGGACGCGGCGCATCTCGACGAGGGAGGCGGGCAGGAAGCCGCGCAGGCCGATGTCGAGGATGAGGCCGCCCTTGACGACCTCGATGACGGTGCCGGTGACGACGCCGTCCTCCTCCTTGACCTTCTCGATCGTGCCCCAGGCGCGCTCGTACTGCGCGCGCTTCTTGGACAGGATGAGGCGGCCCTCCTTGTCCTCCTTCTGGAGGACCAGGGCCTCGACCTCGTCGCCGACCTTGACGATCTCGGACGGGTCGACGTCGTGCTTGATGGACAGCTCGCGAGAGGGGATGACGCCCTCGGTCTTGTAGCCGATGTCGAGCAGGACCTCGTCCCGGTCGACCTTGACGATGCGACCCTCGACGATGTCGCCGTCGTTGAAGTCCTTGATGGTCGCGTCGATCGCGGCAAGGATGTCTTCCTGAGAGCCGATGTCGTTGATGGCGACCTCAGGCGCGGTCTTCTCGACCGTGTTGGCAGTCATGTAGTAGGAACTCCGATTGTGGACATGGACGTGGAGACGCCGTGACGGGCCCCGGGCCGGGGCCGGCGTCGGGTGAGCTGGTGGTACGGATCGTGCAGCGCACACACGGGTGCTGGGTCAGCCTAGCGATGCACGTCGCGCGCGGTCAAAGGGCCGGCTGCTGCGCCCGGCGGCCCTGCGGGGGTATGCCGTGAGCGTTCCCCCGGACGCGACCCGCCGGCCGGCGGGGGCCGTCGAGACGGCGGCCGCCAACCGGGCGTGGTGGGACGCCGAGGCGCCCGGCTACCACGCCGAGCACGGCGCCTTCCTCGGCGACACCGACTTCGTCTGGGGACCGGAGCGGCTCCGCGAGGCGGAGGCCGGCCTGCTCGGGGACCCGCGCGGCCAGCAGGTGCTCGAGATCGGAGCGGGGTCCGGGCAGTGCTCGCGCTGGCTGCGGGCCCGGGGCGCGAGCGTCGTCGCCACGGATCTGTCCGCCGGCATGCTGCGCACCGGCGCGGAGGTCAACGCCCGGCTCTCCCCCGGCGCGCGGGTCCCGCTGGTGCAGTGCGACGGACGCAGCCTGCCCTTCGCCGACGGCTCCTTCGACACGGTGTTCACGGCATACGGCGTGGTGCCCTTCGTCGCGGACTCCGATGTGGTTCTCGCCGAGGCGGCGCGGGTGCTGCGCCCGGGCGGGCGGCTCGTCTTCTCGACCACCCACCCGCTGCGGTGGGCCTTCCCCGACGAGCCGGGGCCCGCCGGGCTCACCGTCACGGCGTCGTACTTCGACCGCACGCCCTACGTCGAGCAGGACGCCACGGGCTGCGCGACCTACGTCGAGCACCACCGCACCCTCGGCGACCGGGTGCGCGAGGTCACGGCCGCCGGGCTGCGTCTCGTCGACCTCGTCGAGCCGGAGTGGCCAAGCGGGCACGAGCAGGCGTGGGGCGGCTGGTCGCCGCTGCGCGGTCGGTTGATCCCCGGCACGGCGATCTTCGTCTGCGCCAAGCCCGGCTGAGGCTCACCCACCCGTCACCGGTGTGCCGCCGTGTCACCGGTATGCCGCCGTGTCACCGGTGTGCCGCCGTCAGCAGCACATATCACCGACGCCGACGATCTTCGGTGTCGGCCGGCTCAGTGTGCAGCCTCGTGCCAGGACCGCCCGATGCCGACGCTGACGTCGAGGGGGACATCCAGCTCCGCGGCGCCGCCCATCTCCCGTCGCACGAGCCGCTCCACGTCTGCGGCCTCCCCGGCCGCCACCTCGAGGACGAGCTCGTCGTGCACCTGGAGCAGCATGCGCGAGCGCGCGCCCGCATCGGTGAGCGCCCGGTCCACCCCCAGCATCGCCACCTTGATGATGTCGGCCGCGGAGCCCTGGATCGGGGCGTTGAGCGCCATGCGCTCGGCCATCTCGCGACGCTGACGGTTGTCGCTGGTGAGGTCGGGCAGGTAGCGCCGGCGTCCGAGCATCGTCTCGGTGTAGCCGGTCGTGCGGGCCTGCGCCACGACGTCGCGCAGGTAGTCCCGGACCCCGCCGAAACGCTCGAAGTAGCCCTCCATGAGCCCGCGCGCCTCCTCGGTGGAGATGAGCAGCTGCTTGGACAGCCCGAAGGCGGACAACCCGTAGGCGAGGCCGTAGGACATGGCCTTGACCTTGCTGCGCATCTCGGCGGTGACCTGCTCGGGCGGCACCCCGAAGACGCGGGACCCGACGAAGCGGTGCAGGTCCTCCCCCGAGCGGAAGGCCTCGATGAGCCCGGCGTCCCCCGACAGGTGCGCCATGATGCGCATCTCGATCTGGGAGTAGTCGGCCGACATCAGCGACTCGTAGCGGGTGCCGGCGCCTTCGCCGACGACGAAGACGTCGCGGATCCGACGGCCCTCCTCGGTGCGGATGGGCACGTTCTGCAGGTTGGGCTCCATCGAGGAGAGCCGGCCCGTCGCGGCGATGGTCTGCAGGTAGGTCGTGTGGATCCGGCCGTCGTCGGACACGGCCTTGCGCAGCGTCTCGACCGTGCTGCGCAGCCGGGAGGCGTCACGGTGGCGCAGCATCGCCTCGAGGAAGGGGTGCTCCGTCTTGGCGTAGAGGTCGGCAAGGGCGTCGGCGTCGGTGGTCCAGCCGGTCTTCGTCTTCTTCGTCTTGGGCATGCCCAGGGTGTCGAAGAGCACGACCTGCAGCTGCTTGGGCGAGCCGAGGTTGACCTGCTCGCCGCCGATGGCGTCCCACGCGTCCTGCTGGGCCTGCGCCACCTTGTCTGCGAAGTCGGTCTCCAGCTCCTCGAGCGCCGGCGCGTCGACGGCGATGCCCGTCGCCTCCATCCGGGCCAGCACGTCGACGAGCGGCAGCTCGACGTCGCGGAGCAGGTCGGCACCCCCCGTGGCGGCGAGCTGGGCGTCGAGGCTGTCGGCGAGGTCCCGCACGGCCGTGGCCCGGACCATCTCCTGGCGGGCCGCCTGTTCGTCGGCGTCACCGCCGAAGTCGAGCATGCCCTGTCCGGAGTCGTCAGCCTGGGCCGAGAGCTCGCGCTTGAGCCCCCGCAGCACGAGGTCGTCGAGCTGGTAGGAGCGCTGGTCGGGCTTGACGAGGTATGCCGCGAGCTGGGTGTCGCTCGTCAGGCCACGCAGCACCCAGCCCCGTGCCGCGAGCGCCTCCACGGGGCCCTTGGCGTCGTGCATCGCCTTGGGCCGGTCCGGGTCGCCCAGCCACCCGCCGACGGCCGCCTCGTCGTCGGGCGTGAGCGCCCGCAGGTCGAGCCATGCGGCCGCTCCGTCGGGTGCGGCGACGGCCAGGGCCGTGGCGTCCCCCGTGCCGCGCGCCCACGCGCCGGTGACCGAGAGACCGGCCCGCCGGCCGGAAGGCAGGTGCGCGTCGAGCCAGGCCCTGGCGTCACCCGCCGCGAGCACGGTGCCGTCCACGTCGAAGCCCGCCTCCGCCTCGGGCACCGGGGCCTCGACGGTGGCGAAGAGCCGGTCCCGCAGGACGCGGAACTCGAGCCCGTCGAAGACGGTGTGCACCTGCTCTCGGTCCCACTGCGCGCGGCTGAGCTCGTCGACGGTGACGCCGACGGGGGTGTCGAGGACGAGCTGGTTGAGCCGGCGGTTGCGCAGCACCTGGTCGAGGTGGTCGCGCAGCGCCTCACCCGCCTTGCCCTTGATCTGGTCGATGCCGGCGACGATGCCCTCGAGGCCGCCGAACTGGGTGATCCACTTCGCCGCCGTCTTCGGGCCCACGCCTGGCACGCCCGGCAGGTTGTCGGACGACTCGCCGACGAGGGCCGCGAGGTCGCTGTAGCGCCCGGGCGGGACGCCGTAGCGGGTCTGCACCGCCTCCGGTGTCAGCCGGGTCAGCTCCGACACCCCACGGACCGGGTAGAGCAGGGTCACCCGGTCGGAGACGAGCTGGATGGCGTCGCGGTCCCCCGAGCAGATGAGCACCTCGAGACCCTGGGCTTCCGCCTGGGTGGCCAGGGTGCCGATGATGTCGTCGGCCTCGTAGCCGGGGACCTCGATGTAGCGGATCCGCAGCGCGTCGAGCACCTCGTGCAGCAGCGACACCTGGCCCTTGAACTCGTCGGGCGCGCTCGACCTGCCGGCCTTGTACTCGGCGTACTCCTCCGTGCGGAACGTCTGGCGGGACAGGTCGAAGGCGACCGCGACGTGGGTGGGCTGCTCGTCGCGCAGCACGTTGATGAGCATCGAGGTGAAGCCGTAGACGGCGTTGGTGTGCTGCCCCGTCGTCGTCGAGAAGTTGTCCGCCGGCAACGCGAAGAAGGCCCGGTAGGCCATCGAGTGTCCGTCAAGCAGGAGGAGTCGGCTCACAGGCCGCAGCCTAGTGTCCGCCTCCGACGGTCGACTGGGCCCGTCCTAGGCTCGTGGGCATGACCGACGACCGCAGAGACGCACTCCCGACCGACACCGACCACGTCGAGACGGTGCTGGCCGTCGGCAGCGGGGCACTCGCCGAGCGGATGGGGATCACCATGCGGGAGGTGCGCAAGGATCGGCTCGTCGCGACCATGCCGGTCGAGGGAAACACCCAGCCCTACGGCCTGCTCCACGGCGGCGCCAGTGTCGTCCTCGCCGAGACGCTCGGGTCCTACGGCGCCATGCTGCAGGCCGGTCCCGGCCGGGTCGCGGTCGGCGTCGACATCAACGCCACCCACCACCGGGCCGCGAGGCAGGGTGTCGTCACGGGGGTGGCGACACCGATCAGCGCCGGGCGCACGCTGGTCTGCTACGAGGTCGTCGTGACGGACGAGTCGGGCGCGCGGGTGTGCACGTCCCGGATCACCTGCCTCATCCGCGACGCCGCGCCCGGCGACTGAGGGACAGCCGAGGACAGCTGCTGACCGACATCACCCCCACGTCGAGTGGCCACTTTTGCTCACGTCCCCTCACGTCGAGTGGCCACTTTCGTGCCCCGCCCCCGCACCCCTCACGTCGAGTGGCCACTTCCGCTCACGCCCCCGCACCCTCCTACGTCGAGTGGCCACTTTCGTGCCCCGCCCCCGCACCCCTCACGTCGAGTAGCCACTCGACCACAGGCCCAACGCGCGGAAGTGGCCACTCGACCACAGACCCAGCGCGCCAAAGTGGCCACTCGACCGGAGGGGTGGTGCGCGGAAGTGGCCACTCGACCGGAGGGGTGGGTCAGCCGGCGATCCGCGGGGGCTGGGGACGCGTCCCACGCGCCCTGACCTCGCGCCGCCGCTGCAGCACGTGGTCGAGCGAGTAGCGCTGCGGACGCTGTCCGGACAGCCGACGCTGCAGCGTCGTGACCGTCGTGATGCGCCGGATCGTCTCGGGGGCGAACCCGAGCCGGGCGAAGAACCGGTTGGCGTCGCGGTCCGCCGCGGGCACCGCGCTCGCGATGTGCTCCGCCCCGAGCCGATCGGCATACCGCGCACTCGCCGCGAGCAGGGCGCGGGACACCCCCGTGCGCCGGTGGTCCGGCAGGACGAAGAGCATGTCGATGGACACGCACGGGCTGTCGACGAGCAGGCTGCGGGTCGAGTCGGCCAGCACGACGTAGCCGGCCGGGACACCGTCGACCGACGCGAGGAACGCGCAGATGTCACTGCGGCCGAGCGCCGCGCGCAACGTCCCGTCGAGGGCCAGGCGCTGGGCCGCCTCGGGCGTCGTGCCGCCCTCGATGCGGTGCGCGATCCACAGCTCGATGAACGCCGAGTGGTGCGGCTGCTCGACGCGAGTGACCGCTATGGCCGGTCGGCCCATCGTTCCTCCTCAGATCACCCCGACACCCTGACCTCGCCCGACCCTACGGGCAAGTCGATGGTCAAGAAAGGGTAACGGGCGAACCTCTAGGGTCGGCTCATGGACTTCCCCGGCCTCGGCACGGCCCTCAACGCCGCGACGGTCACGGTCGGCGCCGTGCTCGGCATTCTCGTCGGCCACCGACTGCCCCGCCGGACCTCCTCGGTCGTCACCGACGTGCTCGGCCTGACGACCCTGCTCATGGCGGGGCTGTCGGCCTCGCACGTCGGCGACGCGGCGCTCGGCGAGGCCGTCGGCAGCGGCGCGGTCCTCGTCGTCCTCGGCTCCCTGCTGCTCGGCGGCATCGCCGGGTCCCTCCTGGGCATCGAGGAACGTCTCGCCGGTCTGGCGGGCGTGGTCCAGGCGTGGGTCCATCGCGGGCGCGGCGGTGACGAGGGGTCCGCGGAGCGCGAGCGCTTCATCGAGGGGTGGCTCGGGGCGACCCTGCTCTTCTGCGTGGGCCCCCTCACGATCCTCGGCTCGCTCGACGACGGGATGGGCCGTGGCATCGACAAGCTCGCCCTGAAGTCGGTCCTCGACGGCTTCGCCGCCATGGCCTTCGCCGCGTCGTTCGGGGTCGGCGTGCTGCTGTCGGCGGGGTCGGTCCTCGTCATCCAGGGCGGCCTCACCGTCGCCGGGCTGCTGCTGGGCTCGGTGCTCTCCGGCGCCCAGGTCAGCGCCCTCACCGCGACGGGCGGGCTGATGCTCGCCGGCATCGGGCTGCGCCTGCTCGAGGTCAAGCAGGTCCCGGTCGGGGACCTGCTCCCCGCGCTCGTCGTCGCGCCGCTCCTCGTCGCCCTCGTGGGGGCGTTCTGACCGTCGGACGCGAGGACGGCCGACCGGTCAAGGGCCGGTATGCCGTCAGACGTCGCCGCCGAGGTAGGCGGCCTTGACCGCGGGGTCGGCGGCGAGCTCCGCCCCGGTGCCCTCCCGGACGATCTCGCCGGTCTCGAGGATGTAGGCGCGGTGGGAGCGCTTCAGCGCCTGGGCGGCGTTCTGCTCGACGAGCAGCACCGTGGTGCCCTGGCTGTTGATCTCAGTGACGATGTCGAAGATCTGCTGGATGAGCTTGGGCGCGAGGCCCATGGACGGCTCGTCGAGCAGGAGCAGCTTGGGCTTCGCCATGAGCGCCCGCCCCATGGCGAGCATCTGCTGCTCGCCGCCTGACATCGACCCGGCCGCCTGACTGGATCGCTCCTTGAGCCGCGGGAACAGCTCGAACACCCGGTCCAGGTCCTTCTTGACGTGCTGGGACTTGCGGTCGGGGCGGGCATAGGTGCCCATCTCGAGGTTCTCCATCACCGTCATCCCGACGAAGCACCCGCGGCCTTCCGGCGACTGCGAGATGCCGAGGACCGGCCGCTCGTGGGCCGGCAGGTGGGTGATGTCCTGGCCCTTGAACACCACGGTCCCCGCCCGGACGGGGCGCAGGCCCGACACCGTCTTCATGGTCGTCGTCTTGCCGGCGCCGTTGGCACCGATGAGGGTGACGATCTCCCCCTCGTCGACGGTGAAGCTGATGTCGCGGATGGCCTCGATGCGCCCGTAGTTGACGCACAGGCCGCTGACCTCAAGAAGCATCTTCGGCAACTCCCAGATAGGCGGCGATGACCGCCGGGTTGTCACGGATCTCGGCCGGCGAGCCCTCGGCGATCTTGCGGCCGAACTCGAGGACGACGATCCGGTCGGTGACGCCCATGACGAGCCTCATGTCGTGCTCGATGAGCAGGACCGTGTAGCCCTGGTCGCGGATGAGCCGGATGAGGTCCATGAGCCGGGCCTTCTCCGCGGGGTTGAAGCCGGCCGCCGGCTCGTCGAGACAGACCAGCTGAGGGCTGGTGGCCAGGGCGCGGGCGATCTCCAGACGGCGCTGGTCGCCGTAGGGCAGGTTCCGCGCCAGCTCGTCGGCCTTGCCGGTGAGCCCCATGAACTCGAGCAGCTCGGTGGCCCGGGCGAGCCCCTGCGCCTCCTCGCGGCGGTGCTTCGGCAGCCGGAACATGGCCGAGCCGACCCCCGTCGAGTGGTGTGCGTCGACGCCCACCATGACGTTCTCGAGGGCGGTCATGTTGGCGAAGAGCCGGATGTTCTGGAAGGTGCGGGCGATCCCGAGCTTGGTGATCGCGTACTTCTTGCGCCGGCCGAGGTCGGCGCCCTTGAAGCGGACCTGCCCGGAGGTCGGCTGGTACACGCCGGTCATGACGTTGAAGCACGTCGTCTTGCCGGCGCCGTTCGGCCCGATGAGCCCGAGGATCTCTCCCTTGCGGATCTCGAAGCTGACAGAGTCGAGCGCCACGACGCCGCCGAAACGCAGCGTCACGTCGTCGACCTCGAGCAGCTTCTCGCCCTCGGCCACCTGGGGCCCGGTCACCGGCTCAGGGGCGATGTCGACGTCGGGGTTGATCTCGGTGACCGCCTCGTCGGCGAGCGGCTGGTCCATCGCGTCAGACACGGGCCTGTCCTTCCTCGAGGGCGTCGAGTCTCTCGTCGGCCTTCTTGGCCCGCACGGTGCGCCGTGGGGGGATGAGGCCCTGGGGCCGGAAGATCGCCAGCAGCATGAGCGCGAGACCGAAGACGAGCACGCGGAAGTCGGCGAACTCGCGGAACCGCTCGGGGAAGTAGCTGACGACGATGGCCCCGAGGATGACGCCCCACCGGTTGCCCTGACCGCCGACGACGACCGCGGCGATGAAGAGGATCGACAGCAGCAGCTGGAAGCTGTCGGGTGAGATGAAGCCCGACTTGCCGGCGAACAGGGCGCCCGACAGGCCACCGATGCACGCGCCGAGGGCGAAGGCGAGCAGCTTGAACCTGAACGTGGGCACGCCCATCAGCTCGGCGGCATCCTCGTCCTCGCGCGTGGCCTCCCACGCACGCCCGACCCGGCTGGACTTGACGAGGTGGTCGAAGAGGACGACGAGGAGGATCACGGCGAGCGCGAGCCAGTAGTACGGGATCTGGTCGGTGATGCCGAACTTGAGGAAGGTGGTCGTGTTGTCGAGGTCGACGACGGGCGCGCCGCCGCTCCAGTCGATGCTCGGCACGTCGAACAGCTCCGCCCCCGGGGGGCGTGGGATGTTGGAGATGCCCTGGGCGCCACCGAGCCACTGGCTGTTGACGAGCGTCAGGCGCACGATCTCGCCGAAGCCGAGGGTGACGATGGCGAGGTAGTCGCCGCGCACGCGCAGCGTCGGTGCCCCGAGGAGGATCCCGGAGATCAGCGCCGCGACGATGGCGATCGGCACGGCCCAGAGCCACGGCCAGCTCGCGTGCTGGGAGCCGAGCACGCCGACCGTGTAGGCGCCGACGGCGTAGAAGCCGACGTAGCCGAGGTCGAGCAGACCGGCATACCCGACGACGATGTTGAGCCCGAGCGCGACGAGGACGTAGGTCGCCACCGTGAACAGGACGCCGCCGAAGTCCGCGCCCGGCGTGGTGATGAGCGGGATGTTGAGCAGGGGCAGGGCGAAGAGGAAGACGCCGAAGAGCAGCCAGAGGCCGATCTTCACCGGTTTGGGCATCGACCTGGCCCGCTCACGCAGGGCTGCTGAGTGACTCATGCGCGGGCCTTCCCGAGGGACTCACCGAGCAGGCCGGTGGGTCGGAAGAGCAGGATGACGACGAGCAGCAGGAAGGCCACGACGTCCTTCCACTGGGTGCCCACGAGGGCCGACCCGTAGTTCTCGGCCAGTCCCAGCACGAAGCCTCCGAGCAGGGCGCCGCGCAGGTTGCCGATGCCGCCGAGGACGGCTGCGGTGAAGGCCTTGACGCCGAGGATGAAGCCGGCGTCGTAGCGGGTGATCCCGATCTTCAGCATGTAGAAGACGGCGGCCGCGCCGGCCATGACCCCGCCGACGAGGAAGGTCACCTGGATGACCCTGTCGCGGTTGACGCCCATGAGCGCTGCGGCGTCGGGGTCCTGCGCGACGGCCCGTATGCCGCGGCCCAGCCGGGACCGCTTCACGAACTGGTCGAGCAGGACCATGATCGCGATGGCGCCGAGGATCACGAAGATGTCGACGTTGGTGACCGCGTAGTCGCGGACCGTGAACACCGGCTGCGGCGTGATGATCTCCGGCAGGCCGGCGTTGTTGCGGGCGTTGCCGACGTAGTCGCGCAGGTTGTCGTCGAGTCCCAGCCAGCCGGCGATCTTGCCGCGCAGCCCCATCGTCTCCGAGAGCACGAACGAGGCGCCGATGGCCGAGATGAGGGCGATGAGCGGCGGGGCGTGCCGCTTGCGCAGAGGGCGGTAGGCGACGCGCTCGAGGAGGATGGCGATGAGTCCCGACATGGCCATCGCGGCCAGGAACATCATGGCCACCCAGAAGATGACCTGGCCCGTGGAGGCGTCCGCCTTGCCGCCGAGGAACATCACCGTCCAGAGCGCGGCGAAGGTGCCGAACATGAACACCTCGGAGTGCGCGAAGTTGATCAGGCGCAGCACGCCGTAGACGAGGGTGTAGCCGAGGGCGACGAGGGCGTAGACCGCGCCGAGCGTCGTGCCGGTGATCGTCAGGGCGAAGAAGTTGTCCAACAGGTACTGCATCCAAGACCTCCTGGGCCGGGTGCGTCGGTGGCGTCGGCAGGCGTCGTCCCGGAAACCGGTGAAGGGCGGCCGGAGCTGCTGCCCCGACCGCCCCTGTCCGGGTCGACCGCCTTACTTGATCTCGCCGGCGGACACGATCTTGCCGCCTTCGACCTTGTAGGCGAACACGTGGATGTCCGCGGACTCGCCCTTGGCGTCGAACTTCAGCTGCTTCGTGACGCCCTTCTTGTCGTAGGACTTGACGAAGTCCACCATGCTCGCACGGTTCTTGCCTGCGGCGATGCCGTCGAGCAGGATCGTGGCCGCGTCGTAGCCCTCACCTGAGTAGGTGTTGGGGTCCTGGTTGTACTTGGCCTTGTAGGCCTTCTGGAAGTCGGGGGCCACGTCGGCGGGCACGCACGGGCACGTGATGATCGTGCCTTCCGCCGCCGCCTTGGCGTTGTCGATGTAGGACTGGTCCTTGACACCGTCGGCGACGACGAACGTGCCCTTCCAGCCGGCGTCACGCAGCTGCTTGATGAGCGGCGCCGCCTCGGGCGAGTAGCCGCCGAAGAAAAGCGTGTCGGCGCCGGACGCCTTGACCTTGGTCACCGAGGCGCTGAAGTCGGTCTGCTTCTGCTGGATCGTGTCATTGCCGACGACCGCGTCGGCCAGGTCCTTGCGGACGATGTCGGCGAGGCCCTTGCCGTACTCCGACGCGTCGTCGATGACGAAGGGCTTCGTCGCCTTGAGTGTGTCCTTGATGTACTTGGCCGCCGCGGGTCCCTGGGTCGCGTCGTTGCCCAGGGCGCGGAAGAAGGTCTTCCAGCCGTTGTCCGCCAGCTTCGGGTTGGTCGCCGACGGCGTGATCGTCACGAGGCCCGCCTCGTTGAAGAGCGGGTCGGCCGCCTTGGACTCACCGGAGAAGGCGGGACCGACGATTCCGACGACCTTCTTGTCGTCGATGGCCTTCTTGGCGAGGCCGGGGGCCTGGGTCGGGTCACCCTGGGAGTCGTAGTTCTCCAGCGCCACCTTGCAGTCGGCGTGCTTGGCGTTGTAGTCGTCCAGGGCGAGGTTGACGCCGTTCTGGATGTAGATGCCCAAGTTGGCGTTGGGCCCGGTCAGGGCGCCGAACATGCCGATCTTGAGGTCGCACGCCGCGGGGCCGCCCCCGGACGCGGCGGGTGCGGCGCCGTCGCCTCCCTTGGTGCCGCAAGCGCTGAGCGCCAGGGCTG
Source organism: Intrasporangium sp. (assembly GCF_035688975.1). GTDB lineage: Bacteria > Actinomycetota > Actinomycetes > Actinomycetales > Dermatophilaceae > CALMNV01. The sequence goes on along the minus strand of NZ_DASSMH010000076.1, from coordinate 15,697 downwards.
CAGCCAGAACCGGCACAGCGAGCTTCATGGTGGAACGCACGAATGTCCTCCTGGGATAACTCACCCTCGGTCGAGGGCTGAGGGAGACAGTAGACGCATCCCCGCCGCAAGCACAGCAGAAACTCCGGTGGTGATCGTCTCGTGACCTGTGCGCCCGCCGCCGGAGGTCAGGAGGTCGGGAAGCCCTTGAGCACGGCCTCGGCGACGTCCTTCATGCCGAGCCGGCGGTCCATGGCCGTCTTCTGGATCCACCGGAAGGCGTCGGCCTCGGTGAGCTTCAGCTGGCTCATGAGCACTCCCTTGGCCCGGTCGACGAGCTTGCGGGTCTCCAGGCGCTCGGCGAGGTCGGCGATCTCCGCCTCGAGGGCGGTGAGCTCGGCCCACCGGGAGAGCGCGATGTCGATGGCTGGCCGCAGGTCGTCGGCCGTGAACGGCTTGACGATGTAGGCCATGACGCCGGCGTCGCGCGCGCGCTCGACGAGCTCGGTCTGGGAGAACGCCGTGAGCATGATGACCGGGCACAGCTTCGCCTCGTGCAGCTGCTCGGCTGCGGAGAGCCCGTCGAGGACGGGCATCTTGACGTCCATGATCACGAGGTCGGGCCGCAGCTCACCGGCCAGCGCCACAGCCTGCTCGCCGTTGCTCGCCTGGCCCACGACGTCGTAGCCCTGCTCCCCGAGCATCTCGACGAGGTCGAGGCGGATGAGCGCCTCGTCCTCGGCCACGAGGATGCGCCGGGCTGGGGCCCCGGCCGACGACACGGTCGGCGTGGGCTCGGTGGCTGCGCTTGCCTGGGTGTGGGTGCTCTCGTCCACGCTCTTCGTCCCTGCTCTCGTCCGGCCCCCGACAGGGCTCACGCGCCACAGCGTATCGGTGCCGGGAGCGGGACTCGAACCCGCACGGCCTCGCGGCCAGAGCATTTTGAGTGCCCCGTGTCTGCCATTCCACCACCCCGGCCGGAGTGCCGCGCCAGCATACCGAGCCCGGGCCGAGTCCAGCCGGAGCCTCCTTACCGGCCGAGCCGAACCGGCGTTCCGGGCCTCGCTCGTTCCTCGCTCGGGTCCTCACGCCTTGGCTCAGCCGGTGACCTCTTCGGGGCGGTATGCCGGCGCCGCGCGGTTGACCGCGTCGCCGATCCGGTGCACCCGCAGCGCGTTGGTCGAGCCGGGGATGCCGGGCGGGGAGCCGGCGACGATGAGGACCCGGTCGCCCTCGGCGACCCTGCCCTCGGGGATGAGGTTGAGGTCGACCTGCATGGCGAACTGGTCGGTGTGCCACATGCGCGGCACGAGATAGGTCTCGATGCCCCAGACGAGCGCGAGCTGCGACCGGGTCCGCGGCTCCGAGGTGAAGGCCAGCATCGGCAGGTGCGGCCGGAACCTCGCCATGCGCTTGGCGGACCCCCCGGTCTCGGTGAACGTGATGAGGAACCGGGCTCCGACACTCTCCCCGATCTCGACGGCGGCCCTGGTCACGGCGCTGCCCACGCTCGAGAGGTCGACCGGCACCGTGGCGATGCGCTCGTGCCCGCGCTCCTCGGTGCTCTGGATGATCCTCGCCATCGTCATGACGGCCTCCACGGGCCAGGCGCCCACGGACGTCTCGCCGGACAGCATGAGGGCGTCGGCCCCGTCGAGCACGGCGTTGGCGGCGTCCGACGCCTCGGCGCGCGTGGGTCGCGGGCTCTCGATCATCGACTCGAGCACCTGCGTGGCGACGATGACCGGCTTGGCGGCGCGGCGGCAGAGGTCGATCGCGTGCTTCTGGACGAGCGGCACCTCCTCGAGGGGCATCTCCACCCCGAGGTCGCCCCGGGCCACCATGACTCCGTCGAAGGCGGCGACGATCTCCTCGAGGTTGGCGACCGCCTGCGGCTTCTCGACCTTGGCGAGCACCGGGATGCGGTAGCCGAACTCGTCCATGATCTCGTGCACGTCGGTGATGTCCTGCGCCGACCGGACGAACGACAGCGCGATGAGGTCGACGCCGATGCGCATCGCGAAGCGCAGGTCGTCGCGGTCCTTGTCCGACAGGGCCGGCACGCTGACCGCGACGCCGGGCAGGTTGATCCCCTTGTTGTTGGAGACCACTCCCCCGATGACCGTCTCGGTGATGACGTCGCACTCGGTGACGTCGACGGCGCGCAGCATCACCTTGCCGTCGTCGATGAGCAGCACGTCGCCCGGTCGCACGTCGCCCGGCAGCCCGCCATACGTCGTGCCCACCTCTGCCTCGCCGCCCGGGACGTCACGGGTCGTGATGGTGAAGCGCTGGCCCGGCACGAGCGTCACGGGGCCGGACGCGAAGCGGCCGGTGCGGATCTTCGGTCCCTGGAGGTCGACGAGGATGCCCACGGCGCGACCCGACGCGTCGCTCGCGGCCCGCACGGCGTGGTAGACGCCCTCGTGGACCGAGTGGTCGCCGTGGGAGAGGTTGAGCCGCGCCACGTCCATCCCGGCGTCGACCAGGGCTCGGAGGGCCTCGGGAGAGGAGGTCTTCGGTCCGATCGTGCAGACGATCTTCGCACCACGCATGACGGCAACCCTAGGGGGTGCTGTGACGCGGCTCACCCCGGGTTCGCCCTGTGGACGCCCCCGGGGTGAGTGGCCGAAGTCAGACGGTGACGGGTCGGTCGGTGGGGGCCACCGGTCGCGGCAGCGCGCTCGACCCGGTCAGCCACGCGTCGACGCCCGCGGCCGCGGCCCGGCCCTCGGCGATGGCCCACACGATGAGCGACTGGCCGCGACCGGCGTCGCCTGCGACGAAGACGCCCGGCACCGAGGCCATGTAGTTCCTGTCCCGTCGGATGTTGGAGCGCTCGTCCAGCTCGAGGCCGAGCTGCTCGACGACCCCGGTCCCCTCGGGGCCGAGGAAGCCCATCGCGAGGAGCACGAGCTGCGCCGGGATGACCCGCTCCGAGCCTTCGCCACCCGCGCGAGGCGCGAACCGGCCGTCGACGAGCTCGACCTCCGTGAGGCGCAGCCCCGACACGCGGCCCTCCTCGTCGCCGAGGAACTCGGTGGTGCTCACGGCATACAGCCGCTCGCCACCCTCCTCGTGCGCGCTCGCGACGCGGTAGATCATCGGGTAGGTCGGCCACGGCTGGCTCTCGGGCCGCTCCTCCGGCGGCCGCGGCAGGATCTCGAGGGACGTGACGGAGCGGGCGCCCTGGCGGTGTGCGGTGCCGATGCAGTCGGCACCCGTGTCGCCACCACCGATGATGACGACGTCCTTGTCCGTCGCGAGGATCTGGTCCGCGACCTCCTCCCCGAGGGAGGCGCGGTTGCTCTGCGGCAGGTATTCCATCGCCTGGTGTATGCCGCGCAGCTCCCGACCCGGGACCGCGAGGTCGCGAGCGACCGTCGACCCGGTCGCCAGCACGACCGCGTCGTAGCGGTCGCGCAGCTGCCGGCCCGTGATCTTCACCCCGACCTCGACCCCGCTGCGGAAGCGCGTGCCCTCGGCCTCCATCTGGCGCAACCGCCGGTCGAGCACCGACTTCTCCATCTTGAACTCCGGGATGCCGTAGCGCAGCAGCCCACCGGGCTTGTCGTCCCGCTCGAACACCGCGACGGTGTGCCCGGCACGCGTGAGCTGCTGCGCGGCCGCCAGTCCGGCCGGCCCGGAGCCGACGACCGCCACGGTCTTGCCCGTGAGCCGCTCGGGCGGTGCCGGCGCGACGAGCCCGCGCTCGAAGGCCTGCTCGATCGTCGTGACCTCGACCTGCTTGATCGTCACGGCCGGCTGGTTGATGCCGAGGACGCACGCCGTCTCGCACGGCGCAGGGCACAGGCGGCCGGTGAACTCCGGGAAGTTGTTGGTGGCGTGCAGCCGCTCGATGGCGTCGGCCCAGTCGCCCCGCCACGCAAGGGTGTTCCACTCCGGGATGAGATTTCCGAGCGGGCAACCGTTGTGGCAGAAGGGGATTCCGCAGTCCATGCAGCGGCCGGCCTGGCGCTGGAGCTGGCCCAGCTGCTGCTCCTCGTAGACCTCCTTCCAGTCGCGGATGCGGACGGAGATCGGACGGCGGGTGGGCAGCTCGCGCTCGCGCGTCTTCAGGAATCCTTGTGGGTCAGCCACGGGAAGCCTCCATGATCCGGTTCCACACCTCGGCGCCGTCGACGTCGAGGCCCTGCTCCTCAGCCTGCGCGCGCACGTCGAGCACCCGCTGGTAGTCGCGCGGCAACACGAGCGTGAAGCGGGCGCGGGCGCCGTCCCAGTCGTCCAGCAGCCGACGGGCCACCGCGGAGTCGGTCTCGGCCAGGTGCTTGGTGAGCAGCCCCCGAAGCGTGGTCTCGTCGTCGGGGCGCAGCGGCGAGAGGTCTACGAGCTCGGGGTTGACGAGGTCGCGTCTCAGGTCGAGCACGTAAGCCACGCCGCCGGACATACCGGCGGCGAAGTTGCGACCGGTGGGCCCGAGGACGACCACGGTCCCACCCGTCATGTACTCGCAGCCGTGGTCGCCGACGCCCTCGACGACGGCACTCGCCCCGGAGTTGCGGACGCAGAAGCGCTCGCCGACCGTGCCGCGCAGGAAGAGCTCGCCGGAGGTCGCGCCGTAGCCGATGACGTTGCCGGCGATGACGTTGTCCTCCGCGACGAGCGTGGCCTCCCGGGCGGGGCGGACCGTGATGCGGCCGCCGGAGAGCCCCTTGCCGACGTAGTCGTTGGCGTCGCCGAAGAGCCTGATCGTGACGCCGGCGGGCAGGAAGGCCCCGAAGGACTGGCCTCCGGAGCCGGTCATCGTGATCTCGATCGTGTCCTCGGCGAGCCCGTCGGGGTGCGCGCGGGTGACGTGGTGGCCGAGCATCGTGCCGACCGTGCGGTTGACGTTGCGCACGCCGATCTCGGTCGCGACCCGGTCGCCGCCCTCGATGGCGGGCAGCGCCCGGCTCAGCAGCTCGACGTCGAGCGCCTTGTCCAGCCCGTGGTCCTGGGTCTCCGACTGGTGCAGCGTTCCCCCGGTCGGGTTGTCGGCCACCGACAGGATCGGCGTGAGGTCCAGGCCCGACGCCTTCCAGTGCGTGATGGCCCGGTCGAGGTCGAGGCTGTCGACGCGACCCACCGCCTCCTCGACGGACCGGAAGCCCAGCGAGGCGAGCAGCTCCCGGACCTCCTGGGCGATGTACTCGAAGAACGTCTCGACGAACTCCGGCTTGCCGGAGTAGCGGGCCCGCAGCTCGGGGTTCTGCGTGGCGATGCCGACGGGGCACGTGTCGAGGTGGCAGACCCGCATCATGATGCAGCCCGACACGACAAGAGGGGCTGTCGCGAAGCCGAACTCCTCGGCGCCGAGGAGCGCGGCGATGACGACGTCGCGGCCGGTCTTGAGCTGACCGTCGACCTGCACGACGATCCGGTCCCGGAGGCCGTTGAGCACGAGCGTCTGCTGGGCCTCGGCGAGACCGAGCTCCCAGGGCGCGCCGGCGTGCTTCAGCGAGGTGAGCGGCGACGCGCCGGTGCCGCCATCGTGACCGGAGATGAGCACGACGTCCGCGTGCGCCTTGGACACCCCGGCTGCCACGGTGCCAACCCCGACCTCGGACACAAGCTTGACGTGGATCCGGGCGCTCGGGTTGGCGTTCTTGAGGTCGTGGATGAGCTGGGCGAGGTCCTCGATCGAGTAGATGTCGTGGTGTGGCGGCGGGGAGATCAGCCCCACCCCGGGGGTCGAGTGCCGCGTCCGGGCCACCCACGGGTAGACCTTGTGCCCGGGAAGCTGGCCGCCCTCGCCCGGCTTGGCGCCCTGGGCCATCTTGATCTGGATGTCGTCGGCGTGCGTGAGGTAGAGGCTCGTGACACCGAACCGGCCCGAGGCCACCTGCTTGACGGCGGAGCGGCGCTCCGGGTCGAGGAGGCGCTCGCGGTCCTCGCCGCCCTCGCCGGTGTTGGACCGGCCGCCGAGCCGGTTCATCGCGATGGCGAGCGTCTCGTGCGACTCCTCGGAGATCGAGCCGTAGCTCATCGCCCCGGTGTTGAAGCGCTTGACGATCTCGCTCACCGGCTCGACCTCGTCGATCGGCACCGGCAGCCTGCCGGTGGCGCCCGGAGCCTGGAAGCCCATGAGGCCGCGCAGCGTCATGAGCCGCGACGTCTGGTCGTCGACCCGGGAGGTGTACTGCTTGAAGATGTCGTAGCGACGCGTCCGGGTCGAGTGCTGCAGCCGGAAGACGGTCTCGGGGTCGAACAGGTGCGGCTCACCCTCGCGGCGCCACTGGTACTCCCCACCGACGTCGAGCACGCGGTGGGCCTGGTAGACGCCGTCCGGCGGGTAGGCGCGGGCGTGGCGCTCCGCGGTCTCGCGGGCGATGACGTCGAGGCCCACGCCACCCAGCTGGGACACGGTGCCGGTGAAGTAGCGCTCGACGAGGTCCTCCGAGAGGCCGATGGCCTCGAACACCTGGGCCCCGCGGTAGGACGCGACCGTCGAGATGCCCATCTTGGACATCACCTTGAGCACGCCCTTGCCGAGCGCCTTGATGAGGTTCTTGACCGCCCGCTCGGGCGTCACGTCGTCGATCTCGCCGGACCGGACGAGGTCCTCGACCGTCTCCATGGCGAGGTAGGGGTTGACCGCCGCGGCGCCGTAGCCGATGAGAAGCGCGACGTGGTGCACCTCCCGCACGTCGCCGGCCTCGACGATGAGGCCCACCTGCGTCCGGGTCTTCTCGCGGATGAGGTGGTGGTGCACGCCCGCCGTGAGCAGCAGGGAGGGGATCGGCGCGAGGTCGCGGCCGGAGTCTCGGTCCGAGAGCACGACGAACCGGGCCCCGCGGCTGATCGCGTGGGAGACCTCGGTGAAGATCTCCTCGAGCCGGGCGCGCATGGCCGCGGCGCCGCCCGTGACGTCGTAGAGGCCGCGGACGACGTACGTCGCGTAGCCGGGCAGGTCGCCGTCGGCGTTGAGGTGCACGATCTTGGCGAGCTCGTCGTTGTCGATGACGGGGAAGTTGAGCACGAGCTGGCGCGCGTGCGCGGGGGACGCGGACAGCGCGTTGCCCTCCGGACCGAGGAGGGTGCCGAGGGAGGTGACGAGCTCCTCGCGGATCGCGTCCAGCGGGGGGTTGGTCACCTGCGCGAACAGCTGCGTGAAGTAGTCGAAGAGCAGCCTGGGTCGGGAGGACAGGACCGCGATGGGCGTGTCGGTCCCCATCGAGCCGAGCGCCTCGCCGCCCGTGCGCGCCATCGGGGTGAGCAGGATGCGCAGCTCCTCGTGGGTGTAGCCGAAGGTCTGCTGGCGGCGGGCCACCGACGCGGCCGTGTGGACGATGTGCTCGCGCTCCGGCAGGTCCTCGAGGCGGATGAGCCCGGCGTGCAGCCAGTCGGCATACGGGTGCGCCGCCGCGAGCTGGGTCTTGATCTCGTCGTCGCCGACGATCCGGCCGTGCTCGGTGTCGACGAGGAACATCCGGCCGGGCTGCAGCCGGCCCCGCTTGACGATCGAGGCCGGGTCGAGGTCGAGCACGCCCGACTCGGAGGCGAGCACGACGAGGCCGTCCGACGTCACCGAGTAGCGCCCCGGGCGCAGGCCGTTGCGGTCGAGGACGGCGCCGACGAGCGTGCCGTCGGTGAAGACGACGTTGGCCGGCCCGTCCCAGGGCTCCATGATCGTCGAGTGGAACTCGTAGAAGGCCCGGCGCGCGGGGTCCATCGTGGCGTGGTTCTCCCACGCCTCCGGGATCATCATGAGCACCGCGTGCGGCAGCGACCGGCCGCCCAGGTGGAGCAGCTCGAGGACCTCGTCGAAGCTGGCCGAGTCTGAGCCGCCCGGGGTCACGATGGGGAAGAGCTTCTCGAGGTCGCCGGGGATGATGTCCGAGGTGAGCAGGCTCTCCCGGGCCCGCATCCAGTTGCGGTTGCCCTTGACGGTGTTGATCTCGCCGTTGTGGGCGATGAACCGGTAGGGGTGCGCGAGCGGCCAGGACGGGAACGTGTTGGTCGAGAAGCGGGAGTGCACCACCGCGAGCTCGGTCTTGAGGCGCGGGTCGCTGAGGTCGGGGAAGAACGGCTCGAGCTGACCGGTCGTCAGCATCCCCTTGTAGACGAGGGTCCGCGACGACAGGGAGGCGAAGTAGACGTCGGCGTCGTGCTCGGCCCGCTTGCGCAGCCGGAACGCGAGGCGGTCGAGGCCGAGGTGCACGGCGCGGCCGATGGCCGAGGAGACGAAGAGCTGGGCGAAGTGCGGCATGCAGTCACGGGCGACCTTGCCGACGAGGTCGGCCTCGACCGGCACGTCCCGCCAGCCGAGCACCGTGAGGTTCTCGGCGGCCGCGAGCTGCTCGATGCGGGCCACGGCCTGCGCGCGCTCGCCGGGGTCGGCGGGCAGGAACACGAGCCCGGCGGCATACGCCCCGGGGGTCGGGAGCCGGAAGGGCACCACGCTGCGCAGGAACTCGTCCGGGATCTGCAGGAGGATGCCGGCGCCGTCACCGACCAGGGGGTCGGCACCGGTGGCGCCCCGGTGGTCGAGGTTGCGCAGCGCGGTCAGGGCGTGGTCGACGATGTCGTGACCGGCGGTTCCGCGTAGGGTCGCCACGAGCGCGACACCGCAGGCGTCGTGCTCGAGCTCGCGCCGGTAGAGCCCGGTGCTCTGCGGATGCGAGCTGAAGCGGGAGTGCGGCGTCATCGTCACCGTCCTTTTACGTGTGGTCCCCGGATGCAAAGGGCCGGTGGGCAGCACTGACCACGGCAAGTCCACCAACGATAGCCGAGGCCGCAACCGTCCTACTCCTTGATACGGCGGATTCCGGATGCTGAGATGCTGAGCGTGCGCGGCGTCACTCCGTGACGGCGGGCTCCGGATGCTCGCTGGGCGCCTCCGGGGAGGTGCGGCCGAAGCGACGCCACAGCCAGGCGCCGAGGAGGAAGACGAGGAGCGAGACCCACGTGTTGACCCGCTGGCCGAGGATCTCGTTGGCCGAGTCGCTGCGCATGTTCTCGACGACGATGCGCCCGACCGGGTAGCCCATGACGTAGGCCGCGAACAGCTGGCCCCGGCGCAGGGAGCGCTGCCGGTCGAGCACGATCAGCGCCGCGGCGAGGGCGAGCGCCCACAGCGCCTCGTAGAGGAAGGTGGGGTGGAACCAGCCCTTGACGATGGGCTCCCCGGCGGCGTCGCGCACCGCCTGCCCGAGGCCGGTGTCCCACTCGTAGACCTTGAGCCGCCACGGCACGTCGGTGGGCCGGCCGTAGATCTCGTTGTTGAAGTAGTTTCCGAAGCGGCCCATGGCCTGGGCGATGAGGATGCCGGGTGCCGCCGCGTCGGCGAAGTCGAGGAAGACCACCCCGTGGCGGCGGCAGCCGATCCACGCCCCGACGGCCCCGAGCGCGACGGCACCCCAGATGCCCAGACCGCCGTTCCAGATCGCGAACGCGTCCATGGGCCGGCCGCCCGCGCCGAAGTAGGGCTGCGGCGTCGTGATGAGGTGGTAGAGACGCCCACCGACGATGCCGAACGGGACCGCCCAGGCCGAGACGTCGAGGGCGACGCCGGCTCGACCGCCGCGGTCGAGAAGTCGTCGCTGGGTGAGCCAGACGGCGACGACGATCCCGGCGAGGATGCACAGCGCGTAGGCCCGGATCGGCACGGGACCGAGGTGCCACACCCCGGTCGTCGGGGAGGGAATCTCGGCAGGCACGGGCGCAGCGGCGCCCGCCGCGAGGTCGAGCGCCAGGGATGGTATGCCGTTGAGCGCCATCAGGAGCGGCTCCTTCGCACCCCGTCGGCGAGCTCCCGCGTGAGGTCGCCGAGCGCCTTGAGCCCGGCGGCATCCGAGGGCGCCTCGGTGAGGCATCGCACGAGGGCGGACCCGACGATGACGCCGTCGGCGAACCGGCCCACCTGGGCTGCCTGCGCACCCGTCGACACCCCGAGGCCGACGCACACGGGCAGGTCGGTGACCGCGCGGGTGCGCAGCACGAGGTCCTCGGCGGCCGCGCCGACGCTCGCGCGGGCGCCGGTGACGCCCATGACGGCGCTGGCGTAGACGAACCCCCGGCACTGGGCCGTGACCGCCGCGAGGCGCTCCTGGGTCGAGCTCGGCGCGACGAGGAACACCTTGTCCAGGTCGTGCTTATCCGCGGCGGCGATCCACTCCCCGGCCTCGTCCGGGATGAGGTCGGGGGTGATGAGCCCGGCGCCCCGAGCCGCGACGAGCTCGGCCGCGAAGGTGTCGACGCCGTGGCGCAGGACGGGGTTCCAGTACGTCATGACGAGCGCCGCCGCTCCGGCCTCGGCCACCGCCTCCGTGGCGAGGAAGACGTCGGTGAGCCGCACGCCCCGCTCGAGCGCCCGGACCGCGGCGTCCTGGATGACCGGGCCGTCCATGACCGGGTCGCTGTAGGGCACCCCCACCTCGACGACGTCGACGCCGCACTCCACGAGGACGCGCATGGCCTCGAGAGAGCCCTCCACGGAGGGGAAGCCGACGGGCAGGTAGCCGACGAGGGCCGCGCGGCCCTCGTCGTTGCACCGCTGCACGACGCGTGCCACGCTCACAGCTGCACCCCGGTCCCCTGCGCGTCCGGGTCGTCCGGGGGCCGCTCGATGCCGCCCTCGAGCAGGCCGAACCACTCCGCCGCGGTGTGCACGTCCTTGTCGCCCCGGCCGGAGAGGTTGACGAGGAGCACCGCCTCCTCCCCGAGCTCGCGCCCGACCTGGATGGCGCCGGCGAGGGCGTGCGCGCTCTCGATGGCCGGCAGGATGCCCTCGCTGCGGCTGAGGAGCGAGAAGGCCTCCATCGCCTCGGCGTCGGTGATCGGGCGGTACTCGGCGCGTCCCGTGTCGCGCAGGTAGGCGTGCTCAGGGCCGACGCTGGGGTAGTCGAGGCCGGCCGACACGCTGTGCGACGGGGTGGTCTGGCCGTCCTCGTCCTGCAGGACGTAGGTGTACGCGCCGTGGAGGACGCCCGGTATGCCGGTGGCGAAGCGCGCCGCGTGCTTGCCCGACGCGATGCCGCCGCCCCCGCCCTCCAGACCGATGAGGCGGACCGAGGCGTCGTCGAGGAAACGGTGGAAGATGCCCATGGCGTTGGAGCCGCCCCCGACGCACGCGAGGACGGCGTCGGGCAGCCGCCCCACGAGGTCGAGCATCTGGGCGCGCGCCTCGACCCCGATGATCCGGTGGAAGTCGCGGACCATCTCCGGGAACGGGTGTGGGCCGGTGACCGTGCCGAGGACGTAGTGGGTCGTCTCGACGTTGGCCACCCAGTCGCGGAAGGCCTCGTTGACGGCGTCCTTGAGGGTGCGGCTGCCGTGGTCGACGGGGACGACCTCGGCGCCGAGCAGCCTCATCCGCGCGACGTTGAGCGCCTGGCGCTCGGTGTCCTTGCGCCCCATGTAGACGACGCACTCCAGGCCCAGCAGGGCGGCCGCCGTCGCGGTCGCCACGCCGTGCTGGCCGGCGCCCGTCTCGGCGATGACCCTGGTCTTGCCCATCCGCCGCGTGAGCAGGGCCTGCCCGAGGACGTTGTTGATCTTGTGCGAGCCGGTGTGGTTGAGATCCTCCCGCTTGAGGATCACCCGCGCCCCCCCGCAGTGCGTGGAGAACCGGGGGACGTCGGTGAGGATGCTCGGTCGGCCGGTGTACGAGCGGTGCAGGCGCTCGAGCTCACCGACGAACTCCGGGTCGACGGTCGCCTTGCGACGGACCTCGTCGAGCTGCTCGAGGGCCGGGATCAGGGCCTCGGGCACGTAGCGCCCGCCGAAGCCGCCGAACCGGCCGGTGGGCTGTACGACCGTCATCGCACCGCCCGGGCGGACTCGAGGAAGGATCGCACCGCCTGCGCGGGACGGCCGCCCGTCACCAGCGCCTCACCGACAAGCACGCCGCTCGCCCCGGCGCGGACGTAGTCGGCCACCACCTCGGGACCGGTCACCCCGGACTCGGCCACGGCGAGCACGTCGCCGGGCACCCGCGGCAGCAGGTCGGTGACCGTCCGCAGGTCGACCTCGAGGGTCTTGAGGTTGCGGGCGTTGATGCCGACCAGGGCAGGACCGACCGCGAGCGCCCGGTCCAGCTCGGCGGCGTCGTGCACCTCCACGAGCGAGGTCATGCCGAGTTCGCGGGCCTGCTGGTGCAGGTCGCGCAGCAGGGCGTCGTCGAGACCGGCGACGATCAGCAGGACCAGGTCGGCCCCGTGGGCACGGGCCTCCGTCACCTGGTAGCCGTCGACCAGGAAGTCCTTGCGCAGGACGGGGATCGTCACGGCGGCGCGCACCTCGTCGAGGTCGGCGAGCGTGCCGCCGAACCGGCGCCGCTCGGTGAGCACGCTGACGGCGCTCGCTCCCCCGGCGGCATACGCAGCAGCCAGTCGACCGGGCTCGGGGATCTCGGCCAGCGAGCCCTTGCTCGGGCTCGCGCGCTTGACCTCCGCGATGACCGCCACGCCGGTGGCGGCGGCGGCGCGGAACCCCGGCAGGGGGTCGATCGCGGCAGGGAGGTCGGACAGGGCGGACTCGAGCGCGGCGAGGGGCGTCGCGGCGCGCCGGGACTCGAGATCCTCACGCACGCCGTCGAGGATCCCGTCGAGGACTGTGGGCACCGCGCTCAGCTCTTGCCGACGGTCTTGGTGCCGGACTCCTCGGGAGCGTCCGTGAGGGGACCCGGCGCGCTGGCGCTCTCGGTGTCGTGCGGGCGGGCGCCGAAGCCGGCCATCGAGAGCACCTTGCCCGACACGGCCCCGACCACGATGATCCCGGCGGCCAGCCAGCCGAGGAGGGCGCTCGGCCGGAGCACGGCGATGCTGCCCACGACCGCACCGAGGAGGATGACCCCGACCGCGACCCAGGCGGCAAAGCTGTGACCGTGGTCCTCGTGCTCTTCCATGGCTTCCTCTCTCGTCCTGCTGGCACCGGCCGGTATGCCGTCCCATTGTGTCAGGTCCGCTGGGGTCCGTCGCCCAGGGTGGGGTCGCGGCCCTCGGTGATCTCGTCCCAGGCGCTGCGCGCCTCCCCGCGGGGACCCGCCTGCGGCGGGGGTCGCCGCTCGTAGCGGCGGGGCAGCCCCGCCCACGACCGGGCGGCCCACGCCACGGCGAGCGCCCCGGCCGTGAGCAGTGCCGCCGCGACGAGCGCCAGCCAGGCCCACGGCGTCGCGGCGGCCCGGGCGGCCGGTGGCGTGGTGCGGGCCAGCTGGCGGGCGACCTCTGCCGCGACGGCGTCCTCCGGTCGGATGACGACGACGGCGACGAGCACGACAGAGGCGGCGGCGGCCAGGACGGCGACCGCCACGGACAGGGCGCGGATCGCCCGGCCACCGGTTGCCGCGCCGAGCAGGGCCACGACCGTGACGACGACGAGGCCGATGACGCCGGGGGCCGCGCGCCCACCCGGCACCGCGACCGCACCGCCGCTCAGCACGTCGCTCGCCGTGCCGGTGGCCCAGGCCTGCGTCGTCAGCCCGAGCAGCACCAGAGCCGGCAGCACGACGGCCAGCACCGCCCGTCTCTTGTCCAGCCTCATCGACGCACCGGGACGAGCCCCTCGGCGGCCGCCACGGCACGCAGGGCCGCGGCGGCCTTGTTGACCGTCTCCTCGTACTCGAGGTGCGGCACGGAGTCGGCGACGATGCCGGCCCCAGCCTGCACGTGGGCGAGGCCTCCCTTGATCAGCGCCGTCCGGATGGCGATGGCCATGTCGAGGTCGCCGGCGAAGTCGAGGTATCCCACGACGCCGCCGTAGAGGCCTCGCCGCAGGCCCTCGTACCCGTCGATGAGCGCCATGGCCCGCGGCTTGGGGGCCCCGGAGAGCGTGCCGGCTGGAAAGGTGGCCACGAGCGCGTCGTAGGCGGTGCACCCGGGGCGCAGCTCGCCGACGACGCTCGACTCGATGTGCATGATGTGGCTGTAGCGCCGGATCGACATGAAGTCCACGGTGTCGACGGTCCCGGCCCGGCAGATCCGCTGGAGGTCGTTGCGGGCGAGGTCAACGAGCATGAGGTGCTCCGCCCGCTCCTTGGCGTCGCCGAGGAGCTCCTCCGCGAGGTGCGCATCGTGGTCGGGGGTCTTGCCCCGCGGCCTCGACCCGGCGATCGGGTGCGTGATGGCCTGCCGGTCGGTGACCTTGATGAGCGCCTCCGGGCTCGAGCCCACGACGTCGTATGCCGTGCCGTCGGGGTGGGGCAGGCGCAGCAGGTACATGTACGGGCTCGGGTTGCTCACGCGCAGCGCCCGGTAGACGTCGAGGGCGTCGGCCGCGCACGGGACGGTGAACCGCTGGGAGACGACGATCTGGAAGGCCTCGCCCGCCCGGATGGCCTCCTTCGCCTGCTCCACCATGTCCTCGAACTGCTCCTGGGTGTGGCTGCTCGCCGGTGCACTGCGCCGCGGCTCGATCGTCGCCACGGTGCTCGGGGCCGGGGCCGCGAGCTCCTCGGTCATCCGGTCGAGCCGGGCGACGGCGTCGGCCCACGCCTCCTCGACGCGCTCGTCGGTCGCGTCGTGGTTGATCGCGTTGGCGACGAGGAGGAGGGAGCCGTCACTGTGGTCGATGACAGCGAGGTCGCTGGCGAGCATCATGGCGAGCTCCGGCAGGTCCAGATCGTCCCGGCCCGCGTCGGGCACGGACTCCCACCGCCGGACGGCGTCATACGTGATGGCGCCGACCATGCCGCCGGTCAACGGCGGCAGGCCGGGGACGCGTGGCGTCGCCAGGGCCGCGACGGTGTCGCGCAGCGCGGCGGTCGGGTCACCGCCCGTGGGCACCCCGACCGGCGGGGTGCCGATCCACGTGGCCTCCCCGTCCCGCTCGGTGAGGGTCGCCACGCACCGGGCGCCGACGATGGAGAACCGGGACCACACCCCACCGTGCTCGGCCGACTCGAGCAGGAACGTGCCGGGCCGGTCCTCTGCCAGCTTGCGGTAGACGCCGACGGGCGTCTCGGCGTCCGCGAGGAGGCGCCGCACGACGGGGATGACCCGCCGGTCGCCGGAGAGCGCCAGCTCCGTGAACACCTCCAGCGACGGCCACGTGCGGCCCCACGTGAGGTCGGGCTCCGGCGAGGGCGGGCTGGGCGGCATACGGTCCTCGGGCACGGGGCCCATTGTGGACCACCGCCGTCGTATGCCGCGGAGCCGGCCAAGGCTCCCCGGAGACGAGCTGCGTTAGGGCGCTGCGCGACCGACGACGGCCGGCAGGACCCGGGCGTCGAAGCACGAGTGGTCACCGGTGTGGCAGGCCGCGCCGACCTGGTCGACGCTGACGAGCAGCGCGTCGCCGTCGCAGTCGAGGCGCACGCCGCGGACCCACTGGACGTGGCCGCTCGTGTCGCCCTTGCGCCAGTACTCCCCCCGGCTGCGCGACCAGAAGGTGACCCGCCCCTCGGTGAGCGTGCGCCGAAGCGCCTCGTCGTCCATCCACCCGACCATGAGGACGTCGCCCGTGTCGTGCTGCTGCACGACGGCGGCGACAAGGCCTCGCTCGTCACGCTTGAGCAGCTCGGCGATTCGCGGGTCCAGCGCCTTCGGGTCGAGCGTCTGCGGGTCGAGCGTCTGCGGGTCGAGCGTCTGCGGGTCACTCGTCGGGTCGGTCACGCGCCCATTGTGCCGCCCGCGCCCCCCCAACCCGTCGAGTGGCCATTTCCGCACGCGTCCGGGCGCGCACAAGTGGCCACTCGACAAGGTCAGCGCGCCCACCGGTCCCCCCCAGGCGCCCCCCAACCCGTCGAGTGGCCATTTCCGCACGCGCGCGGGCGCGCACA
>NZ_DASSMH010000075.1:0-36310 GCF_035688975.1 Intrasporangium sp. | reverse complement strand
GAGCGCTCGCGACGCCTCCTCCATGGATGCGAGGTCGAGCGGCCGGCGCCACCACACGGTGTCCGCGCGCCGCAGCGGGTCGCGCTCGGCGGCGGGGTCGGCGAGCCGGTAGAGGTAGCGGCGCTCGACCGCCGAGAAGCGGGCGTCGAATCCCTCCGGCGCCCGGATGACCCGCCGCACCACGACATCGGGCGGCAGGATGCCGGCGAGCCGGGTGACGGCGGCCGCCTCCGGCGTGCGGTCGGAACGGCCCGGCACCGCGGCATACGCCGCCGCGTCGACGTCGACGTGGACGACCTGACCGCGCGCGTGGACGCCGGCATCCGTGCGTCCGGCGACCGTGAGCCGCAGCGGCTCCGCAGCGCGCACCAGCGTCGTCAGGGCGGCGGTGAGCTCGGCCTCGACGGTGCGCAGGCCCGGCTGCGCGGCCCAGCCGGCGAAGTGGGTCCCGTCATAGGCCACGTCGAGCCGCAGTCGGGTGTCCGTCATGGCCGGCGAGCCTAGCGCTCCTGGCCTGTCAACCCCGGCTCGCCCCTGGGCGTCATTTCAGCAGGGACCGTCGGCAACCGGCCGAGCGGCCTCGTCAGAAGGGAGAACCCGCCATGCTCACCATCTCCAGGCGCCGGCTGGCCGTCGCGGCCGCCCTCGCCTCCCTCGTCGC
The DNA here is from genome assembly GCF_035688975.1 of Intrasporangium sp. Lineage (GTDB taxonomy): Bacteria > Actinomycetota > Actinomycetes > Actinomycetales > Dermatophilaceae > CALMNV01. The sequence continues at coordinate 35,649 of NZ_DASSMH010000075.1, read as the reverse complement.
CCCGGTGGGGGCGGCGGCCACCACGGCGTCCGCCACGGCAGCCCCGACCGCGTCGGCGTCGAGTACGCCGTACTGCGGCATCTTCTGGGGCTCGCTCCCCAAGCAGTCCGCCTCCATGACCACCGCGCCCGTCCTCGGCGTCCGCTCCGGCATGCACGCCTGCTTCGACCGGGTCGTCTTCGACCTCGGCCGGGGTAGCGGCAGGGTCGGCTACAACGTCCGCTACGTCACCGAGGTCGCCGGCCCCAGCGGGATGCCCGTGCCGCTGGTGGGCGGGGCCAAGATCCAGATCACCCTCCACGCGCCGGCGATGCGGACCGTGCCCTCCTCGGGCGTCATCAACTACACCGGGTGGCAGACGTTCCGGCAGCTGAAGTACGTCGCCAGCTTCGAGGGCTTCACCGACTTCGGGCTCGGCGTGCGGGCTCGGCTGCCGATGCGGGTCTTCACCCTGACCAACACCGACGGCGGCCAGCGTCTCGTCGTCGACGTGGCCAACTTCTGGTGACCCCCCACCCAGATATCTGCGGGGCTACGTATCGCTATGGCGATATCCCACCCCGCAGATAACTGGGGGCCCCGGTGCCGTTATGGCGATGTCCCACCCCGCAGATAACTGGGGGTGGTCAGGCCTTCGTGTCGGGCTCGGCGACCTCGACGTCCGCGACCTCGGCGCCGGCCGGGGCCTCGACCACGGGAGCCTCGTCGACGACGGCGGCGGCGGGGGCAGCGGCGGTGTCGCGGGCAGCACGCCTCGCCGCGGCCTCGGCCTCCTTGACCGTCGCCTGCTTGGCCGACAGCGGCTCGCGCACGAGCTCGATGACGACCATCGGGGCGTTGTCGCCCTTGCGCGGGCCGATCTTCGTGATGCGGGTGTAGCCGCCCGCGCGAGCCGCCATGTCAGGGGCGATCTCGGCGAACAGGCGGTGCACCACGCCCTTGTCGCGCACGACCGTGAGCACCCGCCGGCGCGAGTGCAGGTCGCCGCGCTTGGCAAACGTGATGAGTCGCTCCGCGAGCGGTCGCAGCCGCTTGGCCTTGGCCTCCGTCGTCGTGATCCGGTCGTGCTCGAAGAGCGAGGTCGCGAGGTTGCTGAGGATCAGCCGCTCGTGCGCTGGGCCGCCACCGACGCGGGGGCCCTTGGTGGGGGTGGGCATTGTTGTCTCCTAGATGATCCGACCGGTCCGCTGCGTCTCTCGTGGGAGGCGGCTCGGTCACGGGCGGTTGGTCAGAGCTGCTCGTCCTCGACGTAGGACTCGTCGTCCGCCTCGTCGTAGTCGTCGGCGTAGTTGTCCACGATGGCGGACGGGTCGAACCCGGGCGGGCTGTCCTTGAGGGCGAGGCCCATGCCGACGAGCTTGGCCTTGACCTCGTCGATCGACTTGGCGCCGAAGTTGCGGATGTCGAGCAGGTCGGCCTCGCTGCGCCCGACGAGCTCACCCACGGTGTGGATACCCTCGCGCTTCAGGCAGTTGTAGGACCGCACCGTGAGGTCGAGGTCCTCGATCGGCAGCGCGAGGTCCGCGGCGAGGGCGGCGTCGGTCGGCGACGGGCCCATGTCGATGCCCTCGGCCTCGACATTGAGCTCCCGGGCCAGGCCGAAGAGCTCGACGAGGGTCTTGCCCGCGGACGCCATCGCGTCGCGCGGCGGCATCGAGTTCTTGGTCTCGACGTCGACGATGAGGCGGTCGAAGTCCGTGCGCTGCTCGACACGGGTCGCTTCCACCTTGTACGTCACGGCAAGGACCGGCGAGTAGATCGAGTCGACCGGGATGCGGCCGATCTCCTGGTCACCGGACTTGTTCTGCTGCGCGGAGACGTAGCCACGGCCACGCTCGACGGTCAGCTCCATCTCGAGCTTGCCCTTGTCGTTGAGCGTCGCGAGGTGCAGGTCGGGGTTGTGCACCTCGACGCCCGCGGGCGGCGTGATGTCACCGGCGGTGACGGCGCCGGGACCCTGCTTGCGCAGGTACATGACGACCGGCTCGTCGTGCTCGGAGGAGACGACGAGGCCCTTGATGTTGAGGATCATCTCGGTGACGTCCTCCTTCACCCCGGGCACGGTCGAGAACTCGTGCAGCACGCCGTCGATGCGGATGCTCGTGACCGCCGCACCGGGGATGCTGGAGAGCAGGGTGCGGCGGAGGCTGTTGCCGAGCGTGTAGCCGAAGCCGGGCTCGAGTGGCTCGATGGTGAAGCGTGAGCGGTTGTCCGCGACGGCTTCCTCGGAGAGCTGGGGGCGCTGTGCGATGAGCACTGGTGACTTCCTTCCCACGGGCGACCGCTATTTGACGCCTCGTGAAACTGCCCGGTCGTGATCCGGGCGGGCCGGCTCGGCTCTGTCTGCGAGCGCGACCCCACGCACAAGGAGGGCGTATGCCGCTGGGCTGGCCCAGCGGCATACGCCGCCTTGCGTCAGTTCTTGGAGTAGAGCTCGACGATGAGCTGCTCGGTGAGCTGCGAGTCGATCTGCGCGCGCACCGGGAGCTGGTGGATCAGGATCTGCAGCGAGCCGGGCACGACCTGCATCCAGGCCGGGACCGGGCGCTCGCCGAAGGTCTGCCGAGCGAGCTCGAACGGGAACGTCTCGACGGACTGCCGGCGCACCGTGACGATGTCGTACTGCTCGACCCGGTAGGACGGGACGTCCACGCGCTTGCCGTTGACCTCGAAGTGGCCGTGGGTGACGAGCTGACGCGCGTGGCGCCGCGTGCGGGCGAGGCCCGCGCGGTAGACGACGTTGTCGAGGCGTGACTCGAGGATGGTCAGCAGGTTCTCACCGGTCTTGCCGGGACGCTTGGCGGCCTCCTGGTAGTAGCGGAAGAACTGCTTCTCCATGACGCCGTAGGTGAAGCGGGCCTTCTGCTTCTCCTGCAGCTGGGTGAGGTACTCCTTCTCCTGGATCCGGCGACGGCCGTGCTGGCCGGGCGGGAAGGGACGGAGCTCGAAGTTCTTGTCGCCGCCGACGAGGTCGACCTTGAGGCGACGGGACTTCTTCGTGATCGGGCCGGTGTAACGAGCCATGAGCTATCTCTGCCTTCTCTGAGGTCTCGGCCGGATCAGACGCGACGGCGCTTGGGCGGGCGGACGCCGTTGTGCGGCGTGGGGGTCACGTCGCTGATCGAGCCGACCTCGAGGCCGGCGGCGGTCAGCGAGCGGATCGCGGTCTCGCGGCCGGAGCCGGGACCCTTGACGAACACGTCGACCTTGCGCATGCCGTGCTCCATGGCACGCCGGGCCGCGGCCTCGGCAGCCATCTGGGCGGCGAAGGGGGTGGACTTGCGCGACCCCTTGAAGCCGACCTGGCCCGACGAGGCCCAGGCGATCACGGCACCCGTGGGGTCGGTGATCGAGATGATCGTGTTGTTGAACGTGCTCTTGATGTGAGCGTGCCCGTGGGCGACGTTCTTCTTCTCCTTGCGACGAACCTTCGTCGCGCGAGCCTTGGGAGGCATGTCTCTCCTACGTCAAAGAAATACGGGGGGCCGGGGTCAGCCCGGGAGGTCGCCGAAGCGACTGGTCACTTGGCCTTCTTCTTGCCGGCCACGGTGCGCTTCGGGCCCTTGCGGGTGCGAGCGTTCGTCTTCGTGCGCTGCCCGTGGACGGGCAGGCCGCGACGGTGACGCAGGCCCTCGTAGGAGCCGATCTCCACCTTGCGGCGGATGTCGGCCTGCACCTCTCGGCGCAGGTCACCCTCGAGCTTGAAGTTGCCCTCGAGGAAGTCGCGAAGCGCGACGAGGTCGGCGTCGCCGAGATCCTTGACGCGGATGTTGGGGTCGACGCCGGTCGCGACCAGCGCCTCCTTGGAACGGGTGCGACCCACACCGAAGATGTAGGTCAGAGCGACCTCGACGCGCTTCTCGCGCGGAAGGTCGACGCCAACAAGACGAGCCATGTTGGGGGTGCTCCTGGTTTCTGTCGTCACGGAGGTCTGGTGCAGTCACCGATCCGGTGTGTGTCCGTCACGCAGAAGGACGGACTCCGGTCCCCGGCCTCCGCGACCGGGGGTGACGTCCTGCGCCGGCTCGACGAGCCGGTCTTCAGGGGCCGGGTGCTGCGATTCTCTTGGTGCGATCTTCTCTTGGTGCGTGCTGTCGAAGCCCTCGACAGTGCCGGTGGTGCGGCTGCTCAGCCCTGGCGCTGCTTGTGGCGCAGGTTCTCGCAGATCACCATGACCCGGCCGTTGCGCCGGATCACCTTGCACTTGTCGCAGATCTTCTTGACGCTCGGCTGAACCTTCATCTGCCTGCTGTCTCTTCAGATCGTGCCCTGCCACGCCGGGCCCACGGCGGGCCCGCCATCCCAGGTGCGGGTGGAGTCGGGTGTTGGTGCCTCGCGGGCGGGGACGCGCCCCGTCCGCTCAGCGGTAGCGGAAGACGATCCGACCGCGGGTCAGGTCATAGGGCGAGAGCTCCACGACGACCCGGTCCTCGGGGAGGATCCGGATGTAGTGCTGGCGCATCTTGCCCGAGATGTGCGCGAGAACCTTGTGACCGTTGGAGAGCTCAACCCGAAACATCGCGTTCGGGAGAGCCTCGACGATCGTGCCCTCGATCTCGATGACACCGTCCTTCTTGGCCATATCCTCCGTCGATCCATGCGGCGGCCGACCCGGAATGGGGCGGCCTTGAAATGTGCCCGGTGCCGCGCTCGCGCACGGCATGATGAAGCGGGCGCCGGGACACGCGACACCCAAAGGACAAGACTACGCTACGGGGTCGCCCAACCCGAAATCGCCCCGACCGCGGGATGCTCGGCAGGGCCGGCTTGGCCCAAGCATCGCCACACGGCGATGCTCGGCAGGGCCGGCTTGGCCCGAGCATCGCCACACGGCGGCGGCATACTGAGACCGTGACGCCGCCGGAGAGCATCGAGGACTACTGGGCCCGCGTGCTGGCCGCGGCTGACGGGTCCGGTCGGCTGCCGGTCGCGGTGACTGAGATGCCGGGGTGGGAGGTCTTCCCCTACGAGGTGGACGGGCTGCGTCTCAAGCCGCTGGCGCCGCTCGCCGACGAGGAGCCGCCGCGGCGGGGCGAGCGTCGGGAGGACTGCTGGTGCGCCGGGCCCGCCCTGGCCGACGACGGCACGCTCGTGTGGAGCAACGCGCGGTGGCGGCTGGAGCTGACCCCCGACACGGGCCTGCCCCTCGGGCTGACCCTGAGCCCGATGGAGCACCACGACCTGCCGACGCTGCCGCGCGAGCTCGCCGCCGAGATGGGCCAGCTCGTCGCCGCGGTCGCGGACGCGGTCGAGCACGTCCCCAGCGTGGGGCGCGCTCAGGTCACCAAGTTCGGCGACGGCGGCGCGCACCTGCACCTGGGGTTCCTCGGCCGCCCGGCCCGCGCGCTGCAGCTGCGCGGCTCGCCCCTGCTCGACTGGGAGAAGAACCTCCCCCGTATGCCGCTCGAGGGGCTGCAGGCCAACGCCCGGGTCGTGGCCGAGCGCCTCATCGTCGACGTCGGGGGCGCGGCCGGCACGCTGGGGCGCTGAACCTCGGGCCGCCGACCGCCGCGGTCACGCCGGGAGGTGGCCCGCCGCCGTGCCGGTCGTCGTCTCGGTCGCCGGTCGCCGCACCGCGAGGTCGAACAGGTCGTCGCCCATGAGCGACGGCTCCCGCCATGAGAGCCGCGCCTCCCCCGTGGCCCGGCTGCCGTCGACGAGCACCCGGTGCGGCGTCTCGATGAGCAGGACCTCGCCGCGGAAGCAGTCGTGATCCACCCAGCCGGCGGAGGCGACCACCGGCAGCAGCCCACCGGGGCCTCGCACGACCGACTCGTGCCACGTGCCGTCACCGGCGAGGATGACGAGCTCCTCCCCGGCCGTCTCGAGCGTCAGCTGCCAACCGGTGGCGGCGCGCGCGACGGCGACGGCGGCATACGAAGGAGCAAGGTCGGACGCGGCGGCCCGGGCGAAACGGAACCGGTCGGGACCGGCGACGGCGCTCGGCACGGGCGGCATCGCCAGGGCGTCGAGCCGCGACTGCAGGTCGGCGTCGGCGGCCGCCACCGCCGGGGTGACGGGGCCGGCCGGACCGCCCAGGGCGGGCAGCAGGTGCGCCCACACGGCGTCGAGGACCGCCTGCATGTCCGTCTCCTCGCCGGTGATGGCGACGACGGCGTCCTGCTCGGGCAGCACGATGGCGAACTGGCCGAAAGCGCCGTCGCCGCGGTAGCCGTGCCTGGCGATCCAGAACGAGTAGCCGTAACCGCAGTGCCAGTCCGGCTTCGGCTCGGGGTCGCGGTTAGGCGGGCCGAACGCTCGCGTCGCCTCCTCGAACCACGCGTCCTCGAGGACCCTCCGGCCCTGCCAGACGCCTCGGTCGAGGTAGAACTGGGCGAACGCGAGGATGTCGTCGAGCCGCAGGTGCGCACCGCTGAAGCCCAGGTCGCGTCCTGACGGGTCCGTGTGCCACAGGACCTCGCCGATGCCGAGGACGTCGAACAGGCGCGGCCGCAGCACGTCCACGACCCGCTCCCCCGTGACGTGGGTGACCGCCGCGGACAGCAGGAAGGTTGCCACCTGGTTGTAGGTGAACACTGTGCCCGGCTCGTGCTCCGGCGGCATCCGCAGCACGAGGTCCACCCAGTCGGTGGACGCCTCGGAAGCCGCTGCCGCCTTTGCTACCGCAGGCCACGCGTCGACGTCGTGGCCGACGGTCATGCTGAGGCAGTGGCGCACCTCGACGCGCTGCCACCGCTCATCGACGGACGCGCGGTCGCGCACGGGCAGGTGGTCGAGGATGGGGGCGTCGAGCCGGAGCCGGCCCTCCTGGACGAGGAACCCGACGGCTGTGGCCGTGAGGCTCTTGCTGAGGGAGTAGACGAGCGACAGCCGGTCCGGGCTGTAGGGCTCCCAGTGCCCCTGCACCACCATGTGGCCGTGCCTGGCGATGGCGAGCCCGTGGAGGCCAAGGCCGCGGTCACGGGCCGCGTCGAGGAAGCCGATGATGCCGGCGGCGTCGACGCCCTGGGCGCTTGGCGCGCTCGAAGGAAGGATCATGGTGGGAAGCGTACGGCGCCCGGCAGCACCGCGGCGCCCACCCCGTCGAGTGGCCACTTCGGTACACCGCCGCCCGCGCGGAACTGGCCACTCGACCACCGGAGGGCACCCGCACCCGCGCGAAAGTGGCCACTCGACCACCGGAGGCCACCCCGGCCCGCGCGGAAGTGGCCACTCGACTTGAGGGGGGCGGCGCCCAGGGGAGCCGGCTCAGGCCGCGATCGGGGCGTAGGCCGCGCCTGCAGCCTCGAGCAGCGCCTCGCCGCCGTCGAGCGCGGTGAGCACCCACAGACCCGAGGCTCGCACAGCGACGGTGTGCTCGAAGTGGCAGGCCCGCGACCCGTCGGACGTCACAACGGTCCAGTCGTCGTCGAGGACCCGGGTTTCCGTGGAGCCGAGGGTGATCATGGGCTCGATGGCCCCGGTGAAGCCGTCGACGAGCTTGGGGCCTGCGTCACGGACGGCATAGTTGGGGATCTGCGGGTCCAAGTGCATCTTCGGGCCGATGCCGTGGCCGACGTAGTCCTCGACGATGCCGTACTCGCGCCCGTCACGGGCCGCGGCGGCGCTGATGCTGGCCTCCACAGCGTCGCCGACGGCATACAGCCGGCCGCCGACCCGCATCGCCGCCATGCCGGCCCACAGGCTCGCCTCGGTCGCCGCGATGAGGTCGCGGTCCTCGGGACGCGCCACGTCGGGGCCCCCGACGACGACGGAGAACGCGGCGTCGCCGTTCCAGCCCCGCACCTCGGCGCCGCAGTCGATGGAGAGCAGGTCACCGTCCCGCAGGACGCGCCCGCCCGGTATGCCGTGCACGACCTCCTCGTTGACGCTCGTGCACAGCGTGTGCGCATAGCCGGGCACGAGCTGGAAGTTGGGTATGCCGCCATGGCTGCGGATGAAGTCCTCCGCCACCCGGTCGAGGTCGAGCGTCGTCACGCCCGGGCGGATCTCGGTGCTCAGCAGGTCCAGGGTGCGAGCGACGAGCAGCCCCGCCTCACGCATGAGGAGGAGCTGCTCGTCGGTGCGGCCGGGGAGCCTTCGGCGTCCGAACACGGCGCGGCGCCGGCTCAGGACTGCCCGACGCGCAGCGCGGTGAGGATGCGCTCGGTGACCTCGTCGACCTCGCCCATGCCGTCCACCTGCACGAGGAGGCCCGCGGCGGCATAGTGCTCGGCCAGGGGCGCGGTCTCTCGACGGTAGATGGCCAGGCGCTCGCGGATGACGACCTCGGTGTCGTCGATGCGACCCTCCATCTCGGCACGGCGCAGCAGCCGCGCCACGACGGCGTCCTCGTCGACGGTGAGCTCGAGGACGGCGTCGAGGCGCTCGCCCCGGGCCGCGAGCATCTCGTCGAGGGCCGCGACCTGCCCGGCCGTGCGCGGGTAGCCGTCGAGGAGGAAGCCGTCCCGGGCGTCGGGCCATGTGAGCCGGTCATCGACGATGGCGTTGGTGACCTCGTCGGGCACGTAGCCGCCGGTGGCGAGGATGGCCTCGACCTGCTGGCCGAGCCCGGTGCGGTTCTTGATGTTGGCGCGGAAGATGTCGCCGGTGGAGATGGCCGGGATGCCGAGGCGCTGGCAGATGCGGGCCGCCTGGGTGCCCTTACCCGCGCCGGGGGGGCCGAGGATGATCAGGCGCATGTCGCGTCCTCCACGAAGTCCGGAGCGCGGCGAGTGACTGCGTGGCGTGACGTCAACGGAGGAACCCTTCGTAATGGCGCTGCTGGAGCTGGGCCTCGATCTGCTTGACCGTCTCGAGGCCGACCCCGACCACGATGAGGATCGACGTGCCGCCGAACGGGAAGTTCTGGTTGGCGCCGACGAGGACGAGCGCGATGAGCGGGATCAGGGAGATGAGCGCCAGGTAGATGGCGCCCGGGACGGTGATCCGGGTCAGGACGTAGTTGAGGTACTCGGCCGTGGGTCGCCCGGCCCGGATACCCGGGATGAAGCCGCCGTACTTCTTCATGTTGTCGGCCACCTCGATGGGGTTGAAGGTGATCGAGACGTAGAAGAAGGTGAAGAAGAGGATCAGGACGACGTACGTGACCATGTAGACCGGGTGGTCGCCCTTGACCAGGTTGTCCTGCACCCACTGCACCCAGGCCGCGTTGTTGCCGTCGGCCCGCGTGTTGAACTGCGCCACGAGGCCCGGCAGGGCGAGCAGCGACGACGCGAAGATGACCGGGATGACGCCGGCCATGTTGACCTTGAGCGGGATGTAGGTCGACGTGCCGCCGTACATCCTGCGACCGACCATGCGCTTGGCGTACTGCACCGGGATGCGCCGCTGCGACTGCTCGACGAAGACGACCGCGGCGATGACGAAGATGCCCATGATGAGGATGCCGAGGAAGGTTCCCCAGCCCTTGTTCTCCTTGATCGACCACAGGGACCCGGGGAAGCCCGCGGCGATCGAGGTGAAGATGAGCAGCGACATCCCGTTGCCGACGCCCCGGTCGGTGATGAGCTCGCCGAACCACATGATCAGGCCGGTGCCGGCCGTCATGGTGAGCACCATGATGAGGATCGTCACGGTGGAGGTGTCCGTGAGGATCCGGTCGCACCCGCCGCCGAAGAGGCTGGACGGGTTGCGCGCGAAGGTCACGAGGGTCGCGGACTGCAGGACCGCCAGCCCGATCGTCAGGTAGCGGGAGTACTGCGTGAGCTTCGACTGGCCGGCCTGGCCCTCCTCCTTGAGGGCCTCGAAGCGCGGGATGACGACGGTGAGCAGCTGCACGATGATGCTCGCCGTGATGTAGGGCATGATTCCGAGCGCGAACACCGACAGCTGCAGCAGCGCGCCGCCGCTGAAGAGGTTGGCGAGGTTGAGGAAGCCGCTCTGGTCGCTGCCACCGGTCGCCTTGCTCTGCGCGAGGCAGTTCTGGACGAGGTTGTAGCTGATGCCTGGCGTCGGCACGTGCGAGCCGAGCCGGAAGAGGGCCACGATGCCGAGCGTGAAGAGCAGCTTCTTGCGCAGGTCCGGGGTTCGGAACGCGCGGGCGAAAGCGGCGAGCACTGGGTCCTCCTGAGCGCCACGCGGACGGCGTGGCCTTGTTCTGCGATCCGCTGAAGGTTAACGCACGACGTGAGGCGCCCCGGGCACCCGACCGCGACGACCGACCTGGGTCGGTCGAGCGGACGGGCGCCCGGGGCGCTTCGTCACCGAGGCTCCGGTCGGGTCACTCGCCTGCGGCGAGCGCCGTGACGGAACCGCCGGCGGCCTCGATCTTCTCCTTGGCCGAGGCCGAGAACTTGTGCGCCTCGACCTGCACCGGCACGGAGATCTCCCCGGTGCCGAGCACCTTGACGGGATGGCCCCGGCGGACCGCGCCACTGGCCACGAGGGCCTCGACGGAGACCGCACCACCCTCGGGAAAGAGGACCTGCAGGCGGTCGAGGTTCACGACCTGGTACTCGGTGCGGAACGGGTTCTTGAAGCCGCGCAGCTTGGGCAGACGCATGTGCATCGGCATCGCGCCACCTTCGAACCGCTCCGACACCTGGTAGCGGGACTTCGTCCCCTTGGTGCCACGGCCGGCCGTCTTGCCCTTGGAGCCCTCACCGCGACCCACGCGGGTCTTGGGGGTCTTGGCGCCGGGTGCCGGCCGCAGGTGGTGCACCTTGAGCGCGGAGCCCTCGGTGCCCTTGGTCGACTCTGCGTTGGTGTCGGTCATGATCAGTCCACCTCCTCGACGGTGACGAGGTGGGTCACCGTCTTGACCATCCCGCGGATCTCGGGACGGTCCTCCTTGACGACGACGTCGCCAATGCGCTTCAGACCGAGGCTGCGCAGCGTGTCGCGCTGGTTCTGCTTGCCACCGATCTCGGAACGGGTCTGGGTCACCTTGAGACGGGCCATCACGCACCCGCCTTCTCGGCCGCGCGGGCCTCGGCGATACCGGCGGCGCGGGCCCGGAGCATCGCGGCCGGGGCCACGTCCTCGAGCGACTTGCCGCGGCGGGCCGCGACGGCTTCCGGCTGCTCCAGGTCGCGAAGCGCCTGGGCCGTGGCGTGCACGATGTTGATGGCGTTGTCCGAGCCGAGCGACTTGGACAGGACGTCGTGGATGCCCGCGCACTCCAGGACCGCGCGGACCGGGCCCCCGGCGATGACACCGGTACCGGGCGAGGCGGGGCGGAGCAGGACGACGCCGGCGGCGGCCTCACCCTGGACGGGGTGCGGGATGGTGCCCTGGATGCGGGGCACCTTGAAGAAGCTCTTCTTCGCCTCCTCGACGCCCTTGGCGATCGCCGCGGGCACCTCCTTGGCCTTGCCGTAGCCGACGCCGACCGTGCCGTCGCCGTCACCGACGACGACGAGGGCGGTGAAGCTGAAGCGACGTCCACCCTTGACGACCTTGGCGACGCGGTTGATCGTCACGACCCGCTCGACGTACTGGCTCTTCTCGGCGTCCCGGCCGTCCCGGTTGTCACGGCCGCCACGGCGGTCGCCCCGGTCCCCGCGCTCGGTGGCGGGACCCGTTCCGGTGCCGGTGCCTCGACGCTGCTGTCCGGGCATCAGATGTTCCTCATCTCAGAAAACGACATCTTCGAAAACGACGCGGTTGCGGTCTCGATGTTCGTCACAGGGACAGCCCACCTTCACGCGCGCCCTCGGCGATGGCCGCGACGCGACCGTGGTACTTGTTGCCGCCGCGGTCGAACACGACCGCCTCGACGCCGGCGTCCTTGGCGCGGGCGGCCACCAGCTCGCCGACCCGCTTGGCCTTGGCCGTCTTGTCACCGTCGAAGGCGCGCAGGTCGGCCTCCATCGTGGACGCCGACGCGACCGTCTTGCCGACCGTGTCGTCGACGACCTGGACGAACAGGTGCCGCGTGGAGCGCGAGACCACGAGACGGGGGCGGGCCGTCGTGCCGGCGATCTTCTTGCGACCGCGCACCTGGCGGCGGATCCGGGCGGCGGCCTTGCTCTTGCCGCGCTTGATGATCATAGCCATGGGTTACTTACCGGCCTTTCCAACCTTGCGACGGATCTGCTCGCCGGCATACCGAACTCCCTTGCCCTTGTACGGGTCGGGCTTGCGCAGCTTGCGGATGTTGGCCGCGACCTCGCCGACGAGCTGCTTGTCGATGCCCTGCACCGAGAAGCGGGTCGGCGCCTCGACGGCGAACGAGATGCCCTCTGGGGGCCGAATGAGGATCGGGTGGGAGTACCCGAGCGAGAACTCGAGGTCCGAGCCCTTCGCCACGACGCGGTAGCCCGTGCCGTAGATCTCCATCTTCTTCTCGTAGCCCTCGGTGACCCCGAGGACCATGTTGTGCAGGAGCGAGCGGGTCAGCCCGTGCAGCGACCGCGAGGCTCGCTCGTCGTCAGGACGCTGCACCTGCACGGCGTCGTCGCCCTTCTCGAGGGTGATCGGCTCCGGGACGGTCAGGGTGAGCTGGCCCTTGGGGCCCTTCACCGCGACGTCCCGGCCGTCGACCGTGATGTCCACGCCCGACGGGATGGAGACGGGAAGTCGTCCGATTCGCGACATGTCGAAGGTCTCCTTACCAGACGTAGGCGAGGACTTCCCCACCCACGCCCTTCTCGTGTGCCTGACGGTCCGTCAGCAGCCCGGACGACGTCGAGAGGATCGCCACGCCGAGGCCACCGAGCACCCTGGGCAGGTTGGTGGACTTGGCGTAGACGCGCAGGCCCGGCTTGCTCACCCGGCGCACACCGGCGATGGAGCGCTCCCGGTTGGGGCCGTACTTGAGGTCGATGGTCAGCGTCTGACCGACCGTGGCCTCCTCGACCCGCCACGAGGCGATGTAGCCCTCGGCCTGGAGGATCTCGGCGATGTTCTTCTTGAGCTTCGAGTACGGCATGGAGACGACGTCGTGGTGCGCCGAGTTGGCGTTCCGGACGCGGGTCAGCATGTCCGCGATCGGGTCAGTCATGGTCATGTGGGCTTCTGCCCTTCCTCACCGGGGTTTCGACCCGGCACCCGCCGGGTGGCGGTATGCCGCTGTGGCCGACCTACGGTGCCGAGGTGTTGTCGAGGTGTTGTCGAAGGTGGAAAAGGTGGTGCTTACCAGGAGCTCTTGGTCACGCCCGGCAGCTCGCCGGCGTGTGCCATCTCGCGAAGGCAGATCCGGCAGAGGCCGAACTTGCGGTACACCGAGTGCGGGCGGCCGCACTTCTGGCAGCGGGTGTAGGCGCGCACCTGGAACTTCGGCTTCCGGTTCGCCTTGTTGATCAGCGCGGTCTTCGCCATGGTCAGTTCTCCTTGAAGGGGAAGCCGAGCGCCCGCAGCAGCGCGCGACCCTCGTCATCGGTGGTGGCCGTGGTGACCACGGTGATGTCCATGCCGCGGACGCGGTCGATCTTGTCCTGGTCGATCTCATGGAACATCGACTGCTCGTTCAGGCCGAACGTGTAGTTGCCACGCCCGTCGAACTGCTTGGGCGACAGGCCGCGGAAGTCGCGGATGCGCGGGAGCGCGATCGTCACGAGACGGTCGAGGAACTCCCACATGCGGTCGCCGCGCAGCGTCGTGTGCGCGCCGATCGGCATACCCTCGCGGAGCTTGAACTGGGCGATGGACTTGCGCGCCCGGGTCACCACCGGCTTCTGGCCGGTGATGGCCGTGAGGTCGCGCACGGCGCCCTCGATGAGCTTGCTGTCCTTGGCGGCGTCACCGACACCCATGTTGACGACGACCTTGACGACGCCGGGCACCTGCATGACGTTGGCGTGGCCGAACTGCTGCTGCAGCGCGGCCTTGATCTCGTCCTGGTAGCGCTGCTTCAGACGCGGCTTGGTCCGCGTGCCGGGCTGGGTGATCGTTTCGGTCATGCTCAGAGGTCCTTGTCCGATGCGACCGCGACGCGCACGCGGGTCGCCTTCTGGCGCCCGTTCCGCTCGACGGTCTCGACCCGCGTCCTGACGCGGGTGGGCTTCTTCGACTCCGGGTCGACGACGGCCACGTTGCTCACGTGGATCGCCGCCTCGGTGTGGGTCAGGCCGCCGGTGCGCGTGCCGCGGGCCGTGGCGCCGGCCTTGACGTGCTTGGTGACGCGGTTGATGCCCTCGACCAGCACCCGCTGGGTCTCCGGGTAGACCGCGATGACCTTGCCCTGCTTGCCCCGGTCGCCGCCGTTCTTCTGGCTGCGGCCGGAGATGACCTGGACGAGGTCACCCTTCTTGATCTTCATCTTCACGGGTGTCTTTCCGGTGCTCTTGGCCATGCTCACAGCACCTCCGGCGCCAGCGAGATGATCTTCATGAACTTCTTCTCGCGCAGCTCCCGGCCCACCGGGCCGAAGATTCGGGTACCTCGCGGGTCGCCGTCACCCTTGAGGATGACCGCGGCGTTCTCGTCGAACTTGATGTAGGAACCGTCGACGCGGCGACGCTCCTTGACCGTGCGGACGATGACCGCCTTGACGACGTCGCCCTTCTTGACGTTGCCGCCAGGGATGGCGTCCTTGACGGTGGCGACGATCGTGTCGCCGATGCCGGCGTACCGACGGCCCGACCCGCCGAGAACCCGGATGCAAAGGAGCTCCTTGGCACCGGTGTTGTCGGCGACGCGCAGTCGCGACTCCTGCTGGATCACTGTCTAACTCCTGTCGTCGTGCCGGTTCTCACGAGCAAAGAATTCGCGTTCAGCGCGATCTCCTTGCTCGTAAGCCTTGCCGAACTGGATGGGGATGTGGTCTCCGCGAGCCATGCCAGCGGCATACGCAATGCCACTGGTCCGGCATTCCGGCCACGCGGGTAGTTCGGGGTGCACGGGGGGGCAGGGCCGCCAGGGCCGAACCCCCATGTGCTACTTGGCCTTCTCGAGGATCTCGACGAGGCGCCAGTGCTTGGTCGCGGAGAGCGGCCGCGTCTCCATGATGAGCACGCGGTCGCCGATGCCGGCCTCGTTGTTCTCGTCGTGCGCCTTGACCTTGCTCGTGTGGCGGATGACCTTGCCGTAGAGGGCGTGCTTGACGCGGTCCTCGACCTCGACCACGACGGTCTTGTCCATCTTGTCGCTCACCACGTAGCCCTGACGGGACTTGCGGTAGCGGCGCTCGGTCTGCCCGGGCGCCGCAGCGGGGGCGGCGCCTGGGGTGCCTTCGGTCACGCTGACGTTCTCCTGCTCGCTCATACCTGCTCCTCCTGCGCCTTCGCGCCCTCGCCGGTCGCGGCGGCGGCCGCCTCGCCCGCGGGCTGGGCCGGCGCGGACCCGATGCCGAGCTCGCGCTCACGCATCTCGGTGTAGATCCGCGCGATGTCCTTCTTGACCGCCCGGAGCCGGCCATGGTTGTCCAGCTGGCCGGTGGCCGACTGGAAGCGCAGGTTGAACAGCTCCTCCTTGGCCTTCTTCAGCTCGTCGGCGAGCCTCGCGTCGTCCAGACCACGCAGCTGCTCGGGCGCCAGGTCCTTGGTTCCGACTGCCATCAGATGTCACCACCCTCACGCTGGATGAAGCGGCACTTCATCGGGAGCTTGTGCATGGCAAGGCGCATCGCCTCGCGGGCCACCGACTCGCTCACGCCCGACAGCTCGAACATGACGCGGCCCGGCTTGACGTTGGCGATCCACCACTCCGGGGAGCCCTTGCCGGAGCCCATGCGGGTCTCGGCCGGCTTCTTGGTGAGCGGACGGTCTGGGTAGATGTTGATCCACACCTTGCCGCCACGCTTGATGTAGCGGGTCATCGCGATACGGGCGGACTCGATCTGCCGGTTGGTGATGTAGGCCGGCTCCAGGGCCTGGATGCCGTACTCACCGAAGGAGATCCTGGTGCCGCCCTTGGCCGGTCCGTGACGGTCGGGGTGGTGCTGCTTGCGGTGCTTGACTCGACGGGGAATCAACATGGTCAGGCCTGCTCATTCTGGGTAGCGGCGGACGCGGGAGCCTCGGCAGCCGCTGCACCGGTCACAGTGGACGTCACAGCGGACGTCCCCGCAGTCTCGGTGCCGGCCGCTGCCGAGGCGCTGCCGAGGTCGGGGCGGTCACCGCGGCGGGCGCGGCCCGGCCGGTCACCGCCGTCGCGGCGCGGTCCACGGGACGGCCGCGGGGCGGCGGCCTGCTGGGCGGCGAGCTCCTTGGCGGTGACGTCGCCCTTGTAGATCCACACCTTGACGCCGATGCGCCCGAACGTCGTGCGGGCCTCGTAGAAGCCGTAGTCGATCTGCGCCCGCAACGTGTGCAGGGGCACCCGACCCTCCCGGTAGAACTCGGTGCGGCTCATCTCGGCGCCGTTGAGGCGACCCGAGACCTGCACCCGGATGCCCTTGGCTCCGGCGCGGGTGGCCGACTGCATGCCCTTACGCATCGCGCGACGGAAGGACACGCGGGCCGAGAGCTGCTCGGCGATGCCCTGGGCCACGAGCTGCGAGTCGATCTCGGGATTCTTGACCTCGAGGATGTTGAGCTGGACCTGCTTGCCGGTCAGCTTCTCCAGCTCGCCGCGGATGCGGTCGGCCTCGGCGCCGCGGCGCCCGATGACGATGCCCGGCCGTGCCGTGTGGATGTCGACGCGGACGCGGTCACGGGTGCGCTCGATCTCGACCTTGGCGATGCCGGCGCGCTCCATCCCCTTCTCCATGAGGCGCCGGATCGCGACGTCCTCCTTGACGTAGTCGCGATACCGCTGACCCGTCTTGGTGGAGTCGGCGAACCAGCGGCTCTTGTGGTCCGTGGTGATGCCGAGACGGAAGCCGGTGGGGTTGACCTTCTGGCCCATGGTCAGCGACCTCCCTTTCGGTTGGACGTGCGGGGGTTGTCGAGCTGGGACACGACGACCGTGATGTGGCTCGTGCGCTTGTTGATCCGGCCGGCGCGGCCCTGGGCCCGCGGGCGGAACCGCTTCATGGTCGGGCCCTCGTCGACGAACGCGGCGGTGATGACGAGCTCGCGCTCGTCGAACGCGGCCGACTCGCGGTCGGCCTTGACACGCGCGTTGGCGATGGCGCTCTCGACGACCTTCTTGACCGGCTCCGACGCAGCCTGGGGCGCGAAGCGCAGGACCGTGACGGCGTCGGTGGCGGCCTTGCCGCGGATGAGGTCCACGACCCGGCGGGCCTTCTGGGGGCTGACGCGGACGTGCCGCGCCGAGGCCTTGGCTTCCATGACGTCTTCCTTGCCGGCGGGTGAGGTGGTTGCGGTGGCCATCAGCGACGACGACCCTTCTTGTCGTCCTTCACGTGACCGCGGAACGTGCGCGTCGGCGCGAACTCGCCCAGCTTGTGGCCGACCATCGACTCGGTGACGAACACCGGGACGTGCTTGCGGCCGTCGTGCACGGCGAAGGTGTGGCCGAGCATGTCGGGGCTGATCACCGACCGGCGGGACCAGGTCTTGATGACGTTCTTCGTGCCCGCTTCGTTCTGGGCGTCCACCTTCTTCTGGAGGTGGTCGTCGATGAAGGGGCCCTTCTTCAGGCTACGAGGCATTCCTTGAGGCTCCTTATCAGCGCTTCTTGCCAGTCCGGCGGCGACGCACGATGAGCTTGTCGCTTTCCTTGTGTCCCTTGCGGGTCCGGCCCTCGGCCTGACCCCACGGGCTGACGGGGTGACGACCACCGGAGGTCTTCCCCTCACCACCACCGTGCGGGTGGTCGACCGGGTTCATGGCGACACCACGGACCGTGGGGCGCTTGCCCTTCCAGCGCATGCGCCCGGCCTTGCCCCAGTTGATGTTGCTCTGCTCGGCGTTGCCGACCTCCCCCACCGTCGCGCGGCAGCGCGCGTCGACGTTGCGGATCTCGCCCGACGGCATACGCAGCTGCGCGTGGGGACCCTCCTTGGCGACGAGCTGGACCCGGGCGCCCGCGGAGCGAGCGATCTTCGCGCCACCCCCCGGCTTGAGCTCGATGGCGTGGACGACGGTGCCGACGGGGATGTTGCGCAACGGCAGCGCGTTGCCCGGCTTGATGTCGGCGGCGGGGCCGTTCTCGATCGGGTCGCCCTGGCGCAGCCGGTTGGGCGCGAGGATGTAGCGCTTCTCGCCGTCTGCGTACTGCACGAGCGCGATGCGAGCCGTGCGGTTGGGGTCGTACTCGATGTGCGCGACCTTGGCCGGCACGCCGTCCTTGTCGTGGCGACGGAAGTCGATGACGCGGTAGGCGCGCTTGTGGCCGCCGCCGATGTGGCGGGTCGTGATCCGGCCGGCGTTGTTGCGCCCACCGGACTTGGCGAGCGGCCGCACGAGCGACTTCTCCGGGGTGGAACGCGTGATCTCGACGAAGTCGGCGACCGACGAGCCGCGACGGCCCGGCGTGGTCGGCTTGTACTTACGGATACCCATGTCTTTATGGCCTCAGTTTCTCTGCGTCGATCTCAGGCGCCCGCACCGAAGATGTCGATCGAGCCCTCGCGGAGGGTGACGATCGCACGCTTGGTGTCCTTGCGCTTGCCGATGCCGAAGCGGGTCCGGCGGGTCTTGCCCGGGCGGTTCAGCGTGTGCACCGAGTCGACCTTGACGGCCCAGATCTGCTCGATCGCGATCTTGATCTCCGTCTTGTTGGAGCGGGGGTCGACGATGAAGGTGTACTTGCCTTCGTCGAGCAGCCCGTACGACTTCTCGGAGACGACCGGCGCGATCAGGATGTCGCGGGGGTCCTTGGCGTGGATGCTCACTTCGAGTCCTCCTTGGCGGCAGCCGTCGGGTCGGTGGCGGCGCCCTTGTCACGCTTGACCGGGCCCGCGACGAAGGCGTCGAGCGCGGCCTGGGTGAAGACGATGTCGTCGGCGCAGAGCACGTCGTAGGTGTTGAGCTGGTCCGCGACGAGAACGTGGACGTTGTCGATGTTGCGGACCGACTTCAGCGCCACGTCGTCACCGCGCTCGATGACGACGAGCAGGTTCTTGCGGTCGGTGAGGCCCCCAAGGAGCGCCACCGCCTGCTTCGTCGAGGGCAGCTCGCCTGTGACGATCTGCTCGACGACGTGGATGCGGCCGTGGCGTGCCCGGTCGGACAGGGCCCCGCGCAGGGCGGCGGCCTTCATCTTCTTGGGGGTGCGCTGCGCGTAGTCGCGCGGCTGCGGGCCGTGCACGGTGCCACCGCCGGTGAACTGGGGCGCCCGGGTCGAGCCCTGGCGCGCCCGGCCGGTGCCCTTCTGGCGGTAGGGCTTGGCCCCGCCGCCGCGGACCTCGCCGCGCGTCTTGGTCGCGTGGGTGCCCTGGCGGGCCGCCGCGAGCTGGGCCACCACGACCTGGTGGATCAGGGGGACGTTGGTCTGGACATCGAAGATGTCGGCAGGCAGGTTCTGCGGAGTCGTGGCCATGTCGTTCATGCACCCTTCGCGGCCGTGCGGATCAGGACGATGCCGCCGCGGGGGCCAGGAACGGCACCCTTGATGAGCAGCAGGCCCTTGTCGGCGTCAACGGCGTGGATCGTGAGGTTCTGGGTCGTCTGGCGCACGCCACCCATGCGGCCGGCCATGCGCATGCCCTTGAAGACACGGCCCGGCGTGGAGCAGCCGCCGATGGACCCCGGCTTGCGGTGGTTCTTGTGGGCGCCGTGCGAGGAGGACACGCCGGCGAAGCCGTGCCGCTTCATGACGCCGGCGAAGCCCTTGCCCTTGGTCGTGCCCGTCGCGTCGACGCGCTGGCCGGCCTCGAACACCTCGGCGGTGATCTCCTGGCCGAGCGCGTAGTCGGCCGCGTCGGCCGTCCGCAGCTCGACGAGGTGGCGGCGCGGCGTGACGCCGGCCCGCTCGAAGTGGCCGGTCATCGGCTTGTTGACCTTGCGCGGGTCGATGGCGCCGAAGGCGATCTGCACGGCGGAGTAGCCGTCGGTCTCGACGTCGCGCACCTGGGTCACGACGCACGGACCGGCCTGCACGACCGTGACGGGGACGAGTCGGTTGTCGGCGTCCCACACCTGGGTCATGCCGAGCTTCTCCCCGAGCACGCCCTTGAGGACCTTGTTCGAGATGGTGGGGGCAACAGTCATGATCAACCGCCTCAGAGCTTGATCTCGATGTTGACGTCCGCCGGCAGGTCGAGACGCATCAGCGAGTCGACGGCCTTCGGCGTCGGGTCGATGATGTCGATGAGGCGCTTGTGCGTGCGCATCTCGAAGTGCTCGCGGCTGTCCTTGTACTTGTGCGGCGACCGGATGACGACGAAGACGTTCTTCTCCGTCGGGAGCGGGACCGGGCCCACCACGGTGGCCCCGGCACGCGTCACCGTGTCAACGATCTTGCGCGCCGAGTTGTCGATGACCTCGTGGTCATACGACTTCAAGCGGATGCGGATCTTCTGTCCCGCCATCTGAGGTACGTCTCTCTCTCGCCGAACTCTTCCGAGCCGGTTCCCTTGGCCTCCGACCCCCGAGGTCGGGCGTGTCGCGCCCGCTTCGCGGCGGAAGGCGCGCACCGACGTGGTGGCACATTCCGTTGGAGTGCCCGGCCGAACCGGGTGGCCTGCGCTTCCCTCGGGCCTCGCTCGGGGATCGTCCCGAGCCAGTCCGGTGCTGCGTACGAGGGGCGGCGACGCCGACATGGGTCAGCGACGCGCGACAGGCAACTGGTCAATAGTGCCAGAGGGCCGAAGGCCGATCAAATCGGCCTTCGGCTGCCCGGCGTCGGCCGGCTGATCTGCTGGCGGGCGTGGTCCTCAGGCGGGCGCGAGGAAGGCGCTGAGGGCGGCGGCATACATCGCGGGGTCGTGCGCGCCGCACAGCTCCCTGGCGCTGTGCATCGAGAGCATCGGGGCGCCGAAGTCGACCGTCGTCGCGCCCGTGAGCGCGGCCGTCGTCGGCCCGACCGTCGAGCCGCACGGCAGGTCGCTGCGGGAGACGAAGGTCTGCACCGGCACCTGCGCCTGCTCGCACGCCTCGAGGAAGGCGGCTGCCCCGAGGGAGTCGGTGGCGTAGCGGAGGTTGACGTTGACCTTGAGCACCGGGCCGGCGTTGACCGCGATCCGGTGCAACGGCTCATGGCGCTCGGGGTAGTTCGGATGCGTGGCGTGGGCCATGTCGCCGGAGGCGATGACCGTGCCGGCGAGGGCGCGCCAGTAGTCCTCCCGGCTGCCCCCCGCGGCCGACACGATCCGCTCGAGGACCGATGGCAGCAGCGTCGACATGGCGCCCCGCTCGGAGGTGCTGCCCACCTCCTCGTGGTCGAAGAGGACGAGGACCGGCACATGCGGCGGCTCCGCCTCGACGGCGGCGAGCAGGGCCCGCACACCGGCATACGAGGTGGCGAGGTTGTCGAGGCGGGGCGCGGCGATGAGGTCGCGCTCGCGCCCGATCCGGGCCGACGGCTCCGTGGGGTAGGTCATGAGGTCCCACGCCAGGACGTCGGCGGACTCGGCGCCGACGCGCGCGGCGAGGTAGGCCCGGACGTCGCCCGGCTGGTCCCCGACGCCCCAGAGCGGCACGAGGTGCTGCTGCTTGTTGAGGGTGAGCTCGTCGTTGGCGCTGCGGTCGAGGTGGATGGCCAGCTGGGCCACCCGCAGCACCGGGTCCGTGTCGTGCAGAAGCCGGCCCTCGACCCCGCCGGCCGTGCGCACCGCGACCCGGCCGGCCAGACCCAGGTCGCGGTCGAGCCACGAGTTCAGCAGGGGCGAGCCATAGGGCTCCACCCCGAGCATCTGCCAGCCGGCGCTGACGTGGTCGGGGCGGGGCTTGATCCGCAGGTTGGGGCTGTCGGTATGGGCCCCGACGACGCGGAACGGCGTCGCCGGGCCGGCCCCACGAGCCGAGCCGTGCGCCCCGGTCGTGTCCCAGGCGACCAGCGAGCCGCCGCGGCGCAGGAAGTGGCGCCCGGGGGTCGTCGGGAAGGGCTCGGGCTCCCCGATCTCGGTGAAGCCACCGTCCGCGAGCCGCGCCGCGGCCTGGACGCAGGCATGGAACGGGCTGGGCGCGGCGTCGACGAAGTCGATCAGGCCCTGGGCCTCGGAGTCGGCGTCGAAGAGGTCGGCGAACGAGTGCGGCATGGCTCCCGACCCTACCCGCGGCGCCTCGGGTCGCCCCGTCCTGCCCGGGCACGGCATACCCGCCTGTATGCCGCACGCGCGCACCGGCACGGCATACGCGCAGGTCACGGTGTGCGCGCGTGCCGACAGGGTGCGCGCGTGCAGCGGGCGTGGGGCGGGACGACGAAAGGCCCGCACCAGAAGTGGTGCGGGCCTTTCGAGGGTGTTGCGTCAGCTCACTTGAGGATCTTCGTGACGCGACCGGCGCCCACGGTGCGACCACCCTCGCGGATGGCGAACTTCAGGCCCTCCTCCATGGCGATCGGCTGGATCAGCTCGACGCGCATGTCGGTGTTGTCGCCGGGCATGACCATCTCGGTGCCCTCGGGCAGGTGGACGACACCCGTCACGTCCGTGGTGCGGAAGTAGAACTGCGGACGGTAGTTGTCGTAGAACGGCGTGTGCCGGCCGCCCTCGTCCTTGGACAGGATGTAGACCTGCGCCTCGAACTCGGTGTGCGGGGTGATGGAGCCCGGCTTGCACACGACCTGGCCGCGCTCGACGTCCTCGCGCTTGACGCCACGAAGGAGCAGGCCGACGTTCTCACCCGCGCGACCCTCGTCGAGGAGCTTGCGGAACATCTCGACACCGGTGACGGTGGTCTTGGTCGGGGCGCCGGTGTGGATGCCGACGATCTCGACCTCCTCGTTGACCTTGAGGACACCGCGCTCGATGCGGCCGGTGACCACGGTGCCGCGGCCGGTGATCGTGAAGACGTCCTCGACGGGCATGAGGAACGGCTTGTCGATGTCGCGCTCCGGCTCCGGGATGAAGTTGTCCACCGCGTCCATGAGGTCGAGGACCGACTTGCCCCACTCCGGGTCGCCCTCGAGCGCCTTGAGCGCGGAGACCTTGACCACGGGCAGGTCGTCGCCGGGGAACTCGTAGGACGAGAGCAGCTCACGGACCTCCATCTCGACGAGCTCGAGGATCTCCTCGTCGTCGACCATGTCGGCCTTGTTCAGCGCCACGACGATGTAGGGGACGCCGACCTGGCGCGCCAGGAGGACGTGCTCCTTGGTCTGCGGCATCGGGCCGTCGGTGGCCGCGACGACGAGGATCGCGCCGTCCATCTGGGCCGCCCCGGTGATCATGTTCTTGACGTAGTCAGCGTGACCCGGGCAGTCGACGTGCGCGTAGTGGCGGCTCTCGGTCTGGTACTCGATGTGGGCGATCGAGATCGTGATGCCGCGCTGACGCTCCTCGGGAGCCTTGTCGATGTCCTCGAACGCGAACTGCGGGTTGAGGTCCGGGTACTTGTCGTGCAGGACCTTGGAAATAGCTGCCGTCAGCGTCGTCTTACCGTGGTCGATGTGACCGATGGTGCCGATGTTGACGTGCGGCTTAGTCCGCTCGAACTTTGCCTTCGCCACTGTGGTCCTCCTCAGGACTCTCTAGTGAAAACGCCGTACGACCAGGGCAGGACGTGGCGCGATTGGGATTGGTTCCTCGGAAGAGACTACGGGATGCCCCGTCGTCACTCGCCGCGGGTTTTCTTGACGATCTCCTCGGCAACCGCCTTGGGGACCTCTGCGTAGGAGTCGAACTCCATCGAGTAGCTGGCGCGCCCCTGGGTCTTGGAGCGCAGGTCCCCGACGTAGCCGAACATCTCCGACAGCGGGACGAGGCCGCGCACGACCTTGGCGCCGCTGATGTCCTCCATGGCCTGGATGTGTCCGCGGCGCGAGTTGATGTCGCCGATGACGTCGCCCATGTAGTCCTCGGGGGTGCGCACCTCGACGGCCATCATCGGCTCGAGCAGGACGGGGTCGGCCTTGCGGACGGCCTCCTTGAGCACCATGGAACCGGCGATCTTGAACGCCATCTCCGAGGAGTCGACGTCGTGGTAGGCACCGTCGACGAGCGTGGCCTTGATCCCGACGAGCGGGTAGCCCGCGAGCACGCCGTACTGCATGGCGTCCTGGATGCCGGCGTCGACGGACGGGATGTACTCGCGTGGGATGCGGCCACCGGTGACGGCGTTGACGAACTCGTACATCGCGCCGTCCTCGGTCTCGCCGAGGGGCTCGATGGTGACCTGCACCTTGGCGAACTGGCCGGAGCCGCCGGTCTGCTTCTTGTGGGTGTAGTCGTACTTCTCCACCGGGCGACGGATCGTCTCGCGGTAGGCCACCTGCGGCTTGCCGACGTTGGCCTCGACCTTGAACTCGCGCTTCATCCGGTCGACGAGGATGTCGAGGTGCAGCTCGCCCATGCCCGCGATGATCGTCTGGCCGGTGTCCTCGTCGAGGTGGACCTGGAAGGTCGGGTCCTCGGCGGAGAGCTTCTGGATGGCCATGGAGAGCTTCTCCTGGTCGCCCTTGGTCTTGGGCTCGATGGCGACCTGGATGACCGGCGCGGGGAAGGTCATGGACTCGAGGACGATGGGGTCCGCGATGTCCGAGAGCGTGTCGCCCGTCGTCGTGTCCTTGAGGCCGATGGCCGCGTAGATGTGGCCGGCGAGGGCCTCGTCGACGGGGTTCTCCTTGTTGGCGTGCATCTGGAACAGCTTGCCGATGCGCTCCTTCTTGCCCTTGGTCGAGTTGATGACCTGGGTGCCGGAGGAGACGCGCCCGGAGTAGACGCGGATGAAGGTGAGCGTGCCGAAGAACGGGTGCGCCGCGACCTTGAACGCCAGCGCCGAGAACGGCTCGTCGACGCTCGGCTTGCGCGTCATCTCGACGTCCTCGTGACCCGGCTTGTGGCCGATCATGGGCGGCACGTCGAGGGGCGAGGGGAGGAAGTCGACGACCGCGTCGAGCATCGGCTGGACGCCGCGGTTCTTGAAGGCCGAGCCGCACAGGACGGGGTAGAGCTCGGACGAGACGGTGAGCTTGCGGATCGCGCCCTTGATCTCCTCCACGGTGAGCTCCTCGCCGCCGAGGTACTTCTCCATGAGGTCGTCGTCGGACTCGGCGACGCGCTCGACGAGGGTATGCCGGTACTCCTCGGCCTGCTCCTGCAGGTCGGCCGGGATCTCCTGCACCTCGTACTTCGCGCCCATGGTCACGTCGCCCTTGGCGTCGCCGGGCCACACGAGCGCGCGCATCTCGATGAGGTCGACGACGCCGACGAAGTCGTTCTCGGCGCCGATCGGCAGCTGGATGACGAGCGGCTCCGCGCCGAGGCGGTCCTTGATCGTCTGCACGGTGAAGTAGAAGTCCGCACCGAGCTTGTCCATCTTGTTGACGAAGCAGACGCGGGGCACGTCGTACTTGTCCGCCTGCCGCCACACGGTCTCGGACTGCGGCTCGACGCCCTCCTTGCCGTCGAAGACGGCGACCGCGCCGTCGAGGACGCGCAGCGACCGCTCGACCTCGACGGTGAAGTCGACGTGGCCGGGGGTGTCGATGATGTTGATCTGGGTGCCGTTCCAGAAGCTCGTGACCGCGGCGGACGTGATCGTGATGCCGCGCTCCTTCTCCTGCTCCATCCAGTCGGTCGTGGACGCGCCGTCGTGCGTCTCCCCGATCTTCCGGTTGACCCCGGTGTAGAAGAGGATGCGCTCCGTCGTCGTCGTCTTGCCGGCGTCGATGTGCGCCATGATGCCGATGTTGCGGACCTTCTTGAGGTCCGTCAGGACGTCGAGTGCCACGTCAGTTGTCTCATCTCAGTCTGTAGCGGAAGTTCGGTAGCGAAGTGCGCTGGGCGAGCCTGCCGCCCGGTAGGAGGCGTATGCCGCTCGGCGCGCCTCGCGGACCCGGCCGGCCGGCGGCGTGCCAACCGGCCGGTCGCCGTCACCAGCGGTAGTGCGCGAAGGCCTTGTTGGACTCGGCCATCTTGTGGGTGTCCTCACGGCGCTTGACCGCGGCCCCGAGGCCGTTGCTCGCGTCGAGGATCTCGTTCATGAGGCGCTCGGTCATCGTCTTCTCGCGCCGCTGGCGGGCGTAGCCGACGAGCCACCGCAGGGCGAGCGTCGTGGAGCGGCCCGGCTTGACCTCGATCGGCACCTGGTAGGTGGCGCCGCCGACGCGGCGGGACTTGACCTCCATGGCCGGCTTGACGTTGTCGAGCGCGCGCTTGAGCGTCGCGACGGGGTCGGTGCCGGTCTTCTGGCGGGCACCCTCGAGGGCGCCGTAGACGATGGTCTCGGCGATCGACTTCTTGCCGTCGAGGAGGATCTTGTTGACGAGCTGGGTCACCAGCGGGCTGGCGTAGACGGGGTCGACGACCAGCGGACGCTTCGGAGCGGGTCCCTTACGAGGCATCAGGCCTTCTCCTTCTTCGCGCCGTAGCGGCTACGCGCCTGCTTGCGGTTCTTCACGCCCTGCGTGTCGAGCGTGCCGCGGATGATCTTGTAGCGGACACCGGGAAGGTCCTTCACACGGCCGCCTCGCACGAGCACGATCGAGTGCTCCTGCAGGTTGTGGCCGACGCCCGGGATGTATGCCGTGACCTCGATGCCACTGGACAGGCGCACGCGAGCGACCTTCCGCAGGGCAGAGTTCGGCTTCTTGGGGGTGGTGGTGTACACGCGCGTGCACACGCCGCGGCGCTGGGGCGAGCCCTTCAGCGCCGGGGTCTTGGCCTTGCTGGCCTTGTCCTGGCGGCCCTTGCGGACCAGCTGGTTGATGGTAGGCAACCGAGTGTCTCCGTACGTTGCTGTCTTCGCCGGTCCGGCGGACCGACTCCTTGGCTGTTCGCCCACCCCCGCGGTCGGGTGTGTCCCACGGAGGGGGCGGTGCTCTTCCCTGCACTCCCCACCGCGGGCGCCCGGAGGCACGCGTGTGGTTTGCCCGGCAAGAGGATCGCTCTGGCAGTTCGGTGATGCCACCCGCGAAGGGGGCAGGGCACCGGAGCCGTCATCGCACGTGTGTGCGACGCCACGCAGGGCAGGCCTCACACACAGAGGTCAACGATACCGGCGCCATGGGTGCCGACCAAATCACGGCCTCCACCAGGTCCCCCACGTCGCCCCCGCGTCGCCCCCGCGTCGAGTGGCCACTTGCGCACACCCACCCCCGCACGAAAGTGGCCACTCGACCGGGAGGGGGACGGCTCGGTCGAGCCGCGCGGTCGTGGATCAGCCGAGCCGCCAGTCGCCGGCATACATGTGCAGCACCGGCAGGCCCAACGTCTCCCGGGCCCGCGAGGCCCAGTCCGTGTGGAAGGTGTCCTCGACGGCGTGCGGCTCGGTCACCACGACGACTTCGCGGGCGGACAGCCGGCGGACCTCGTCCTCGAGCGTCGGCATCGGGTCGTCCGGCGTGATCTCCCCCGTCGCGGCGGCGCCGTGCCTCTCGAACTCGGCGAGCGTCGTCTCGAGCGCCGTCCGCGCGTCGGCGTGCGCCCCCTCGCGGTCGACCGGGGTGAGCGACTCGAGCGCCTCACGCATCTTGAAGAGGCTGAGATGGTCAAGGAAGGACACCAGCATGTTCCGGCTCGTGTCCGCCGGCACGAGGACGCGGTAGGTCGCACCCTCGTCCGCGTGCAGGGAGACGATCCTCTCGACGTCGACGGGCCGCAGGGCTTCCTCCGTGAGCACGACGACCGCGGGCGCCGGCGTCGCGTCGATGGCTTCGCTCATGGCGGCAGCCTAGAGGCTGGTGCGGCCAGGCCGGGCAGGGGCGTGACCACGGAGGTGGGAGGCGCCGACGAGACGCCGATCGGCCCGGCCCGCGCCAGACGCGCGGACCGAGCCGATCGGCATACGGGGGTGGCTCAGAACTGGTCGAGCCCCAGCGCCTCGTCGTCGAGCCGGACCGCCTCGCCGGTGCCCGAGCCGAAGCTCGCGTAGTCGTACGAGTCGTAGCTCGGCAGCGAGTACATCGCGGCCTTGGCCTCCTCGGTCGGCTCCACCGCGATGTTGCGGTAGCGCGGCAGGCCCGTCCCGGCGGGGATGAGCTTGCCGAGGATGACGTTCTCCTTGAGGCCGAGCAGCGGGTCGGACTTGGCCTCCATGGCGGCCTGCGTGAGCACCCGGGTCGTCTCCTGGAAGGAGGCCGCCGAGAGCCACGACTCGGTCGCGAGGGACGCCTTGGTGATGCCCATGAGCTCCGGGCGACCCGAGGCCGTCTTGCCGCCCTCGGCGAGGACCCGCATGTTCTCGGTCTCGAACCGGCCCCGCTCGGCCAGCTCCCCGGGGAGCAGGTCGGCGTCACCGGCCTCGATGACCGTCACCCGACGCAGCATCTGCCGGACGATGACCTCGATGTGCTTGTCGTGGATCGACACACCCTGCTGGCGGTAGACGCGCTGCACCTCGTCGACGAGGTGCTTCTGCGCGGCGCGCGGGCCGAGGATGCGCAGCACCTGCTTGGGGTCGATCGCCCCCTGCACGAGCTTGGTGCCGACCTCCACGTGGTCACCGTCGACTACGAGCAGGCGCGACCGCTTGGAGACGGGGTACGCGTGCTCCTCGGAGCCGTCGTCCGGCGTGAGCAGGATGCGACGGGCCTTGTCGGTGTCCTCGATCGTGACCCGGCCGGTGGCCTCGGCGATCGGGGCCACCCCCTTGGGGGTGCGGGCCTCGAAGAGCTCGACGACACGCGGCAGACCCTGGGTGATGTCGTCGGCGGCGGCCGCGCCACCCGTGTGGAAGGTGCGCATGGTCAGCTGCGTGCCGGGCTCGCCGATCGACTGCGCCGCGATGATGCCGACGGCCTCGCCGATGTCGACGAGCTTGCCCGTCGCCAGGGACCGGCCGTAGCACATCGCACACGTGCCGACCTTGCTGTCGCAGGTGAGCACCGAGCGGATCCGCACCTCGTTGACCCCAGCGTCGAAGAGCCGCTGGATGACGACGTCACCAAGGTCGATCCCGGCCTCGGCGAGGACCTCTCCGTCGACCTCGACGTCCTCGACCAGCGTGCGGGCGTAGATCGAGGCCTCGACGGCGTCGCTCAGGGTCCGCGCGCCGGTCACGTCGTTGATCGTCGCGATCGGCAGCTTGAGGCCGCGCTCGGTGCCGCAGTCCTCCTCGCGGATGATGACGTCCTGCGACACGTCGACGAGACGGCGCGTGAGGTAGCCCGAGTCCGCCGTGCGCAGCGCCGTGTCGGCCAGGCCCTTGCGGGCACCGTGCGTGGAGATGAAGAACTCCAGCACGGACAGGCCCTCGCGGAAGTTGGCCTTGATGGGGCGCGGGATGATCTCACCCTTCGGGTTGGCCATGAGGCCACGCATGCCGGCGATCTGGCGGATCTGGAACCAGTTGCCACCCGCACCCGAGGACACCATCCGGTAGATGGGGTTGGTGCGCGGGAAGTTGAGCTCCATCTCCTTGGCGACCTGGTTGGACGCCTGGGTCCAGATCTCGACGAGCTCCTGACGACGCTCGTCGTCGGTGATCAGACCCCGTTCGTACTGCGTCTGGACCTTGGCGGCCTTGCTCTCGTAGCCCTCGAGGATCTCCGTCTTGTTCCCCGGCGTCGTGACGTCCGAGATCGAGACGGTGGAGCCCGAGCGGGTGGACCAGTGGAACCCGGCCTCCTTCAGGGCGTCGAGGGATGCCGCGACCTGCACCTTGGAGTAGCGCTCGGCGAGGTCGTTGACGATGGCGGACAGGGCCTTGCGGTCGACGGCCTTGTTGATGAACGGGTAGTCCACCGGCAGCGTGTCGTTGAAGATGGCGCGGCCGAGCGTCGTCTCGAGCGTGAGGCTCGGGACGAGCCCGTCCGGACCCGGCTCGACGCCCTCGGGCAGCTCGAGGCCGGCCGGCGGCACCGCGTCAGTGAGCCGCAGGCGGATCATCGAGCCGATCTGGATCTCGCCGCGGTCGTAGGCCATCCGCGCCTCCGCCGGGGACGTGAAGGCCCGGCCCGCCCCGAGCCCGCCGCCGTCGACGGCGTCGGTGAGGTGGAAGATGCCGGTGATCATGTCCTGGGTCGGCATCGTGACGGGACGGCCGTCGGCGGGCTTGAGGATGTTGTTGCTCGACAGCATGAGGATGCGCGCCTCGGCCTGCGCCTCGGCGGACAGCGGGACGTGCACGGCCATCTGGTCACCGTCGAAGTCGGCGTTGAAGGCCGAGCAGACGAGCGGGTGGATCTGGATGGCCTTGCCCTCGACGAGCTGCGGCTCGAAGGCCTGGATACCCAGCCTGTGCAGGGTCGGGGCTCGGTTGAGCAGCACCGGGTGCTCGGTGATGACCTCCTCGAGGACGTCCCACACGATGGGCCGGGCGCGCTCGACCATCCGCTTGGCGGACTTGATGTTCTGCGCGTGGTCGAGGTCGACCAGCCGCTTCATCACGAAGGGCTTGAACAGCTCCAGCGCCATCTGCTTGGGCAGGCCGCACTGGTGCAGCTTCAGCTGCGGGCCGACGACGATGACCGAGCGGCCGGAGTAGTCGACGCGCTTGCCGAGCAGGTTCTGGCGGAACCGCCCCTGCTTGCCCTTGAGCATGTCGGACAGCGACTTCAGCGGCCGGTTGCCGGGTCCGGTGACCGGGCGACCACGGCGGCCGTTGTCGAAGAGGCTGTCAACGGCCTCCTGGAGCATCCGCTTCTCGTTGTTGACGATGATCTCCGGCGCGCCGAGGTCGAGCAGCCGCTTGAGGCGGTTGTTGCGGTTGATGACGCGGCGGTAGAGGTCGTTGAGGTCCGACGTCGCGAAGCGGCCGCCGTCGAGCTGGACCATGGGCCGCAGGTCCGGCGGGATGACCGGCACCGCGTCGAGGACCATGCCCGTGGGGTGGTTGCGCGTGGTCTGGAAGGCCGTGACGACCTTGAGGCGCTTGATGGCGCGGGTCTTCTTCTGGCCCTTGCCGGTCGCGATGATCTCCTGGAGCATCGCCGCCTCGGCCTCGAGGTCGAAGGACTCGAGGCGCTTCTGGATCGCCGCGGCACCCATCCCGCCCTCGAAGTACAGGCCGAAGCGGTCGCGCATCTCGCGGTAGAGGATCTCGTCGCCCTCGAGGTCCTGGACCTTGAGGTTCTTGAAGCGGTCCCAGACCTGCTCGAGCCGCTCGACCTGCTGGTCGGCGCGCTTGCGGAGCTGGTTCATCTCCCGCTCGGCGGAGTCGCGGACCTTGCGCTTGGCGTCGGCCTTGGCGCCCTCGCCCTCGAGCTCCGCCAGGTCCTTCTCGAGCCTCTGGGCCCGCGCGTTGACGTCGACGTCGCGGCGATTCTCGATCTCCTTCTTCTCGACCTGGATCTGCGCCTCGAGGGAGGGCAGGTCGGCGTGCCGCTGCTCCTCGTCGACGGACGTGATCATGTAGGCCGCGAAGTAGATGACCTTCTCGAGGTCCTTCGGCGCGAGGTCGAGCAGGTAGCCCAGGCGCGACGGGACGCCCTTGAAGTACCAGATGTGGGTGACCGGCGCGGCGAGCTCGATGTGGCCCATCCGCTCGCGGCGCACCTTGGCGCGGGTGACCTCGACGCCACAGCGCTCACAGATGATGCCCTTGAAGCGGACCCGCTTGTACTTGCCGCAGTTGCACTCCCAGTCCCGGGTGGGACCGAAGATGCGCTCGCAGAACAGGCCCTCCTTCTCCGGCTTGAGGGTGCGGTAGTTGATGGTCTCCGGCTTCTTGACCTCGCCGTGGCTCCACTGGCGGATGTCGTCCGCGGTGGCGAGGCCGATGCGCAGCTCGTCGAAGAAGTTGACGTCGAGCACGTGGTTCCTTCTCTCGTAACTCTCGTTAAGTCTCAAGTGGTCTGACTGGCAGTCCACGTATGCCGCTGAGCTGGCCCAGCGGCATACGCGCCGCCCTGATGTGGGGTCTGGTCAGACCTCTTCGACGCTGGACGGCTCGCGCCGGCTCAGGTCGATGCCGAGCTCCTCCGCCGCGCGGAAGACCTCCTCGTCGGACTCCTTCATCTCGATCGTCGTGCCGTCGGAGCTGAGGACCTCGACGTTGAGACACAGCGACTGCATCTCCTTGAGCAGCACCTTGAACGACTCCGGGATGCCCGAGTCGGGGATGTTCTCGCCCTTGACGATCGCCTCGTAGACCTTGACGCGGCCCGGCACGTCGTCGGACTTGATCGTCAGCAGCTCCTGGAGCGTGTAGGCCGCGCCGTACGCCTCGAGCGCCCAGACCTCCATCTCACCGAAGCGCTGGCCGCCGAACTGGGCCTTACCGCCGAGGGGCTGCTGGGTGATCATCGAGTAGGGACCCGTCGAGCGGGCGTGGATCTTGTCGTCGACGAGGTGGTGCAGCTTGAGGATGTACATGTAGCCGACCGCGACCGGCTCCGGGAACGGCTCGCCGGAGCGGCCGTCGAACAGGCGCGTCTTGCCCGAGCCGTCGACGAGGCGGACCCCGTCGCGGGTGGGAAGGGTCGAGTCGAGCAGGCCGGTCACGACGTCCTCGGAGGCGCCGTCGAAGACCGGCGTCGCCACGCGTGAGCCCGCCGGCGCCTGGTGCGCGTCGGCCGGGATCTGGCCGGCCCACTCCGGGTTGCCCTCGATCTTCCAGCCGCGGGAGGCGGCCCAGCCGAGGTGCAGCTCGAGGATCTGGCCGAGGTTCATGCGGCGCGGCACGCCGTGCGGGTTGAGCACGACGTCCACCGGCGTGCCGTCCTCGAGGAACGGCATGTCCTCGACCGGCAGGATCTTGGAGATGACGCCCTTGTTGCCGTGCCGGCCGGCGAGCTTGTCACCGTCGGTGATCTTGCGCTTGTTGGCGACGTAGACCCGCACGAGCTGGTTGACGCCCGGCGGCAGGTCGTCACCGAGGTCGGCGCGGAACTCCTTGACGCCGATGACCGTGCCGGTCTCGCCGTGCGGCACCTTGAGCGACGTGTCCCGGACCTCGCGGGCCTTCTCCCCGAAGATGGCGCGCAGCAGGCGCTCCTCGGGGGTCAGCTCGGTCTCGCCCTTGGGAGTCACCTTGCCGACCAGCAGGTCGCCGTCGCGCACCTCGGCGCCGACGCGGATGATGCCGCGCTCGTCGAGGTCGGCGAGGACGTCCTCGGAGACGTTCGGGCTGTCCCGGGTGATCTCCTCGGGCCCGAGCTTGGTGTCGCGGGCGTCGACCTCGTGCTCCTCGATGTGGATCGAGGAGAGGACGTCGTCCTGGACGAGGCGCTGGCTGAGGATGATCGCGTCCTCGTAGTTGTGGCCCTCCCACGACATGAAGGCGACGAGCAGGTTGCGCCCGAGCGCCATCTCGCCACCGTCGGTGGCGGGGCCGTCGGCGATGACTCCGCCGGCCTCGAGCCGGTCGCCCTCGTTGACGACGACGACCTGGTTGTAGCTCGTCCCCTGGTTGGAGCGGGAGAACTTGGCGATCCGGTACGTCTGGTAGGTGCCGTCGTCGTTGGCCACCGTGACGAGGTCGGCGGAGACCTCCTGGACCACGCCGGCCTTGTCGGCGCGCACGACGTCACCGGAGTCGAGCGCGGCGCGGAACTCCATGCCGGTGCCGACGAGCGGGGCCTCGCTCTTGACGAGCGGCACCGCCTGCCGCTGCATGTTGGCGCCCATGAGGGCCCGGTTGGCGTCGTCGTGCTCGAGGAAGGGGATCATGGCGGTCGCCGCGGAGACCATCTGGCGGGGGGAGACGTCCATGTAGTCCACCTCGTCGCCGGGGACGAGCTCGACCTCGCCGCCCTTGGTGCGCACGAGGACGCGGTCGTCGACGAAGCGTCCGTCGCGGTCCACGGCCGCGTTGGCCTGGGCCACGACGAACTTGTCCTCCTCGTCGGCCGACAGGTAATGGATCTCGTCCGTGACGACACCGCCGGTGACCTTGCGGTACGGCGTCTCGATGAAGCCGAAGGCGTTGATCCGCCCGTAGGACGCGAGCGAGCCGATGAGGCCGATGTTCGGGCCCTCGGGGGTCTCGATCGGGCACATGCGGCCGTAGTGCGAGTGGTGGACGTCGCGGACCTCCATCTGCGCGCGGTCACGCGAGATGCCGCCGGGGCCCAGCGCGGACAGGCGCCGCTTGTGGGTCAGACCCGCGAGCGGGTTGTTCTGGTCCATGAACTGCGAGAGCTGCGAGGTGCCGAAGAACTCCTTGATCGAGGCCACCACGGGGCGGATGTTGATCAGGGTCTGCGGGGTGATCGCCTCGACGTCCTGGGTCGTCATGCGCTCACGGACGACGCGCTCCATCCGG
Source organism: Intrasporangium sp. (assembly GCF_035688975.1). Classification (GTDB taxonomy): domain Bacteria; phylum Actinomycetota; class Actinomycetes; order Actinomycetales; family Dermatophilaceae; genus CALMNV01. The sequence continues at coordinate 1,708 of NZ_DASSMH010000075.1, read as the reverse complement.
GACAGGCCGGTGCGGACCTGGTTCTGGATGAGCTCGCCGACCGAGCGGAGCCGGCGGTTGCCGAAGTGGTCGATGTCGTCGACCTCGACGCGGACGTCGATCTCCTCGGCGTTCTTGACGCCCTTGATCGACTCACGCCCGTCGTGCAGGGCGACGATGAACTTGATCGTGGCCACGATGTCGTCGACGCCGAGGGTCGAGTCGTTGATGCTCGCGTCGAGCCCCAGCTTCTTGTTCACCTTGTAGCGACCGACCTTGGCCAGGTCGTAGCGCTTGGGGTTGAAGTAGAGGTTGTCGAGCAGCGTCTGCGCGGCCTCCTTGGTGGGCGGCTCGCCGGGGCGCAGCTTGCGGTAGATGTCGAGCAGCGCGTCGTCCTGGTCGGAGGTGTGGTCCTTCTCCAGGGTGAGGCGCATCGACTCGTAGTCGCCGAACTCCTCGAGGATCTGGGCCTCGGTCCATCCGAGGGCCTTGAGCAGCACGGTGACGGACTGCTTGCGCTTGCGGTCCACGCGGACGCCGACCATGTCGCGCTTGTCGATCTCGAACTCGAGCCAGGCGCCGCGGCTCGGGATGATCTTGGCCGTGTAGATGTCCTTGTCGGACGTCTTGTCCGGCGTGCGCTCGAAGTAGACGCCGGGGCTGCGCACCAGCTGGCTGACGACGACGCGCTCGGTGCCGTTGATGATGAAGGTCCCGCGCTCGGTCATGAGGGGGAAGTCGCCCATGAAGACCGTCTGGCTCTTGATCTCGCCCGTGACGGTGTTCATGAACTCGGCCGTGACGAAGAGGGGCGCGTCGTAGGTCTGGTCGCGCTCCTTGCACGCCTCGATCGACTTGCGCGTCTCCTCGAACCGGTGGTCCCGGAAGGACAGGGACATGGAGCCGCTGAAGTCCTCGATGGGAGAGATCTCCTCGAAGATCTCCTCGAGGCCGGAGCGGTCGGGGACGTCGGTACGCCCCTCGGCCTTGGCCAAGGCGACACGGGCCTGCCAGCGCTCGTTGCCGAGCAGCCAGTCGAAGCTTTCCGTCTGGAGGGCCAGGAGGTCAGGGACCTCGAGTGGTTCGCGAATCCTCGCGAAGGACAGACGACCGGAGGGGGTCGAAGCGGTGGACATGTTCGTCGCAGTACGCGCGGCAGCCAAGGAGGGTCCTTCCACGGGCCTTTTCTCGAATCTTCGTCTCCGCTGCCAGGCACCCGGCTCCCGGGCCCGGACACGCCGAAGGAGCTGCGTGGAGGGCGGCGAGTGGAGCGCATGGGCAGCGCAAAGGCTCAGCCTACCGTAGGAGGACAGGCTTGTCCAACCGGGTCAAGAGGCGGAGTCGGCCGAGCGCGGATGTGACTGGCTGCGTTGCGCTGCGACCTCGAGCCCGCACGCGGACGCACGGCTCTCGACGCCCCCCGGACCGGGGGCTCCCTGAGGAACGCGTCGAATATGACGGGCCGAAGCCGCCACGTCAAGAGGGCGAGCACATCTGCGCGCCGGCTCCCCGCTTGCCCCGCCCAGGAGGAGCGGCCGGAGGAGGATGCGGCATGGGGAGGGGGCGGCGATGAGGAGGAGGAGGAGGCGGAGAGGAGGCCGACGGCGGCATACGGCGGCATCAGCCGGTTCCCGGCCCACCGCACGGCACCCAGCGTCACCGGGATCAACCGGCGTGTGGGGCGCGGGTCTGGGCCAGCGGATCGGATCAACTGGCGCATCAGCTGGCG
>NZ_DASSMH010000074.1:0-4317 GCF_035688975.1 Intrasporangium sp. | reverse complement strand
CCAGCCCCGCACCAAACTGGCCACTCGACCCAGCAGCCCCCTCGAGTGGCCACTTCCGCACAGCCAGCCCCGCACCAAACTGGCCACTCGACCACGGAGAGGGGCCGAGGCTGCGGGTCAGGAGACCGGTGGGGCGGCGAGCCCGTCGAGCAGGTGGGTCACGTCGCGGCTCTCCTCGAGCAGGCGGCCGACCTGGGCGCGGGTGCCGCGCTCGGGCTCGAGGATGGGCACCCGCTGCAGGCTGGTCCGGCCGGGCACCTCGAAGACGACCGAGTCCCAGCTCGCGGAGACGACCGCCGGGCCGAACCGGCTCACGCACGTGCCGCGGAACCAGGCCCGGGTGTCCTCCGGCGGCGTTCGTTGGGCCGCGCGGACCCGCTCGGGAGGGACGAGGTCGCGCAGGCGGCCGCGGTCGCGTAGCCGGTGCACGAGCCCCTTCTCCGGGCGCACGTCCGCCCACTGGATGTCGATGGCGGCGAGCCGGTGGTCGTCCCACGCGAGCCCGTCACGCGAGCGGTAGCCCTCGAGCAGCTGGAGCTTGGCCACCCAGTCGACGTCGGACGCGCAGGAGAACACGTCCCTGCCGAGTCGGGTGAGGACGTCCTCCCACAGCGTCATGACCTCCTCGGTGGCCTGCGGGACCGGGTCGTCGGAGCGGGAGTCCAACCACGCGCGCGCCGCGTCGTGGTACATCCACTGCACGTCCAGGGCCGTCATGCGCCGCCCGTCGACGAGCTCGACCGTGGTGCGCAGGGTCGGGTCGTGCGAGACCGCGTGCAGCGCCGACACCGGCCGCCGGATCGACCAGTCGTCGTGCAGGTGGCCCGTCTCGATCATGCCGAGGACGAGCGAGGTGGTGCCGAGCTTGAGCACCGAGGCGACGTCGAGCTGGTTGGCGTCGCCGATGATGACGTGCAGCCGGCGGTACTGGTCCGCCACGGCGTGCGGCTCGTCGCGGGTGTTGATGATCGGCCGCTTGAGCGTGGTCTCGAGCCCCACCTCGGTCTCGAAGAAGTCGGCGCGCTGGGAGATCTGGTAGCCCGGGGTGCGCGAGTCGACCCCGATCCCGACCCGACCGGCGCCGCAGACGACCTGGCGGGTGACGAAGAACGGCGTCAGGTGCACGACGATGTCGGGAAAGGGCGTCCGCCGGGGCATGAGGTAGTTCTCGTGCGTGCCATAGGACTGGCCCTTGCCGTCGGTGTTGTTCTTGTAGAGGTTGACCGGGGCCTGCCCGGGGCGGCTCGCGAGCAGGCGGACGGACTCGAGGGCGATGGCGTCGCCGGCCCGGTCCCAGACGAGGACGTCGCGGGGCACCGTGCACTCCGGGGAGCTGTACTCGGGATGGGCGTGGTCGACGTAGTAGCGGGCGCCGTTGGGCAGCACGACGTTGGCGAGGCTCGGGTCCTCGATGTCGGTGAGCTGGCTGGCGTCCGCCTCCGACCGGTCGAGGTGCCAGCCGCGGGCGTCCTGCAGCGGGTCCTCGAAGGCGTAGTCCCAGCTGGCTTGGTTGGAGCGGATGCCGTGCGCCGCGGCATACACGCTGACCACCTGGCCGGAGAGGAACATCGGGTTGGCGACGGGGTCACCGGGCACGGAGATGCCGTATTCCGTCTCGACCCCCATGATCCGACGCACCGTCATGCACACGACCCTAACGGCCGCGGGCCGGGCCCCCCGGGAGTGCCTGCCGCTGCTGGCACACTGTGCGCGTGCCCCGCTCCTCGATGCCCCTGCGAACCCGCCTGCTCGTCGCCCTCATGCGCCGGGAACGGCGGGCGATCAGTGCCCTGGCGCCGGAGGAGATCGAGACGGTGCGCCACTGGGTGGCCGCGGCACGGGCCCCCTACACGTGGGTGACCGGCCCGCTCTACTCCGACGTCGAGGTGGGTGAGACCTCTTTTGCGGCCCGCGACGGCGCGTCGGTGCCGGTGCGGGTCTACCGGCCGGGTCTGCCGGGGGCAAGCGCCTCCGTTCCGCGCCCCTCGCACCTGCCCTGCGTCGTCTTCTTCCACGGGGGCGGCTGGGTGCTCGGCCAGCCACGCGCGTACGACCCCCTCTGCACGTACCTCGCCCACGAGGCCGGCGTCGTCGTCGTCAGCGTCGACTACCGGCTCGCGCCCGAGCACCGGGCGCCCCAGGCGGTGCTCGACGCCGTCGACGCGGTCCGCTGGGTCACCGAGGAGGCCGACCGCCTCGGGGTCGTGGCCGACGGCCTGGGCGTGGCCGGCGACTCCGCCGGCGGCAACCTCGCCGCGGTCGCAAGCCGCGTGCTCCGCGACGAGGGCGGCGCCAGGGTCGGCCACCAGGCGCTGCTCTACCCCGGCACGGACGCCACGATGAGCTCCGAATCCGTGCGCGAGCACGCCCACGCCCCCGTCCTCACCCGTGCGGACATGGAGGCGTTCCTCGCCCACTACCGCGGTGACGGGCCGGACGCGCTCGCCCTGACCGACCCGCTCCTGTCGCCGCTGCACGCGCTCGACCTGAGCGGCCTGCCGCCCGCCTTGGTGCAGACCGCGGACCTCGACCCCTTGCGCGACGAGGGCCTGGCGTATGCCGCCCGGCTGCGGGAGGCTGGCGTGCCGGTCCAGGTCACCAACTATCCCGGGGCGCCGCACGGCTTCGCCAGCTTCCCCGGCGCAACGAGGGTGGGGCGGGCGAGCCGCCGCGAGCTCGCCGAGTGGGTGGCCCGGCACGCGGGGTCAGGAGTGGTCGACTAGGCTGCATGCGGGCGGGGACACCGAGAGGAACTGGGCCGTGAACGATGTGGTCGTCTTCAGCGGGTCGGCGCACCTGACACTGGCGAACCGGATCTGTGGGCACCTCGGGGTGGGCCTGTCCCCCACGCACATCCGACGGTTCAGCAACGACTGCCTGCAGGCGCAGCTGCTCGCGAACTGCCGCCAGCGCGACGTCTACCTCATCCAGCCGCTCGTCCCCCCGACGCAGGAGCACCTCATGGAGCTGCTCCTCATGATCGATGCCGCCCGGGGCGCGTCGGCCGCGCAGATCACCGCGGTGATGCCGCACTACGCCTATGCCCGCTCGGACAAGAAGGACGCGCCGCGCATCTCGCTCGGCGGTCGTCTCGTTGCCGACATGATCACGACCGCCGGGGCCTCCCGGGTGCTCACGATGGCGCTGCACGCACCGCAGGTCCACGGCTTCTTCTCCACACCGGTCGACCATCTCACCGCCATCGGTGTGCTCGCCGACCACTTCCGCGGCACGGACCTCGACAACTCCATCGTCGTCAGCCCCGACCTGGGCAACGCCAAGGTCGCGACCCAGTTCGCCCGGTTGCTGGGGCTGCCCGTCGCGGCCGGCTCCAAGCAGCGCCTGGCGGACGACCGGGTCCTCATCGACGCCATCGTCGGTGACGTGTCCGGCAAGCGGGCGATCATCCTCGACGACGAGATCGCCACGGGCGGCTCGATGGTCGAGCTGCTCGACCGCCTCGAGGACGCCGGCGCCACCGAGGCCGCCCTCGTGTGCACCCACGGCCTCTTCGCCGGCAAGGCGGTCCAGCGCCTGCGGCGCCACCCCTTCGTCACGGAGGTGGTCACGACCGACACGGTGCCGCCGCCCGAGGACTGGCCGGAGCTGCAGGTGCGCTCGGTGTCCCAGCTCTTCGCCGAGGCGATCAGCCGGATCCACCACGGGCGCTCGATCTCGTCGCTCTTCGAGGGCGTGGACCCGACGCACGCGCCGCCGCAGGCGACGCTGCCCTTCGAGACGGCACGGCATTGACCGTTGCCCTGAGGTGGCTGCGCCGGCCGCCCGTCGCCTTCGCCGTCGACGCCGTGCTCGTCACCGCATTCGCCGCCGCCGGCCGGGCCAGTCATGCGGAAAGCTCCGCCGTCGCAGGCGCGCTCGGCACGGCGTGGCCCTTCCTCGTCGGCACCATCGTGGGCTGGGCACTCGTGCGGCTCCGCGCCAAGGACTGGCCGCTCGGCGTGGGGCCCGGCATCACGGTGTGGTTCGCGACCCTCGTCCTCGGCATGCTGCTGCGTCGGGTGACGGGTGGCGGCACTGCTGCCACGTTTGTCGTCGTCGCGGGCGTCGTGCTCGCGCTGCTCCTGGTCGGCTGGCGCGCCGTGGTCGCCCTGCCCGGCTCACCGGCCCGGCGAGTCCCGTTTGAATAAGGGACTGTCAGTTTTCAACACGCGCATTTTCGGGGTGGATCGTGTAGTTCCACTCCCCGTGGAAGTCGTGGCGCTGCAGGATGTGCTTGGTCTCGAGGTCGCGCATCGTTTGGTCGGGGATCTTCACGCCGACCGGGTAGGTGTTCGTGTCGAGTTCGGCGCGCACCGA
>NZ_DASSMH010000073.1:0-17892 GCF_035688975.1 Intrasporangium sp. | reverse complement strand
CCCAGCCGCGCTCGGCGAGCAGGGGCGGGATGGTCGTCCCGTAGACGATGAGGTCGTAGCCGTCGAAGACGACGATGAGCCAGGTGAGGAGCGTCACCAGCCACGCGGGCCGGGTGCGCAGGGAGGAGGATCGGGAGAGGGAGGGCGTCGTTGCCATGCCTCCATGGTTAGAGTGTTCGCAATAGAGGAACAGGGAATTCTGCTATGAAGAACAAGCCGCTCTATGCGCTCACCAGCGTCGACCATGCCCTGCAGCTCGCCGTCCTGCTGCAGGTCGAGGGCCCGCTCAGCGTCAGCGACGTCGCGGCGCGGCTGGGCGTCGCCCGCTCGACCGCGCACCGGCTCCTCGCCATGCTCGTCTACCGGGACTTCGCCCGGCAGGGCGAGGACCGGCGCTACCACGCGGGCCCCGTCCTCTCGCTCAGCGCGCGGTCCCGGCCGCACACGGCCCTGCTGCGGGCGGTCGCGATGCCGCACCTGCACGTGCTCGTCGACCGGCTCCAGGAGTCGGCCAACGTCCTCGTCCTCGCCGGGGACTACGCGCGCTTCGTCGCCTCGGTCGAGTGCGCGCAGGCCCTGCGCGTCGGCACCCGCGAGGGGATGGTCTTCCCCGCGCACCTGACCTCAGGAGGCAAGCTGCTGCTCGCCGACCTGGGCGCCGAGGAGCGGGCGGCGCTGTATGCCGCCGAGCGCTGGGAGGGCCGGGAGGACCAGCGTCCCGACCTCGCCGCGCTCGAGCGGGAGCTCGCGGTCGTCGCGGAGCGCGGCTTCGCCATCAACAAGGACCGCTCCGAGACCGGCGTGACCGCCGTCGGGCGGGCGATCCGGGTGGGGGACCGCGCAGAGGGCGCGGTGAGCGTCTCGATGCCGACGGTGCGGTTCCGCGAGGACCGCCTCGTCGACATCGTCAGCGCCCTCGCCCTCGCCACGCGGGACATCGAGCACGACCTCCACGAGGCGCTCCGCGTCGAGTCCTGAGTCGGATCGCCCCACCCTCCGGAGGAAGGCCGGGACCCGCGGGCTCCGTCAGCCGAGCGACGGCAGCTGCCGCGCCGCCACGGTCAGGAACGGCCACGGTGGCAGCAGCGGCCCGAGGTAGGCGCCCGCCGCGTGGTAGACGTCGGGCCGTCCGGGCCACACCGCGGCTCCCTCCCGGAAGTCGTCGTCGAGCTCGTTGATCCAGCTGCCCGTCACGTCGATGAAGTGCTCGGCCGCGTGGTTCCAGAGGCGGCGGTACCACCGCTCCCACTCCTCCGAGCCGGTGAGGGCCCGCAGCTGAGCGGTCGCCTGGATGCCCTCGCACACCGGCCAGTGCAGCCGCACCGTGGAGACGGGACGCCCCTGCCAGTCGACGGTGTAGACGAGCCCCTCGCGCCCGTCCACGCCCCAGGCCCCGAGGGCCGACCGGCTGAGCTCGACCGCGGCCTCGAGCACCCAGCCGGGCGTGGTGATGCGTGGCGACGCGTGCAGGGCGCAGAGCAACCGCGCCCACTCGAGCGAGTGGCCGTAGGTCGCACCGTAGGGGCGGAAGGGGTGGTCGGGGTCGTCGGCGTTGTAGTCGGGCAGCTCCTCCCAGCGCTCGTCGAAGTGCTCCGGGATGAGCCAGCCGCGGGCCCGCGCGTGCCGGTCGATGAGGCGCTCGCAGATCCGCAGGGCGCGTCGGTGCCAGAGGTCGTCCTCGACCGCGTCGCCCAGGGCGAGGAACGCCTCCACGGCGTGCATGTTGGCGTTGGCTCCGCGATAGGGCTCCGGGTCGTCCCAGGTCGCCGACCAGGACTCGCTCAGCGCCCCCGCCTCCTCGTCCCAGAATCGCTCCTCGACGAGGCGCGCCGCCTCGGTCGCGAGCTCGACGGCGCCTGGTGCCCCCGCCGCGAGGGCCGAGCTCGCGGCGAGGATGACGTGCACGTGCTCGTATGCCGTCTTGCGGCCGGTGCGCTCGAGGCTGCCGAACCAGCCGCCGGCCTCCTCGTCGCGAAACGGCCCGACGAGCGAGGCGATCCCGTGCTCGAGCAGCCGGTCGGCCCCGGGAACGCCCAGGACGGAGCCCAGCCCGGCGACGTGGGTCATCCTGGCGGTGAGCAGGAGCGTGGGCTCGCGCCCGGGCAGCGGCTGCCCGTCACCGCCGAGATAGGCGAAGCCACCGCCGGGCAGCACACTGGGCAGGACGAACTCGAGCATCCGCGTGAATCGGTGCTCGGCCCAGCGCCGGTGCGTGGGCCGGGCCACCCAAGGGGTGAGCGGGCCGGCGGCCGGGGATGACGCGGATGGTGACGGCGTGGCGGGCATGGTCAGGGGCTCCTTCGGGAGACAGCGGTGCGGATGGACGCGGAGGCCGCGCACTCGGCGAGGAAGCCGCCGATGAAGGTGTCGCCGAGGCCCACGGTCGTGGGGCTCTCGACGTCGACGGTCGGCACGGCCGCGGCGGCGACGCGGCTGCCGCCGAGCGCCGCGAGCGCACTGAGGAACCGGCTCGTCGCGTCGTCGACGGGCTGGTGGCGCACCGTGCGCACGTCGGCGGGGCTCGCCGCGGAGCCGAAGGCGTACCGGGTCGTCGCAAGGGCCACCCCAGTCGCGAGCGCAGGCTCGACGTGCGACGCAGGGGCCCCGAAGGCGAGCGCCCAGTGGCGCGAGTGGACGACGACCACCGGCACGTCGACGCGGCCCGCGAGGGTCGACACCGCGTCGAGGACGTCGGCGGCGTCGAGCAGGTCGATCGGGCGGCCGAGCAGCGCCGCCAGCTCTTCGTCGCTCAGGCTGTAGACGTCGACGAGGCGCGCCATGCGAGAGCGCACCACGGCGGCGAGCTCGGGCTCGTGGTAGCCGGCGTCCTCGTAGCAGACGAGGCTGTCGGGCCTGGCAGCAGCGACGCTGGCCTCGATGCGGTCGAGTCGGTCGCGCAGCTGCGCACCGGTGCGGATCGCGTTCAGCCCCGACACGAGGAAGACCGCGGCGCCCGCCACCGCCGTGGTGAGGTCGTCGCTGAGGAGGAGCCGCTCGTTGGCCGGGTCGTTGACGTAGATGAGCCGGTTCGCGCGGGGCGCCACGAGGTCGAGCCGGTCGGTCCTCACCCGGGCCCCGGCCGGGTACTGCACGATGAGGTGGGGGTAGCTCGCCTCGTCGCTGTCGCCGACGAGGTAGGCGGCTCCTGGCGGCAGCAGGGCGAGGACCTCGTCGTCGACGAAGGCGAGGTGCACGAGCGCGCACCTGCCGAGCAGCCCCATCGCCGCTGCCGCTCGCACGCAGGTGCCGCCGAGCGAGGTGACCCCGGCGAACCGGTCGCTGAACCGGGTGATGACCTCAGGCTCGTCGACGCGCCGCTCCCCTCCGGCGCCTCGGCCCAAGTAGCCGAGGACCGACGCGACGAGGTCACGCTCGGTGCGGATGGGGCCGGCTCCGACGAGGTCGGCGGGACCGATGCCGTGGTGCTGGGCCAGGTCGGCCAGCACCACGGCATCCCAAGCGATCTCGCGGTCGACCGCCGCCCCGAACCCGAGGACGACAGCTGCCGTGCTCAATACAGGGCAGCCTTGCCGGACGCGTTGAACAGCTCGATCTTGTGCGCGGCGGTGGCCTTCATCGCCGCGATGCACGGCGGCTGGATGGAGTTCGGCTCGCGCAGCTTGGTGTCGGCGAGCACCTCGCGCATCTTGTCGTGGTACGCGACCTTGATGTCGCTGCTGATGTTGATCTTGGCGATGCCGTGGGCGACCGACTTGGCGATCTCCTCGTCAGGGTTGCCCGACCCGCCGTGCAGCACGAGCGGGATGGAGACCGCGGCCTCGATCTCCTCCAGCAGGTCGAGCTTGATCTCGGGCTTCATCCAGTCAGGGTAGAGCCCGTGGCAGGTGCCGATGGCGACGGCGAGGCTGTCGACACCGGTCTGCTCGACGAAGCGGACCGCGTCGTGAGGATCGGTGTAGATGATGGAGTCCGTGCCGGCCTCGGCCTCTGCGTCGGTCTTGCCGATGGTGCCGAGCTCAGCCTCGACGCTGACGTCGACGGCGTGTGCGGCGTCGGCGACGCGCTTGCTGATCTCGACGTTGTCGTCGAAGGGCTTGAGCGAGGCGTCGATCATCACCGAGGTGAAGCCGAGCTGGATCGCGCGCAGCGCCTCCTCGTACGTCGCGCCGTGGTCCCAGTGGACCGCCACGGGGATGGTCGTGCGCCGGGCCCGGCTGAGCACCGAGGCCAGGAAGTCGGCGCCGACGTGGCTGACCTCGTCGGGGTGGATGGCGACGATGAGGGGGGACTCGGTGTCCTCGCAGATCTCGAAGATGCCCTTCAGCATGGCGTGGTCGCTGATGTTGAAGGCCGGCACGGCGAAGTGGTTCTCGCGGGCGACCTGGAGGAGCTTCACTCCGTTGACGAGCATGGCGGTGGGTCTTTCTCTCGGGGTGGGGTGGGTTGCCGGTTCTCAGTTCTTGACCGCACCGGCTGTCATGCCGCCGATGAAGAACTTCTGGAAGAACACGAAGAGGACCAGGACCGGGATGCTGCCGAGCACGCTCATGGCCATCATCTCGCTCCATTCGTAGGAGTGCTGGCCCATGAGCAGCTGGATGCCGATCGGCACCGTGCGCATGTTGTCGGTCCGGGTGAGGGTGAGCGCGAAGAGGTACTCGTTCCACGCGATCATGAAGGTGTAGACGGCGACCGAGACGATGCCCGGCAGTGAGATCGGCACGAGGATGCGCCACAGCGCACCGAAGGAGGAGGTGCCGTCGACGCGGGCGGCCTCGTCGAGCTCGCGCGGCATGGTGTTGAAGTAGCCGGTCATCATGACGATGGCGTACGGCAGCGTGAAGACCATGTACGTGAGGATCAGGCCCTGGTAGCTGTTGTAGAGCCGCAGCGCGACGATGAGGCCGAAGTAGGGGATGAGCAGCGTGATCGGTGGCACCGCCTGGATGCCCACGATGACGACGTTGGCCGTGGCCTTGCCGCGGAACTCGTAGCGGCTGAAGGCGTATGCCGCGAGGATCGCCACGAAGAGCGTCAGCACGGTCACCGAGATGGCCACGACGTAGCTGTTGAGGAAGAAGCGCAGCTTGACCGGGTCCGCGAAGACCGTCTCGTAGGCCTTGAGGGAGAAGTTCTCGGTGATGAGCTTCGGCGGCCACGCGAAGATCTCGGAGTTGTCCTTGAACGAGCTCGACAGCATCCACAGGATCGGCAGGCCGGCGAAGCAGGCCCCCAGCACCAGCCCGAGGAGCGCTCCTGCCTTGAGCAGACGGCTCCGCGCGCGGACCGACAGGCTCTTGGCCGTCGGGGTCGCGACGGACGCACGCCCGGGCGGTGCCGCTGAGGTCGCATCGTGGCCCACGGTCGCCACGGCGCGGGAGGCCATGGTGTGGTGGGTCATGGTGTGGTGGCTCATGGTGTGGTGGGTCATGGTGTGGTGGCTCATGGTCAGTCCCTCGCTCGCTGGTGACGGACGTAGAAGACGGCGAGCACCATCGCGATGACGAGCATGATGACGGCGCTCGCCGACGCCTGCGCGAACTGGTACTTGCTGAAGGCCAGCTTGTAGGTGTAGGTGCTCAGCATCTCGGTGCGGTCGAGCGGGCCCCCGCCGGTCGTCATCCAGATGAGGGGGAACTGCTGCGAGGTCCAGATGACGTCCAGCAGCGCCATGCTGACGATGATCGGGCGCAGCGAAGGCAGCGTGACGTGCACGAACCGGCGCCACCACGACGCGCCGTCGACGGCGGCGGCCTCGTAGAGGTCCGCGGAGATCCCCTGCAGCCCGGCGAGCAGGCTGACCATGAAGAACGGGTAACCCGCCCAGATGTTGATGAGCGTGACGGCCGGCAGGGCGAGGTTGAGCTCGGAGAGCCAGGCGACCGGTCCGTCGATGGCGCCCGCCGCCTGCAGGCCGTAGTTGACGACGCCGTTCGGGTCGAGCAGCAGCCGCCAGAGGATGGCGATGATCGCCACCGTGAGCAGCCACGGCATCACGAAGATCGTGCGGAAGACGGTCTTGGTGCGCTGGCCGATGAGGCTGGTGTTGAGCAGCATCGCGAAGCCGAGGCCGAGGAACAGGTGGGCGAGCACGCTGATCCCGGTGAAGACGAGGGTGTTTCGGGCCGCGGTGCCAAGGAGTGGGTCGGCGAGGAGCGTCGCGTAGTTCTGCAGGCCCACGAGCACCGAGGTCGGGCTGATGATGACGTTGTCGAAGAGCGAGTACCGGATCACCACCGCGATGGGCAGGATCATCAGCACGACCATCAGGGCCCCGACCGGGGCGAGGTAGCCGTAGGGGACGAGGCGGCGCCCGAGCGGCGGTCGGCGCCGGCCGGCTGCGGCCGCGAGCGGCCGGGTCGACATCGTGGGTGCGGACATGTGTGCCTCCCCGGTGGGGCGCGCCGGTGCGTGCCGCGCCCCACCACGAGCGATCAGAACTTGGACGACCAGTCGGACTGGGCCTTGGACAGCGACGTCTGGACGGGCTGGTTGTTCGCCAGGGTCTCCTGCAGCTGCACGTCGAAGCTGCGCATGAGGTCCTCGGCGGTCGGCAGGCCGGTGAACTCGTTGGCCGGCACGCCCTTGTTCCAGATGTCGAAGGCCGTCTTGAACATCGCGTCCGACTTGACGAAGTCAGGCACCGACTGCGTGTTGCCGGGGAAGGCGTTGGCCACCGACGAGAGCTTGGAGTTGACGTCCTTGCTCATGAGGTACGCCACGAGCTTCTGCGCCTCGGCCTTGTGCGAGCTGTTCTCCGAGACGCCGATGCCCCACGAGGCGTACGGCATACCGCGCTTGCCGGAGTATCCGTCCTCGGCCGGGATGGCGGAGATGCTGAACTTCAGCTTCGGGTTGTTCTGGCGGATGAGGTTGATGTGCGCCAGCGAGTCGATCATCATGCCGATGCGTCCGTTGGTGAACTGCTCGACCTTGTCCTGCTCCTTCATCGTCAGGGCGCCGGGCGCGATGGCCTTGGCGTCCCAGAGCTGCTTGATGAAGGTGACGACACTCGTGACAGCCTGGTTGGTGAGGTCCGGCTTGCCGTCCTTGAGCATGGACCCGCCGGACGCCCAGACCCACGACATGACGTCGTTCTGGATGCCGTTGGGCGCGTCCTGCGCGAGAGGGAGGACCCACCCGTAGGCGCCGTTGCCGGTGGCCGTCACCTTCTTGGCCGCCTCGAGGAACTCCGACCGGGTCGACGGCGGGGCGTTGACCCCTGCCTTGGCGAGCAGGTCGTCGTTGCTGAACATCGGGTAGACGAAGTTGACGACGGGGATCATGTAGGTCTCGCCGCCGACCTTGATCTGGCTCGCGAGCTGCGAGTCGTCGTAGCCGGAGCTCTTCATCAGCGTCGTGAGGTCGGTGATCGCCTTCTGCTTGGCGAAGTCGCTGACCCAGGCGCCGTCGAGGCCGACCACGTCGGCGAGCGTCTTCGAGGCGGCGCCGGCCACCGTCTGCTGCTGGGTCGAGGCGTACGGCGCGCTGATCAGCTTGACCTTGACGCCCGGGTTGGCCTTCTCGAAGTCGTCCATGATGCCGCGCAGCGCGCCCTTGGGCAGCTCCGGCTCCCACCACTGCGAGAACTCGAGGAGGACCGACCCGTCGGCGGCCTTGGTGCCGCTGTCGGCGCCGCCACCACCGATCGGCGACCCCTCTCCGCCACCGCAGGCCGCGAGGACGACCCCGAGCGTCGCGGCCATACCGCCCACCATCACCGTTCGTGAAGCACGACTCTGTGCTCGCATTCCTTCTCCGTTCTCCGGATGAACCTGCCTGCTGGCAATTGCTGTTTTCTGCCCCTTGATGCGAGAATATGCCCAAGCACGCGGCTCGGTCAAGGAAGTTCACGGAACACCGGGCACCAGCCGGAGGAGACACCGGCCGCTCGCCAGGCCGTCGAAGCGGCGCTACGCAAGAGAGGGGTAGGACGGTGACGAGGCAGCAGCACGGGGCTGGCGAGGTCACGGACGGCCCCACCTCGGCGGCATCGGAAGGGGCAGATGCGCGCACGAAGCCGCACGCGCCGGCATACGACAGCGCGGAGCGCCGCCGTATGCTCCGGGGCATGGAGGATGACTCGACGCAGCTGCCGGCCAGCCGCAAGGCTGCCGTCGTCGCCATGGTTGCCGAGGCCGGTCAGGTGACCGTGCAGGCGCTCGCCGAGCGGCTCGGCGTCTCGGCCGACACCATCCGGCGCGACCTCGACCAGCTCGACGGCGAGGGCCTCGTCATGCGCACCCGCGGCGGGGCGGTCGACCCGACCCGGATGCCGCGCATGGACCCCGGCCTCAACACCCGCATCCAGGTGCAGCCGGCCGCCAAGGAGCGCATCGGTGCCATCGCGGCCGGCCTCGTCACCGACGGCGACGTGCTCATCATCAACGCCGGCACGACGACTCTGGCCCTCGCGCGCCACCTGCACGACCACCGCGGCCTGACGATTGCCACCAACAACCTGCGCCTCGCGACCGAGATCTCGCCCAAGTGCCTGCGCGACCTCTACGTCTTCGGAGGGGACGTGCGACACGCGGCCCAGGCCACCATCGGCCCCGTCGCCTTCCCGGTGTCCCTCGGTGGTCGCGACATGGACATCCGGTGTGACCTCGCCTTCATCACCGTCGGCGGGGTCTCGACCGACGGCGGCTTCTCCACGAGCAACCTCGCCGAGGCCGGCATGATGCGCGAGATGGTGACGCGCGCGAGCAAGGTCGCCATGCTCGCCGACTCGACGAAGTTCGGGCGCCGCCTCTTCGCCCAGATCGCGCCGCTCGAGGCCGCGGACTACTTCGTCACCGACCGTGAACCGCCCGCCGACCTCGCGGCGCAGCTGCGGCGCAGCGGTGTCGAGGTGCTCTGGACCCCGCGGTCGGAGCAGCACTGAGCACGGCCACCGCACGGCATCCGGTGGTGGCCTCCCCGTCGACTGGCCACTTTCGCACGCGCGAGCCCCTCCCCGTCGCGCCACGCGCGCACGCCTGCCGCACGCGCGCACGCCTGCCGCCACTTCGCGATGGGAGCACCACCCTGCGGGGGCGGCATACTTCGGTGGTGAGGAACCTCAGCGAGCGCATCCCGTCCGACCCCGACCCGGACAGCCTCTACGCGCTCTTCACCGCCTGGGTGGCCGAGCAGGGCCTCACGCTCTACCCGCACCAGGACGAGGCGTTCCTCGAGGTGCTGAGCGGCTCCAACCTCATCCTCGCCACCCCGACGGGGTCGGGCAAGTCGCTCGTCGCGACGGCCGCGCACTTCACCGCGCTCGCCGAGGACCGGGTCAGCTTCTACACCGCCCCGATCAAGGCCCTCGTGTCGGAGAAGTTCTTCGCCCTGTGCGCGCAGTTCGGTGCGGACAACGTCGGGATGATCACCGGCGACGCGTCCGTGAACGCCGATGCCCCGATCATCTGCTGCACCGCCGAGATCCTGGCCAATCTCGCTCTGCGCCAAGGGTCCTCGGCCGACGTCGGTCTCGTCATCATGGACGAGTTCCACTTCTACTCCGAGCCTGAGCGCGGCTGGGCGTGGCAGGTGCCCATCCTCGAGCTGCCACAGGCGCAGTTCGTCCTCATGTCCGCAACGCTCGGCGACGTGACGATGTTCCGTGACGACCTCACGCGCCGGACCGGGCGGGCCACCGCGGTCATCGCTGGCACGGAACGCCCTGTCCCCCTGGAGTTCTCGTATGCCGTGACGCCGATCCACGAGACCATCGAGGAGCTCCTCGCGCACGACCGCGCGCCGGTCTACGTCGTCCACTTCACCCAGGCCGCCGCCCTGGAGCGGGCTCAGAGCCTCGTCGCCCTCAAGGTGTGCACTCGCGAGGAGCGCGATGCCATCGCCGAGCGCATCGGGGCCTTCCGCTTCGGCGCCGGCTTCGGGCGGACCCTGTCGCGCCTCGTCCGCCACGGGATCGGGGTGCACCACGCCGGGATGCTGCCGAAATACCGCCGCCTCGTCGAGCAGCTCGCGCAGGACGGTCTGCTCAAGGTCATCTGCGGCACTGACACGCTCGGGGTGGGCATCAACGTGCCGATCCGCACGGTGCTGCTCACGGGCCTGACGAAGTTCGACGGGACGAAGCAGCGGCTGCTCAAGGCGCGCGAGTTCCACCAGATCGTCGGGCGCGCCGGCCGCGCGGGCTTCGACGTCCGCGGCTGGGTCGTGGCGCAGGCCCCCGAGCACGTCGTCGACAACCTCCGCGCGGTCGCCAAAGCGGGTGACGACCCGAAGAAGCAGCGGAAGGTCCAGCGCAAGAAGGCGCCCGAGGGGTTCGTCGGGTGGAGCGAGGAGACCTTCGACCGGCTCATCGCCGCGGTCCCCGAGCCGCTCCAGCCGCGACTGCGCGTGTCGCACTCCATGCTCGTGAACCTCCTTGCCAGACAGGGCAACCCGGTCGCGCACGCACTGCGGCTCCTGTCTGACAACCACCACGAGCCCAAGGACCAGCGGCGGCTGCAGCGGCATGCGCTGGTCCTCGCGCGCGAGCTGCTCAGCTCCGGCGTCGTCGAGCGGCTCGCGGTGCCCGACGCCAGCGGCCGGCGCCACGCGCTCACGGTTGACCTGCAGCGCGACTTCGCCCTCAACCAGCCGCTGGGCCCGTTCGCCCTTGCCGTGATGGAGACGCTCGACCCGGAGTCGGACGCCTACGCGCGCGACGTCGTCTCCGTCGTGGAGGCGATCCTCGAGGACCCCCGCCAGGTCCTCTGGGCCCAGGAGTCGAGGGCTCGTGGCGAGGCCGTGGCCGCGATGAAGGCCGACGGGATCGACTACGAGGAGCGGATGGAGCGCCTCGAGGAGATCACCTGGCCCAAGCCGCTCGCCGACCTGCTCGAGGTCACGCTCACGGCATACCGGCGCGGCTCGCCGTGGATCGCACCGGACGCGCTCTCGCCCAAGTCGGTCGTCCGCGAGATGTACGAGCAAGGCATGACGTTCAACGAGTTCGTGTCTGCCTACGGGCTCTCACGGTCCGAGGGCCTGCTGCTGCGCTACCTCAGCGACGCGTATCGCACCCTGCGGCACACCGTGCCGGAGTCCGTGCGCACGGAGGAGCTCGAGGACATCACCCTGTGGCTGGGCGAGCTCGTGCGGCAGACCGACTCGAGCCTGCTCGACGAGTGGGAGGACCTCGTCCATCCGGCGGAGGCACTGGCGCACCGGGCCGACGTCGCGCCACCGACGCGGCCGATCACGGCCAACGTGCGGGCCTTCACGGTGATGATCCGCAACGCCATGTTCCACCGCGTCGAGCTGGCCGCGCGCGACCAGTGGGAGGCGCTCGGCGCGCTGGAGGCCCGCGTGGCCGAGCTGACCGACCCGCCCCAGCGGGTCGTCATGGACGCGGACGCGTGGAACCGCGCGCTCGGCGCCTACTACGAGGAGCACGACTCCATCGCGACCGACCAGGACGCCCGCTCGCCGGCGCTGCTGCAGATCGAGCAGACCCCCACGGAGTGGCGGCTGCGACAGGTCGTCGCCGACCCCGACGGGGACCGGGACTGGGCCATCCACGCCATCGTGGACCTGGCTGCGAGCGACGACGTCGGCGCGGCGGTGCTCACGGTGACCGGGCTGGAGCGACTCGGCGGCTGACCCGACGCGCAGCCGTGCCACCTGCGCCCCGCGGGTTGGTGGCGGCGTCGGGGCGGGTATGCCGCCGAGTGCGGGTAGGAGCCAGGTCGGCAGTGCGAGGGTGGGACGCGCACTGCCGACCGGCCCGTCAGGGACTTGCCTTCTCGAGATGCCTCTCGAGAGATTTCACCTGACCCCCGTGGAAGTCCTGCGGTGCTGCCTTTCGGCGCCCTTTCATGGAAACAGCGGGACCGTTGAGGGGTAGGGGGATTCCCGGTTTCTTTACCAAATCCAGAAGGACGCCGGGCGGGTTTGGGGGGAATCGTCCTACTCTGCCCGGTGCACGCACCACCGGCAAGTTTCCGCGGCCGACGGCCCGTCGGCCGTGGCCCGTCGAGCCACGATCCGCGAGGCCGTGAAGCCCTCATCCGAGCCCGGCGCTGCAAGGATGCGGAGCATGGACACCTCCGACGTCAAGCGCGCGGCCCGCGGGGCCGGAGACCACCCCGCCCTGGAGACCGCGGCCCGTGCCGGCTACGCCGTGAGCGGCCTCATGCACCTGCTCATCGCCTGGATCGCGCTGCAGCTGGTCCTCGGCAACGCGGGTCCGGCCCGCGCCGACCAGTCGGGCGCACTGGGCACCCTCGCCTCGAACGGTCTCGGCCGGGTCCTGCTGTGGGTCGCCGTCGTCGGCTTCGCCGGGCTGGCGCTCTGGCAGGTGGCTGACGCCCTGGCCGGTTCGCGCGAGACCGGCGACCGGGTGAAGGCCGCGTCCAAGGCCGTGGTCTATGCCGTCCTCGCCGGCACCGCGCTCACCTTCGCGCGAGGCCGCTCCTCGTCGAGCTCGCAGCAGACCTCCGACTTCACGGCCACCCTGCTCGCCAAGCCGCTCGGCGCGGTGCTCGTCGGCGCCGTCGCGCTCGTGGTCATCGGCGTCGGCGTATACCACGTCGCCAAGGGATGGCGGAAGAAGTTCCTCCGCGACCTGCGGGAGCACCCCGGGCCGGGCATCGTGCGGGCCGGGCAGATCGGGTATGCCGCCAAGGGCGTCGCGCTCGTCGTCGTCGGCGCCCTCTTCGGCCTCGCCGCGGTGCGGCGCGACCCCGACAAGGCGACCGGTCTCGACGGCGCACTGCACACCCTGCTCGGGGCGCCCTTCGGCAAGGTCCTGCTCACCCTCGTGGCGCTCGGCCTCGCGGCCTACGGCGTCTACTCCTTCGCCCGCGCCAAGGACGCCGCCGTCTGAGCCCGGCGCCCCCCGCGCCGCAGCCAGCGCCAGGCGAGGAATGCGCAGACGACGCCGTTGGCGGCCCCGACGAGGATGTCCACGAGGTGGTGCATGCCCCGGTAGAGCCGGGCATAGGCGACGAGGAAGGGCACGAGGAGGCACGCGGCCGTGACCAGCCTGCGTAGCCAGTCCCGCTCGATCCGCTGGGCCATCATCGCGAACGTCAGGTAGAGCGCGGTCGCGGCGCCCACGTGGCCGCTCGGGTAGCTCGACGTCGGCGGTGCGGGGTCGAGGTGCGCCACGGGCGGGCGGCTGCGGCCCACGATGGCCGACGCGGCGACGAAGACCGACGCCTGCACGGCGATCGCGATGGCCGGCGTCACGGCATACCACCACTGCCGGGTCCGCCACCAGACCACGGCGACCGCCACCACGCAGACCCCGATGATGATCTCGGTGTTGCCGAGGCGCGACCACACCAGGGTGACCGCGTCCCAGGCGGGCGTGCGCCACGACTGCACGCCGGTGCTGAAGCGGTTCTCTGCGGGCAGGCCACCCAGCGCGCCCATGATGAGGAAGCCGATGCCGACGATGGCGCCGAAGAGGACGACGGCCGGGGCGAGGACGCGCAGCGCCGCGTCGCGCAGCGCCTGACCGACGGGCGGGCGGCTCTGGTCGGCGTCGAAGCGCTCGAGGAAGAGGTTGGTCACGGGGTGCCTCTCGGTCGGGGCGGCGGCGCGGGGGCCTCCTCCGGTGGGGGTGCGTCGTCGGGGCCGACCGGGTTCCAGCCCACGTAGCCGGCATACGACGCGAGGCCGAGGCCCACGCCGAAGAGGACGCCGGCGACGGTGTCGGAGGGGAAGTGCACGCCGAGGAAGACCCGGTCAAGGCACGTCAGGGCGGTGAGGACCACCGCGGCCGCCACCGCCAGCCGCCGACCGCCGGTCGGAAGGAGCGGCCAGAGCAGGATGACCAGGATCGTCGTCGCGGCGGCGACGTTGGCGACGTGGCCGGACGGGAAGCTGTAGCCGGGGGCGTGCGAGACCGGGTCGCTGACGACCGGGCGGGCGCGCTGCACGACGGCCTTGAGGACGAGCTGGAGGTTCCAGGCGACCATCATCGTCACGAACGCCCACGCCGCCCGCGTCGTCAGGCCCGCGCGCCGCCACACCCAGAGGCACACGAGGGACCCGACGATGTAGACCCACCGCGGCTGGAATGCCTCCTGCCAGACGACGAGCGCGGTGCGCAGCCCGTCGTGCGCGCGGGTGATGTCGGTCGCGGCGCGGATCGCCCCCTCGTCGAGGTCGATGACGGGGAGGAACTTCTCCCGCACGAGGAAGGCGAGCAGTGCGATGGGCACCGAGAAGGCGAGCCCGTAGCCGACGGCGCGCAGGAGGCGTCGGGCGCGGCTGGGCACCGGGGCGTATGCCGCGGAGCCGCGCCGCCTCGTCGGCGGCGGTGTGCCCGCGTGCGCCCCTTTGCCGTCAGGCAACTCGCACCACCAGCGCCTGCGGCAGGACGCGGATCGAGAGCGACTCGTGCTCGCCGATGGGGTCGCCGTCGACCTCCGCGATGACCGGCCGCCCCATCCGGATGCGTAGCCGCGTCGCGCGGAGGCGGTCGAGGCGCCGGTGGCCGTGGCGGTGCCGGGTGACGACATCGACGATCACCGACAGCCAGCCGCCGATGCCCTTGGGCGCGAGGACGACACCGTCGAGGATGCCGTCGTCGACGACCGCGTCGGGCAGCAGCTCGACACCGCCCTGCAGGGTGCCGCAGTTGCCGACGACGACCATCCGCGCGTGCCGCCGCAGGGTGGCGACCTCGTCGCGGTCGTCCGCCGCGGTCGGCGCCGGAGCGGTCGACTCCACGGTCACCGTGAAGCCGCGTCCCGCCAGCTTCTGGGCGCCGGCGAGCAGGTAGGCCAGCCAGCCGGCAACCTCCTTCACCTTCTCGTTGGTGTCGGCCATGATCTCGCCGTCGAGGCCGGCGCCCGCCATGACGAGGAAGACGTACTCGTCCTCGCCGACCTCGTCCTCCTTCGGTTGCGGGCCGGCCGCGGGCCCGGCGCGCATCAGCCCCACGTCGATGGTGCGGTCGGATCCCGCCAGCACCGCCTCCATCGCCTCCTCGATGGAGTCGACGGGCAGCCCGAGGTTGCGGGCGAGCAGGTTGCCCGTGCCGCCGGGGAGCAGCCCCAGGGCCACGTCGGTGCCGACGAGCGCGGACGCGACGGCCCGCACGGTCCCGTCACCGCCGAGCGAGCACACGACGTCGGCGCCGGCTTCGACCGCCTCGCGCCCCTGCTTCTCGCCCGGCTCCTCCGCGGTCGTCTCCACCCACGACGGCTCGTCCCACCCGTGGCGCCGGCAGGACTCCTCGATGACCCGCCGGGTCGCGTCGACGTCGTCGAGCCGCAGCGGGTTGACGACGACGGCGAGGCGCCGGCGCGAGGAACCGGGGATGTGGGCCATTCTCGAATGCTACGGTCCGGGAACCCCCGGGAGCCCGGTCCAGCCAGGGCGCCTTTTCCCCTCTTGGCGCGCACCCCTCACAGGCCCGGTGGCGGGCCCGCTCGTGGATCAACTGGCGGATCAGCTGGCAGGTGGTGTCGTCAGGGCAGCACCCACCGCCAGCTGATCTGCCAGTTGATCGGCCGGCTGATGATCGACCAGCTGATCTCGCCAGTTGATCCGCCAGTTGACGATCGGCCAGCCGTCAGGACGCGGCGCCGAGACGGGCCCTCTCGTCGCGCACCCACAGGCCGACCAGGCCGCGGAAGTGGGCGAGGAAGGTCTCGCGCTCGGAGGCCGGATACGTCGAGCGGACCGTGGCGTCCAGCAGGGCGTCGAAGGCCGGGGAGTCGACCCAGTCGAGCACGACCCGGTCGACGTGGGGCAGGTGCCGCTCGCACCACGCCCAGTAGCGGTCCGTGTCGAAGTACTCGTCGGCGATGGCGAGGTAGGCGTCGAGCTTGCCCTCCTCGTCGAGGTCGTCGCGGTCGGCGACCTCGAAGTAGCGGTGCAGCTCCAGGTCAACCCGCGGCTTCCGGCCGGTCACGAGGCAGAAGACCGACCACCGCAGCAGCGCCCGGATGGCCCAGGGGAAGTAGTAGTGCAGTGACGTCACGGCGACGTCGGGGCACGCGTTGGCGTAGTCGATGGGATACACGTCGTCGCCCTTGACGAGCATCTCCGCCGAGTTGAACTCCCAGCAGAACATCGCGTTGACGACCCGGCTGATGGCCGCGACCTGCTTGCCGGCCGACGGGCTGAGGAAGTCGTGGGACACGGCATACCGGTTGTGCATCGGCTGCTCGGGCCGGAAGTCCATGACCATGGTCTCCGGTCCGATGGACAGGGCCCGCGCGAAGACGTCGTAGTCGACGGTGGCCTGCAGGTGCATGAGCATCTCGCCGGACGCGTCGTAGGCCAGCTCGAGGGCGCGCTCGTCGTCGACCCGGGACACGCCCCGCCAGCCGCCGCCGTCGAAGGGCTTCATGTAGAGCGGGTAGCCGAGCTCGTTCGCGATCGCCTTGAGGTCGAAGGGCCGGTTGTAGCGTGCCGACGTGTAGGCCCAGCGGACATTGTCGACCGGGTTCTTGTAGGGCACGAGCACCGTGTCCGGGACCTTGAGCCCGAGTCGCATGAGCGCGCAGTAGGCACTGTGCTTCTCGATGGACTGGAAGGTGAACGGCGAGTTGAGCAGGTAGGTGTCGTTGAGCAGCGAGGCCTTCTTGAGCCACTCACGTGGGTGGTAGTACCAGTGCGCCAGGCGGTCGATGACGAGCTCGGTGCGCACCGGCTGGCGCAGGTTGAACGGCTCGATGGTCAGCCGCTCGCTGGTGATCTCGTGCACCGTGCCGTCGTCGTCGGTGACCGGGCCGATGAGCCGCAGCAGCTGCTCGAACGCGGTGGGCCAGTCCTCCTCAGCCCCGAGCAACAACCCGATCAGGTGCTTCCTCTCCGCCACCGTCGCCTCCTTCGCGCCCGCTGACCAGCCTCGGTCACCCGATCCTCGCAGGGCGCGCCCGCCCTGTCGCGCAGTACGCTCGGACGTGCCCACGACGTTGCCGGTCCTGCTCGACGCGTCGTCGGCCGACGCCTCGCTGCTCGGGCGGCTGGCCGAGTCGGCCCGCGGTGCGGGGCGGGACGTCGCCGCGGTCCTGCGCCTCGCGGACGAGCACGACCTCGCCTTCCCGCTCCCGGGTCGCGGGCGGACCCGCCTGCTCTGGGAGTCTCTCGCGACGGTGGCCGCGGTCGACCTCACCAGCGCCCGCGTCCTCGAGCCCCACCTCGACGCCCGGGCCATCCTCGCCGAGGCCGGGATCGCCGGCTCCTGCGCCGCCGGTGGCGACCGCACGCGGACGTGGGGCGTGTTCGCCGCGGAGGCTCCCGGGACCCGGCTCGAGGCCCGGACCGGCGGCGACGGCATACGGCTCGATGGGCGCAAGCCGTGGTGCTCGCTGGCCGGCTCCCTCAGCCACGCGCTCGTCACGGCGTGGTGCGGGGTGCAGGAACGCGGGCTGTATGCCGTGGAGCTCGGTGCGCCGGGAGTCGACGTCGAGCCGGTGGCCTGGGTGGCTCGGGGGCTGCGCGACGTCCCAAGCGGTCCGGTGTCGTTCACCGACGTGCCGGCCGTCCCGGTCGGCGAACCCGGTTGGTATCTCGAGCGCCCCGGGTTCGCGTGGGGCGGGATCGGTGTGGCTGCCGTGTGGTTCGGCGGGCTCGTCGGGGTCGCGCGACGCGTGCTGCAGCAGGGCCGGGAGCGTGAGCTCGACCAGGTCGGGCAGGCGCAGCTCGGTGCGGTGGACGCAGCCGTGGTTGCGGCTCGGCAGGGGCTCGCCGCGGCAGCCGCCGCGGTCGACTCGGGCCGGGCCGAGGGTGAGGTCGGGGCCGTCCTCGCGCTGCGGGTGCGCCAGGTGGTCGCGCGCGCGGCCGAGACCGTGCTCACCGTGAGCGACCATGCGCTCGGCCCCGGCCCGCTCGCCTTCGAGGAGGAGCACGCCCGGCGGGTGGCCGACCTGCGGCTCTATGTCCGTCAGGAGCATGCGGAGCGGGACCAGGCGGCCCTGGGACGCTTCCTCGTCGCCGCCGATCGGGCGGGAGAGGTGGTGTGGTGAC
>NZ_DASSMH010000072.1:0-4508 GCF_035688975.1 Intrasporangium sp. | reverse complement strand
CAGCGCCGCCCAGAACCGCTCCGCCGCCACGCGGCCGTCAGCCGCGTGCCGCGAGCTCACCTCGAAAACCTGCCGTCGCAGCCCATCGACCATGCCCTGATCCGCCATACTTCAAACATACGTTCGACCACCGACAGTGGTCTCACCTTGCGCACGTCGGCGCTCCGCGTGGCATGGTGTCGCCATGGCCCGATACTTCGACGTGCACCCCGTGGACCCGCAGCCCCGCGCGATGACGCAGGTGGCCGGCATCCTGCAGGACGGCGGGCTCGTGGCCTATCCCACCGACTCGTGCTTCGCCCTGGGGTGCTCGCTCGACAACGCGGAGGGCAAGGAGCGGATCGCCCGCATCCGCAACCTCGACAACAAGCATCACTTCACCCTCGTCTGCGCTGACTTCTCGCAGCTCGGCCAGTTCGTCCATCTGGACAACGCCGTCTTCCGGGCTGTCAAGGCCTCCACGCCCGGGCCCTACACCTTTATCCTTCCCGCTACGAAGGAGGTGCCGCGCCGTCTGCTGCACCCGAAGAAGAAGACGGTCGGAGTGCGGATCCCTGAGCACCCCGTTGTCCGGGAGCTGCTCAAGGTGGTCGGCGAGCCGATTCTGTCGAGCACCCTGCTGTTGCCCGAGATGGAGGAGCCGATGACGGACGGATGGGCGATCAAGGACCGCCTCGACCATGAGATCGACGCGGTGGTCGACTCCGGTGAGTGCGGCCTGGAGCCGACGACCGTCGTGGACTACTCAGAGGGCTACCCCGTGGTCACCCGCGCGGGCGCCGGCAACCCCACCGCTTTCCAGTGACCCCGCGCACCTGTGTCGAGCTCGCGGCCGCCCTCGACCGCGCCCGCCCGATCTTGGCGGACCTGCCGGGGGACCTGCAGGAGACTTTCACGCTCCGGCTGGAGCGCTGGTGGGCCGACGTCGTCGGTGGCCTCCGGCCTCTGTATGCCGCGGACAACGTGGAGCGGGTCGCGCTGGAGCTCGTCGAGCGCGCCGCCCGTGCCTACCGTGACCGCGACCCGGACCTCCGGCGCCTCGACGCGCAGCGGGTGCTCAGGCCAGACTGGCTGCAGCAGCCGGAGATGTTCGGATACGCCTGCTACGCCGAGCGGTTCGCCGGTGACCTGCGCCAGTTGCCGGAGCGGATCGACTACCTCGAGGAGCTCGGGGTCAGCTATCTGCACCTCATGCCGTTGCTCAAGCCGCGGGAGGGCGACAACGACGGCGGCTACGCGGTGGCGGACTACCGGACGGTGCGGTCGGACCTCGGCACCGTCGAGGACCTGCGGGCCCTGAGCCGGGAGCTGCGTTCCCGCGGAATCTCCCTCGTGCTCGACCTCGTCCTCAACCACGTCGCCAGGGAGCACGAGTGGGCGGTGCGGGCGCGCGCGGGGGAGGAGCGCTACCGCGACTATTTCCATGTCTTCCCCGACCGCCGCATGCCCGACGCCTACGAGGCGACCCTGCCCGAGATCTTCCCCGACTTCGCGCCCGGCAACTTCACGTGGGACGACGAGCTCGCCGGATGGGTCTGGACGACCTTCAACGAGTGGCAGTGGGACGTCAACTGGGCCAACCCCGACGTCATGCTGGAGTATGCCGACATCGTCCTCCACCTCGCCAACCTAGGCGTCGAGGTGCTTCGCCTCGATGCCATCGCGTTCACCTGGAAACGGCTCGGCACCAACTGTCAGAACCAGCCAGAGGTGCACGCGGTCACCCAAACGCTCCGCGCCGTCGCCCGGATCGCTTGTCCCGCAACAGCATTCAAGGCCGAGGCTATCGTCGGGCCACGCGACCTCGTGCAGTACCTCGGTCAAGGCAGGTATGCCGGACGGGTCAGCGACCTCGCCTACCACAACAGCCTCATGGTGCAGGTCTGGTCGATGCTCGCGTCCGGGAATGTCGTCCTCGCCCGTCAGGCACTGTCCGCGCTGCCGCCCAAGCCGCCGAACGGCACCTGGATCAGCTACGCACGGTGCCACGACGACATCGGCTGGGCCATCGACGACGGCGACGCGGGCGCCGTGGGTCTCGACGGCTTTGCGCACCGTCGGTTCCTGTCTCGATGGTATAGCGGCGATTTCCCTGGCTCGTGGGCGAGGGGGCTTGTGTTCCAATCCAATCCGGTGACGGGGGACCGGCGGATCAGCGGGACCGCCGCCTCCCTCAACGGGCTCGCTGACCCGCCGGACAAGGTCTCCGAGGACCGTGCGCTGGCGCGGATGTTTCTGGCGCACGCGATGATCTGCGGCTGGGGCGGCATACCGGTCATCTGGAGCGGGGACGAGCTCGGCCTGCCCAACGACCCGGGCTGGGCCGACGAGCCCGGGCACGAGGACGACAACAGGTGGGCGCACCGGCCCCGGATCGACTGGTCGACCGCGGCCCGGCGCACGGATCTGCGGACCCGGGAAGGCAAGGTGTTTCAGGGCGTCGCCCACCTCGCCCGGGTCCGTCGCCGCCTGCCGCAGCTGCACGCCAGCGCCGATCCCGTCGTCCTCCACGACACGGACGACGGCATACTGGCCGTGCTCCGGCGGCACCCGAGCGGTCCGATGGTGGGGGTCTACAACGTCACGGGGTCGTGGCGGCCCTTCCCGGTCGAGCGATTCCGGGCGGTGGGCATCGCCACCCCGCACGAGGCCTTGAGCGGATACGACGTCGTGACGGGCGACGACGGTCTGGCCTTCCTCGCGCCGTATGCCGCCTGGTGGGTGGTGGACGGAACCTCGCCGGCCTGACCGTCAGTCCCGCCGACGGTCGGGCCGCGCTGACACTCAGTCCAGGGCGCGGAGGCCGGCCTCCGCGACCTGGACGTCCTGGTCGGGGCTGCCCCCACCGACCCCGATGGCGCCGATGACCTGCCCCTTGCGGGTGATCGGCAGCCCTCCACCGAGCAGCGTGAAGCCCGCTGCGAGGAACGACTGGGCCCGCACGGGGTCCGTCGTCCGCTGGGCGAGCGTGGCCGTGGGTGTGCGGAAGGCGAGGGCCGTCTTCGCCTTGAGGGGGGCAAGGGTCAGGCTCGCTGGGCTGTTGCCGTCCTGTCGCGCCGAGGCCTTGACGTCCCCGCAGACATCGACGACGACGATGAAGGACGGCACGTGGATGCGGGAGGCCTCGCGCTCGGCGGCCCTGACGATGGCCTTGGCCTGCTCGAGGCTCACCGAGAGCAGCGTCTCGGCATGGGCCCCCGAGCCGTCGGGGGCGGCCACCGCGGGCGCCGCTGTCGCGACGGCCCCGGCAGAGGCGGCCGCGGCGGCGAGACCGCCACCGACGGCGAGCGCCCGGCGACGCGAGACGTCCTGGGACTGGGGGCGGTTGGAGTCGGTCATCGAAGTTTCTCCTCTGCGGCTCGGGTCGGCGACAGTGCCGGATCCCCACTATGGCCCTCCGGACGCCCGTCCAACAGGGCCCGCCGTGCCCACCCGGCTCGAGCGCAACACGGCCCGCTCCGGCGGCGTGGCGCCATGGCCGTCACGACGACCTGCTGTCACCCGGCGCCCCGTAGGGTGGATGGGTGATGGAGACCGGGGACGGCGAAGGCGCCAACGCCCAGGAGATGCAGGAACACTTCGCGCGCTTCGCGCACGAGTACGACGACCTGCCGCTCTATCGGGCCATCTGCCTCGGGGTGGCGAACGACTGCGAGACCGCCTCGCTGCTCCTGCGCGCCCAGCCGGGACAGCGGCGGCCGGTCCTGTGGCTCGCGGCGGTGCACGACCTCGTGCTCCGGCGGCCGGACGTGCCCGCCGCCCGGTGGTATCCGAGCGTCGTCGGCCGGGACGCGCTTCCGGACGGCGACCCATGGCCCGACGTGCGCCGGACGGTCCTCGAGCACGCGGACGAGCTGGGCGACGTGATCGAGACCCGGTCGACCCAGACCAACGAGGTCAACCGCGTGGTCTATCTCGCCGTCGGCCTGGCCCTGTCGGCGGCCGATGTCGCCGACGTGCCGGTGGTGCTCGTGGAGACCGGTGCGAGCGCCGGGCTCCTGCTCGGCGTCGACCGCTATCGCATCGAGCTGTCCTCCCGGACAACGAGGACCCTCCTCGGCGACCCGGGCTCGGCGGTGCGGTGCGCCGGCGTGGACCGTTCGGCCACGCCACTGCAGCCGATCGAACTTCCCCCCATCGTCGGACGCGCAGGCCTCGACTTGCGTCCCGTCCCGCTCGACGACCTCGAGAAAGTGCGCTGGCTGGAGGCGTGCCTGTGGCCCGACGTCCCCGGCCGGGTCGAGCGCTTCCGAGCCGCCCTGGCGGCGCTTCGCAGCGACCCGCCCGCCGTCCGCGAGGGCGACATGGTCGACGACCTCGCCGAGACCATCGACGTCGCCCTGGCTCGCGCCGGCGCCGCCCGAGCTCACGTGGTCGTGTTCAGCTCTTGGGCCCTGACCTACGTGGCGCGCGAGCGCCGCGCCGGAGTCGGGGCGGTGCTGGCCGCCCTGGCCCAACAGGGTATGCCGGTCAGCTGGCTCACGGCCGAGCCTCCCGGTTGCGTGCCC
>NZ_DASSMH010000071.1:0-15347 GCF_035688975.1 Intrasporangium sp. | reverse complement strand
GATATGCCGGCATCCGGCAGACCTACCTGCAGAGCATCCGGACCCTTTCGCGACTCACCGACTTCGCGGGGTACACGCCCCGGGGGCACTCGGAGCGGGTCGCCGAGCTGTCCGTAGCCGTCGGCAGGCAGCTGGGGCTGCCGGGCCGGGAGCTGGTCGACCTCGAGTATGCCGCGCTGCTGCACGACATCGGCCAGGTGGCGCTCGTCGAGCCCATCCCGGGCGGGGCCACCGTGCTCGCGGCCCCGGCCGACCAGCGCCGCATCGAGCGCGACACCGTCCGCATCGTGCGCGAGACGGGAGTGCTCGACGACGTCGCCTCGGTGCTCGAGCACCAGACGACCCCCTTCCGCCAGAAGCGCGAGTTCGGGGAGGAGATCCCGCTGACCAGCTGCGTGATCAAGGTCGTCAACGCCTTCGAGGACTTCCGGTCCCGGTCCGACGACGAGAGACCCGAGGAGCGGGCGATCGAGCGCATCTATCTCGGCCTCGGCTACGAGTACGACCCCCGGGTCGTGGAGGCCCTCGAGCGCGTCCTCGGCGACCGCGCCGTCAGCCGCTGACGAGGTCAGTGTTCGTCCGGGTCGCCGAGCCCCCGGGCGGCGAGGGCGTCCCCGGTGGCGCGCCCATAGGCGACCACGTGGATCACGAAGGGCAGCACGACCGCGCGGGGGCTGCGCTCGAGACCCCGCGCCCGGGCGGCGTCCCGGACGTCGTGGAAGGCGCCGGCCACCCACGGGACGCTCCGCAGCAGGATGCCCACCGTCAGGGCGACCACCTCCGGGTCGACCCAGCGGCGAAGCGGGCGCGCGCCGGTCGCCACGGCGTCGAGCATCCGATCGACCGGGGTGGTGGCGGTGAGCAGGCCGGCGGCGAGGAAACAGCTCGCCAGCCCCAGCACCACGCGGGCCGCCTCGGCCAGGTCGTGGCTCCACCACTGGACCGCCCCGAGCACGACGAGCACGGCCGCGAGCGGACGCAGCGACGTGACCAGGCGGCGCAGGCCCAGCCCGGAGGCCACGTGGACCCCGACGAGGAGCGCGAGCAGCGTCGCCGCGGCGCGCCAGTCGGGAAGCCGGTAGGCCGCCGCCCCCACCGCGAGCACGCCCAGCGCCTTGGGCGCGAAGGGCGCCCGGTGCAGGGCGGACGTGCCGGGCACGTGGGCGCGGAAGAGCCCGCCGTCCCGGCTCACGGTCGCGCCCTCATGGCCGGGCTGAGGGGGGCGCGCACCGGGACCGGTAGTGCGCCACCGCCCTGGCCGGGCTCCCGTCGAAGACGACGCGGCCGGCGTCGATGACGAGCGTGCGCTCCGCCTCGAGCGCGAGGTCGAGGTCGTGGGTCGCGAGGACGACGCGCTGGGGCAGCGAGGCCAGGGTGGCGCGCAGCAGCAGGGTGTTGCGCAGGTCGAGCAGCGTGGACGGTTCGTCGAGGACGAGGATGTCCGGCTCGGCCGCGAGCACCGCGGCCAAGGCCATGAGCTGCCGCTCGCCACCGGAGAGGTCGTAGACGCTGTGGTCGGCGATCGCGCCCAGCCCGAAGCGGTCGAGCACCGCCTGGGCCGCCGCTCGGCGCGCGCGGCGGTCCCGATGCGACCGGCGCAGGGAGAGCTCGACGTCCTCGCGTCCGGTGGGCATGACGAGCTGCGAGAGCGGGTCGGTGAAGGCGAACGCGACCTGCCGGCGGACCGCGGCGCCCTGTCCCACGGTGTCCCGGCCGTCCACGAGGACCCGGCCGTGGGTCGGGCGAACGAGCCCGTTGAGCAGCCGCAGCAGGGTCGACTTGCCGGAGCCGTTCGCGCCGACGACCGAGACCCGGTCCTCGGTCAGCTCCAGGAACGGCACGTCGAGCAACCGCCGTGAGCCGCCGTCGGCGACCGGCACGTCGACGGCGACACCCTCCAGCCGGATCGCGGGCACGGGGGACGGATGCGCCCGTTCAGGCGCTCACCGGGCGCCGCGGACGAGGATGTCCGGGAAGGCCCGGTGCACCGCGGAGGCGGCGAACGCGGCCACGACGTTCTTGAGGACGTCGCCGGGGTAGAAGGCGAGGTCGATCGTCGCCGCCGCCCCCAGCGAGAGGTGCCCGTTGACCGCCATGCCCACGATGCCCAGCGGGTGCACGACCAGCACCGACGTCAGCATCGCGGCGAGGAACAACAGGGGAACCCATCGGGAGGACCGGGCCCGTCGCACCACCGCCCGGGCGGCGAGGCCCACCACGAGCGCGGCGACGACGAAGGCCACGAGGTACCCGGCGGAGGGGCCCGCGAGGACCTGCAGGCCCGACGCGCCCTTGCTGAACACCGGGAGGCCGACGAAGCCGAGCACGAGGTAGAGCAGCACGGCCAGGACGGCGCGAACCGGGCCGAGGACGAGCCCGGTCAGCATGACGGCGAGGGTCTGCAGCGTGATCGGGACGCCGAGCCCGCCGACGGGGATGCCGGGCACCACCGCCGCGGCGACGAGGAGGGCCGCGAAGACCGCCACGAGGGCGACCGAGCGGGGCTCGGGGGCCGTCGCGCGGGCCGACGACGGGTGCGGGGCACGGGTCGCGTTCTCGATCACGCGTGGACTCTAGCCGCCTCGTCCCGCAGGCCTCTGGCTAGGGTGAGGCAATGCTCGCTGCGTATGCCGCCGCCCTGTCCCCGGCCGACCCGCTGTCCGGCCTCGTCGTCGACGACCGCCCCGCGCCCGAGCCCCGTCCGGGCTGGTCCGTCGTCACCCTGCGCACCGCGGGCCTCAACCACCACGACGTGTGGTCGCTGCGCGGCGTCGGCCTCTCCGCGGACCGCCTGCCGATGATCCTCGGCTGCGACGGCGCGGGCGTGGACGAGCAGGGCAACGAGGTCATCGTCCACGCCGTCGTCCCCTCGGAGGGATGGCGCGGGGACGAGACCCTCGACCCCCGGCGCACGCTGCTGTCCGAGCTGCACGACGGGACCCTGGCCGAGCAGGTCATCGTGCCGACCGCCAACCTCGTGCCGAAACCGGCCGGGCTGTCGTGGGAGGCCGCGGCCTGCCTCTCCACCGCCTGGCTCACGGCATACCGGATGCTCTTCACCAACTCGGGCGTGCGCCCCGGTGGCACCGTGCTCGTGCAGGGTGCGGGCGGCGGCGTCGCCACGGCCCTCATCCAGCTCGGCTCCGCCGCCGGCTACCGCATGTGGGCGACCTCCCGGGACGAGGCGCGCGCGGAGCGGGCGCTCGGCATCGGCGCCGCCGCCGTGTTCGGCTCGGGGGAGCGGCTGCCCGACCGGGTGGACGCGGTGATGGAGACCGTGGGCGCCGCGACGTGGTCGCACTCGATCAACTCCCTGCGCCCCGGTGGCAGCGTCGTCATCTCGGGGGCGACGTCGGGCGACGCCCCGCCCAAGGCGGAGCTGACGAAGATCTTCTTCAAGCAGCTGCGCGTCATCGGCTCGACGATGGGCACGAGGGAGGAGCTCAGGCACCTCGCCAGCTTCGTCGTGCAGCAGCGGATCGAGCCGGTCATCGACTCCGTGCTGCCCCTCGCCGAGGCCCGTCAGGGCTTCGCCAAGATGGTCGAGGGCGACGTCTTCGGCAAGGTCGTCTTCACGATGCCGTGACCGCCACGGTGACCGAGCGGCCGTCGCCGGACGGCGGGTCCGGCACCCCGGCGAGCCCCTCGGACCACAGCGCCGCCTCCAGGCGCGCCGTGACGCGGCCGAGCGCGTAGGGCCCGTCTGCGCCGAGCACCACGCTGTCCGGGCCGACGTCGGCGGTGGCCCTGGCCACGGCGTGCAGGGCCACGGCGACCGCCCTGCCGACCGCCGCCCGGCGGGCGTCCGGCACCGCCGGGGGGATGCCGACCCGCTGGGACAGTGCCGTGCCGGGCTCGATGCCTAGCGCCGCGCGGACCGCCTCCACCTGCCCGTGGCCGAACCAGTCCTCGGCACCGGCCCGGACGAGGTCCCGGCCGCCCGGCAGGCTCGCGTCGGGTCGCTCCACGACGAGCTCCCCGAGGCCGCGCACCACGGCGACGGGGACGTGCGAGGCCTTGCCCTTGACGAGGTCGGCGGCGGCCGCGATCTCGTCGGCCACGGCTCGCGTCGTCACCTCGAGCGCCCTGCCGTCGGCGTCCACGCCGCCGCGCAGGTCCTCCAGCACGTGCAGGCCCCACGCGCCCAGCGCGAAGTCCACCTGGCCCACCCGCCACGGCCGTCCAGCCGTGTCCGAGAGGATGACCCCGAGCTCGACCCCGTGCCGGGCACGCAGCGCGTCGTGCAGCTCGCGGCAGACTCCGTCGGGGTCCCGCGGCAGCACGAGCCAGCCGCCCCGAGCGCCGGTGTTGCTCCCGTCGACCCCGGCGGCGGCCATGACCGGTCCGGCCTTGGCCCGCACGACCCGCGTCACTCGTCCCGGCAGCGAGCGCTCGGCGACGACGTAGTCGGTCTCCGCGGCCACCACGCGGTCCTTGTCGAGGTCGTCCACGACGAGGCCGAGGGCCTTGGACGCGATCTTGCTCGAGACGACGACGACGTCGCCGGGCTCGAGCCGCAGCCCCGACGCGGACAGCCCGCCCTCGATGAGGTCGGCGAGGTCGTCACCGTCGGTCACCTCCGGTATGCCGTGGAGCGGCGTGACCGAGACCCGACCGTTCACGCCCGGCCCCCGGCCTGCTGGAGGGACATCGCGAGCTCGAGGGCGGCACCGGCGAGGTCCGCGCTGGCCTCGGGCGAGGACATGAGCAGCGGCCGGTGCAGGACCCGTGGGGAGGCGGCGGACGACATGGGGTCCGCCTCGTCCACGAGCCAGCCGTCGAGGAAGTCGGCGTAGAGGCCGGCCACGGCGGCGCTCGTGCTCTCCAGGCCGATGGCCCGCAGGCACGCGTCGGCGTGGCCTCGCACCGGCCGTCCGGCCACGAGGGGGGAGACGCCGACGACCGGGGCTCGCGTGCCCCGCAGCGCGTCGCGGACCCCCGGCACGCCGAGGATGATGCCGATGGACACGACGGGGTTGCTCGGCGGCAGCAGCACGACGTCGGCAGAGCGCAGCGCGTCGAGGACGCCCGGGGCGGGCGCGGCCCCGTCGAGCCCGGCGACGACGAAGCGCTCCGCCGGCACCCGTGCCTGGTGGCGCACCCACCACTCCTGGAAGTGGATCGCCCGCCGGCCTTCCCCGTCGGCGGCGACGACGACGTGCGTCTCGACGGGCGTGTCGGTCATGGGCAGGAGCGTGACGCCCTGCTCGTCGAGCCCCCAGCGAGCCGCCAGGCGCGAGACGACCTCGCTCAGCGGCATACCTTGTCCGAGCAGCTGGGACCGGAAGACGTGGGTGCCGAAGTCCCTGTCGCCGAGGGTGAACCACTGCGGCGTCGCGCCGAGGCGCGCCAGCTCGCCCGCGACGTGGTGGGTGTCGTCGGCGCGTCCCCACCCCTGCGCCTCGTCGATGCCGCCACCCAGCGTGTAGAGCAGCGTGTCGATGTCCGGGCACACCCGCAGGCCGAAGAGGGTGATGTCGTCGCCCGTGTTGCCGACGACGGTCAGCCGCGTGCCGGCGAGCTGTGGGGTGCGGCGCAGGTGGGCGAGCAGACCGCGCAGGAAGCGCGCCCCGCCCACCCCCCCAGCCAGGGCGGTGATGTGCATGCCTGCATCCTCTCAGGGACGGTTATCGCGCGGTCGCGCGCGAGGCCCGGGCGGCCGCCGTCCGGACCATTAGCAGAGCCCGGCTTGACGCGAAGGGTATGACACGCATGTAATTTCACTACTGTTCTCGTCAGTGCGCGACCGCCAGGCCGTGGCTCCGCTGGCCAGGACCGGGCCGGTAACTCAAGCATCTGGGTCGAGGAGGCGTCATGCACGAGGTGGTGATCTTGTCCGACGCGCTGGACGAGGCCGAGCTGTCCTGGCAGGAGCGCTCGCTCTGCGCACAGACCGATCCGGAGGCGTTCTTCCCCGAGAAGGGCGGCTCCACGCGCGAGGCGAAGAAGGTGTGCGTCGGCTGCGAGGTGCGCCAGGAGTGCCTCGAGTACGCCCTCGCGCACGACGAGCGCTTCGGCATCTGGGGCGGGCTGTCCGAGCGCGAGCGGCGCAAGCTCAAGAAGCGCGCCGTCTGAGCGCCATGGCAGCCCGCTGCCTCCGCCCGGGTGACGGTGCCCGACCGGGCAGGGCGACCTGGTGACCGCCGGGACCACCCTGCCCCCCTCTCCTCCCGCGCCCGGGGGAGGAGGCGAAGCCCGTCCCCGCCCGGCGCCGGCCGCCGCTCCGCTCGTCAGCGCCGTCCTCGTCGTGCGCAACGGCGCCACGTGGCTCGCCGAGTGCCTCGATGCGCTGGGGCGCCAGACCCAGCTCCCGGCGCGCGTCGTCGTCGTCGACGTCGCGAGCACGGACGGCTCGGCCGCCATCCTCGCGGAGCACCGGGCGCTGCGGCATGCGGTCCGTGACGTGCGCGTCGTCCGCACCGACGCCGTGCTGCCCACCGGACGGGCCATCGACGTCGGCATCGCCCAGCTGCCGGCCACCAGACCCGACGCCTCGGAGTGGGTGTGGGTCCTGCACGACGACTCGGCCCCGCAGCCCGCCGCCCTCGAGCGGCTCGTCGACGGCGTGCGCCGGTCCCAGTCGGTCGGGGTCGCGGGCCCCAAGCTCGTCGGCTGGGAGGACCCGCGACGGCTGGTCGAGCTGGGCATCCAGGTCACCCGGACCGGCCGGCGCCTCGCCTCGCCCGCCCGCGGCGAGTCCGACCAGGGCCAGCACGACGGGCGGACGGACGTGCTCGCCGTGAGCACGAGCGGCATGCTCGTCCGGCGGTCGGTGCACGCCGAGCTCGGGGGCTTCGACCCGGCCTTCGAGCACTACGGGGCGGACCTCGACTTCGGCTGGCGGGCGCAGCTCGCCGGGCACCGGGTGATCGTCGTGCCCGGCGCCGTGGTGCGCGAGGCGACGGCGGGGCGAGACGGCGCACGGCCGGGAGGCCCCGGACCCGCGGAGGTGGAGCGGCGCAGCCGCCGCGCCGCCCGGCAGGTCGCCCTCGCGCGGTGCTCGCCGGTGGCCGCGCCCTTCCTCGCCCTGTGGATGGCGCTCAGTGCGGTCGTGGCCTCGGCGACCCTCCTCGTCGCCAAGCGCCCCCGGGCGGCCTGGCGCGAGCTGGCCGACCTCGGCGCCCTGGGGCACCCGCTTGCCGTGACGCGGGCGCGCTGGCGCGGTCGGCGCAGCAAGCACCTGCGGCGCGACCACCTCTCCACCTTGTTCGTGCGACCCGGCGCGGCCGCGCGGTCCACGATCGACCACATCTCCGACGCCATGACACCGGAGGGCCGCAGGCGCCGGGACCTGCCCGTGGCCGCGGGTCCGTCCACGGAGACCGGTCCCGTCGCGGACGAGGCGGAGTCGCTGCACGTGCTCCCCGCCTCCCTGCCGAGGCGGATCGCGACGTCCCCAGGGGTCCTCGCCGTGGCGGCCGTCCTGCTCGCCACGGCGGCCGCGTGGCGCGTGGCGATCCGGGCGGGCGGGCTGTCCGTGACCTCGAGTGGCCTGGCCGGGGGGGAGCTGCGGCCGGTCACGAGCGGGTCGAGCGGGCTCTGGCACGCGTTCGCCGACGCCTGGCACGGGGCGGGGCTCGGCTCCGCCGCCGACTCGGGGCCGCACCTCGCGGTGCTGGCCGGCCTCACGTGGGCGGCGGAGCGGCTGCCCGGGGTGGGCGAGAGCCGGTCCCCGGCCGGTGTCACCATCGCCTGGCTGCTCTTCCTCGCGCCCGCGCTCTCCGCGTGGGCGGCATACCTCGCGGGCCGCGTCGTCACCACCTCGCGGGTCACCCGCGGGCTCGCGGCACTCGCCTGGGGCACGTCCGGCGTCGTGACCACGGCCGTCCTCGACGGCCGCGTCACCGTGGTCCTCGCGCACCTGCTGCTGCCGGTCGCCGGGGCTGGCTTCGCGCTCGTCTCGCGGCGAGACGGCACCTTCACCGCGGCCTTCGCGACGGCGCTCGCCGTCGCCGTGCTCGGGGCGTTCGTCCCGCTGCTGCTCGTCGTCGCGCTCGTCGCGGCGGTCCTCCTGCTCGTCCTCGGGCCGGGGGCGCGGCGGCTGCGGGCCCTCGTCCTGCTCGTCGTGCCCCCCGCGCTCCTCGGGCCGTGGCTGCTGCGCTTCGTGGACGACTGGCGGCTGCTCCTCTCGGGGCCTGGCCTCGTCACGACGGAGGCCCCGCCGGTGCCGTGGCTGCCGCTCCTCGGCGTGCCCGAGCCCGCGCAGGGGCCGTGGGTCTGGGTGCTGGCCCCCGTCGTGGCGCTCGGCCTGCTGGGTCTCGCCGTCCGCTCCCGCAGCCGCTCGGAGGCGGTGGGCCTCGCCGCGGCCGCCGCACTGATGCTGCTCGGTCTCGCGCTGGCGGAGGCCTCCGGCCGCCTGGTGCTCGGCTCGGCGCCGACCTCGGTTGGCGTGTCCTCGCCGGCGCGCCCCTGGTCAGGGATCGGGGTCGACCTCTGGGTGCTCGGCCTCCTCGTCGGCCTGCTGGCGGGTGCCCGAGTGCCCCTCGGCCGGCTGCGCGCCCCTGGCCGGTCGTGGCGCACCGCCGTCGCGGTCCTGCTCGTGGCCCTGCCGGCCGGGTCAGCGCTGGCGCTCGCCGGGCGGTGGGGAGCCGTGGGTCTCGGGCCCACCCTCACGGTCGGCGAGGCGACCCTGCCGGCCGTGGCGGTCGAGCAGGGAGCCGGTCCGCTCGGCAACCGGCTGCTGCTGCTGCAGCCGTCCGAGCGCGTCGTCGACTTCCGGCTGCTCGGCCAGGAGCCGGGGGAGGTGCTGCGCGACCTCGACCGACCCTCTGCCGTCGACCGGCCCGACGCCGCCGGGGCGGGGTCGGCCGGCTCCGAGGACGCCGGCCTCACCGCCTCGGTGGCCAAACTCGTCGGCGGTCGCGGTGCCGAGTCGCTCGACGCGTCGGGTCTGGCCCGGCTCGGGATCGCCTACGTGCAGGTGCGCGCGGACCCCGACGCGGGGCTCCCCCGCCGCCTCGACGCCGCCGGGGGACTGACCCGACTCGGGACGAGCGAGCACGGGATGCTGTGGAAGGTCCAGCCGCTGCCGTCCGCCCCCGGGGCCACCGCCCCACCCGCGCCGTCGCGGGTGCGCCTCGTCGACGGCGCGGACCGACTGCTCGCGGCCGTGCCCATGGCCGGCCCGCACGGCGCCGTGGGGACCACCGTCCCGGCCGTCGACCCGGGCGCCCCCGGGGCCACCGGCACCCGCTACGTCGTCGTCGCCGAGCCGGCGTCGTGGTCCGCCTCGGCCCGCGTCAGCGTCGACGGCCGGGTCATCGCGCCGCTGCCGGGCCGCGAGCAGCCGACGTATGCCGTCCCCGCCGGGGGCGGCCACCTCGAGATCGACCTCGCGGCGGCGGAGCCGTGGTGGCGCCTCGCCCAGGGGGGGCTCCTGGGCCTCGTCCTCTTCCTCGCCGTGCCGTTCGGAAACCGCCGCTCGAGGAGCCGCTCATGAGCACCCTGCCGGGCATCGTCCGGGCCACCGTCGTCGCCCTGGCCGCGGCCGGGATCGTCACCGGCGCCGCGTTCCGGGGCGGGTCGGTGCAGCTCGCCGCGCCCCACGAGCAGGCCGGCCTGCCGGCCGTGTCCGACGTGCTGCTCGACGACTCCACCCTGGTGTGCCCCGGCCAGCAGCGGCTCGGCACGCAGGCCCTGCGCTCGGTCTCGGGGACCCTGCGCGTGGCCGCCGCCGCGAGTCCCGCCGCCGCCCTCGCCCCCCACGCGGTGCCCACCGGTGCCGGCACGGTGACGCTGGCCACCGGGAGGGCGGGCGCGTCGGTGGCCAGGGCCTCGGCCCGCGACGCGGTCGTGGCCGGCACGACACCGACCGCCGACCCGGTCGTCGCATCCGCGACCGGCGGCCTCGCACCCGGCCTTGCCGCCAGCCAGTCGTGGCTGCGGTCAGGCGACGACGACCGGGGACTCGCCGTGTCACCCTGCGGCGCCGCGGCGGCGGACCTGTGGTTCGTCGGCGGCGGCTCGGGCGCGTCTCGGACCGAGCGGCTCGTCCTCAGCAACCCGGGAGCCAACGCCGTCTCGGTCGCGTTCGAGGTCTTCGGGGCCCGCGGGCGCGTCGCGTCCGCGGACGGGCGCAGCGTGTCCATCGCGCCGGGCTCCCGGGCGTCGGTCTCGCTCGACGCCATCGCGCCCGACGAGCCGGCGCCCGCCGTCCACGTCATCGCGACGGGCGGCGTCGTGGCCGGGGTGCTCGACGACGCGTGGATCGAGGGCGCCACCGGCCGGGGCCTGGACGACGCGACGAGCGCGGCGTCGCCGGCCACCGACCTCGTGCTGGCCGGCCTCCACGTCGACGGCACGGCCGTGCTCCGCGTGGCGAACCCGGGCAAGGTGGAGGCCGTCGTCCGGGTGCGGGTCCTCACCGAGACGGCCTCGACGCAGCCGGCCGAGCTGCGCGCGGTCCGCGTGCCGGGGGAGAGCTCCACGGACGTGCGGCTCGCCTCCGTGCCGACGGGCGTCGCCGGCCTGCGGCTCGAGTCGACGGCACCCGTCGTGGCGGGGGCCTACGTCGAGCGCCGGGCCCGCACCGGCACCGACCGCATGAGCGACTTCGGCTGGGCTCCGGCGACGCCGGCCCTCACGGGTGTCGCGGGACTGCTCGTGCCCGGGCTCGCGGCAGTCGGGCTGCGCAGCACGCTGCTGCTCGCCGCCGGGCCCGGCGGGGCGACGGTGCGCGTCCTGGCCGGCGCCGGCGGCGCGACCCGCGTGGCGACGGTGACGGTCGGGCCCGACCGGGCGGCGCATGTCGACCTCGCGGGCGCCGACCGCGTCTGGGTGACGCCCGAGCGGGGCGACGTGCGCGCCGCGGTCTCGGTCGCCGGCGCGGACGCGGGCGGCCCCTACTTCTCGGTCGCCGCCCTCGCGAGCGCCCCG
Source organism: Intrasporangium sp. (assembly GCF_035688975.1). GTDB lineage: Bacteria > Actinomycetota > Actinomycetes > Actinomycetales > Dermatophilaceae > CALMNV01. The sequence continues at coordinate 4,472 of NZ_DASSMH010000071.1, read as the reverse complement.
GTCACGGCCCTCGCGGTCCCCGTGCGCCAGCTGACGGACTGAGCGGCATACCGGCGCTCGCGCGGGAGGATGGTGCGCAGGGCGATGCACCGGGACGAGCTCGACGTGGGCGAGGGGACCGTGCGACGGCTCGTCAAGGAACAGTTCCCGCGCTGGTCAGGGCTGGAGGTTCACGAGGTGCCGGCTGCGGGGACGGTCAATGCGATCTTCCGGGTCGGCGACGGTCTGGCTGCCCGCTTCCCGCGGCGCGCGCACGACGTGGGGCAGGCGCGGGCAGGGCTTCGAGCCGAGGCCGCAGCGGCGCACGAGCTGGCCGGCGCGTCCACCGTGCCAACGCCGCAGCCGGTCGCCATCGGCGAGCCGGGCGTCGGGTACCCGATGCCGTGGAGCGTCCAGACCTGGCTGCCCGGGCGGGTCGCCACGGAGGAGGACCCCGCGGGTTCCATCGAGTTCGCCCTGGATCTCGCGCGGCTCATCGCCGGCCTGCGCGCCGCCGACACCCGAGGGAGACGGTTCGCTGGTGGGGGCCGGGGCGGCCACCTGCCTGACCACGACGCGTGGATGGAGACCTGCTTCGAGCACAGCGAGGGTCTGCTCGACGTGCCGCCCCTGCGGGCGATGTGGGCGCAGCTGCGGACCCTTCCGCAGGTCGATGTGGAGGTGATGTGCCACGGGGACCTCACACCGCCCAACGTCCTGGTCCGGGCGGGGCGGCTCGTGGGGGTGCTCGACGGTGGGGGGTTTGCCGCAGCCGATCCCGCGCTCGACCTCGTCGGCGCCTGGCACCTCCTGGACGACCTCCAACGAGAGGCGTTCCGGGAGGCCTTGGGGTGCACCGAGATCCAGTGGCGACGGGGCATGGCCTGGGCTCTGCACGAGTCCATGGGTCTCGTGTGGTACTACGCGCAGACCAACCCGACCATGAGCCGTTGGGGCCGGCGCACGGTGCGCCGCCTGTCAGCGGCCTGGGTCTGTCATGCGTTCGGATCGGAGCTCGGCCCGAACCTTGCCTGAGGGCCGCCGGACTCACTCGCCGAAGCCGGGATCGAGCTCCTCGGGCTCCACGCCGAGCAGCCCGGCCACCTGCTCGGTGACGATGTCGGCGACGAGGGCCGCGACGTCCCGAGGGTCGCTGACCCGGGTCTCGACGGGTCGGCGGTAGACGACGATGCGGGCCGGTCCGCTGGACGTCGCGGGATACAGGCGGCCGAGCGGCACCTCGCGGCGGTCCCACGGCGCCGGGCCGCGGGGGACGTCCTCGACCGCGAACTCGACCGCGGGGAAGGCGCGTCCGCACGTCGCCTCGAGGCGCGTCGCAGCGTCGAGGACGTAGTCGTCGAACTGGTCGCGGCGGGTCAGCATCGCCGGCACCGGTGGCCAGGCGAGCGGTCCGCGGCGGCCCCGGCCGTGTCGGTCGCGGCGGTGGGCCGGCCGCGAGCGTCCCGAGGGCGTGGCGGGCTTGGCGGTCACCTGCCCACTGTAGTTGGGCGGATCCGGAGTTTGTCGCGTCCGGAGTTCGGCGGATCCGGAGTTCGGCGGGTCCGGCGTGGTGCCGGGAGGCGCGCCCGTGCGGCGGTAGAGTCCAGCCCCGTGGGTCTGACACGGGGCTGTTCCAAGACGGGGTGCGCGCGCCCCGCCGTCGCGACTCTCACCTACGCGTATGCCGACCGCGCCGTCGTCCTCGGGCCCCTGGCGACGTATGCCGAGCCGCACACCTACGACCTGTGCCTCGACCACGCCGAGCGGATGACGGCGCCGGTGGGGTGGGACGTCGTCCGGCTCGACGGCGACTACTCCGAGCCGGCGCTCGCGTCCGACGACCTGCTCGCCCTGGCCGACGCCGTCCGCGAGCCCGCGGCCGCCCGCCGGCCGAGGCGCCCCGAGCCGGCCGGATCCGCCTCGCGCGACGAGGTCGCCGCCGAGGCCCGCTCGGGCGTCGTCGAGTCTGGACGCCGCGGCCACCTGCGCATCCTGCGCGACCACTGACCGTTAGGGTGGCGGTCGTGTCCGCCCCCCGCCTCACCGACTTCGTCAAGGCCTACGACGTGCGGGGCCTCGTGCCGGATCAGCTCTCGCCCGACGTGGCCCGGGCGATCGGCGCGGCCTTCGCGGAGGTCGTCGCGCTGCCCGACGGCCACGGCTCGGTCGTCGTGGGCCACGACATGCGCCCGTCGTCGCCGGCCCTCAGCGCCGCCTTCGCCGAGGGCGTCACCGCCCGCGGGCTCGACGTCACCCTCATCGGGCTGGCCTCGACCGACGGCCTCTACTACGCGAGCGGGTCACTCGACGCGCCCGGTGCGATGTTCACGGCGAGCCACAACCCGGCGGCATACAACGGGATCAAGCTGTGCCGCTCCGCGGCCCGCCCGGTGGGCCAGGACTCGGGGCTGGCCGAGGTGCGCGACCTCGCCCAGTGGCTCCTCGACCGGCCGGGCGGGCTCTACCCGCCCGCGCACGGGCCCGGCGTGACGACGGTCCGGGACATCCTCGGGGACTACGCCCGGTTCCTGCGCGGGCTCGTGGACCTGCGCGGCTCCCGCCCGCTCACGGTCGTCGTGGACGCGGCGAACGGCATGGCGGGCCACACCGTGCCCGCGGTGCTCGGCTCGGGCGCCGGCCTGCCCGCCCTCCCGCTCACCGTCGTCCCGTTGTACTTCGAGCTCGACGGGACCTTCCCCAACCACGAGGCCAACCCGCTCGACCCGGCCAACCTCGTGGACTTGCAGGCCGCCGTGGTGCAGCACGGCGCCGACCTCGGGCTGGCCTTCGACGGCGACGCCGACCGGTGCTTCGTGGTCGACGCCGCGGGCCGGCCCGTGTCGGCGAGCGCCGTCACGGGTCTCGTCGCCGCGCGGGAGATCGCGCGGGCGCGATCGGCGGGCGAGGACCACGTGGCGGTCGTCCACAACGTCATCAGCAGCGCCGCCGTCGCCGAGGTCGTGCGCGAGCACGGAGGCGTGCCGGTCCGCACCCGGGTCGGCCACTCCTTCGTCAAGGCGGAGATGGCCCGGGCGGGCGCGGTGTTCGGCGGCGAGCACTCGGCGCACTACTACTTCCGCGACTTCTGGTTCGCCGACACCGGGATGCTGGCCGCGCTGCACGTGCTCGCGGCGCTCGGCGAGCAGGACCGTCCGCTCGCGGAGCTCGCGGCGGGCTTCGAGCGGTATGCCGCGTCCGGCGAGGTCAACTCCACGGTGAGCGACGCCGCCGCCGTGACCGACACGGTGCGGCGGTGGGCGCTCCAGCGCGGCGCGTCCCTGGACGAGCTCGACGGGCTCACCGCGCGCGGGCCCGAGTCCGAGCCGATGTGGTGGCTCAACGTCCGGGCGTCCAACACGGAGCCGCTCCTGCGGCTCAACGTCGAGGCCGCGGACCGTGAGACCATGGTGCGGGTCCGGGACGAGGTCCTCGCCCTCATCCGTGCCGGTGCGACCGAAGGAGCGTCCCAGTGAGCGAGACCCAGCAGACCGTCGAGCCGTGGCTGCGCGAGATCCTGCGCTGCCCGCAGTGCAAGGGCATCCTCACCGACGCGACGGGCCCTGCGACGCCGGAGCTGCGCTGCATCACCTGTTCGCTCGGCTACCCCATCGACAGTGGCGTGCCGGTCCTCCTCGTCGACCTCGCGCGCCGCCTCGACGGCTGACGGCTCCAGCCGTGTTCGACGAGGCGAGGCTCGACGACGAGGAGGCCCTCGAGCGCCTCGACAGCCGTGAGACGCTGCGCGCCCTGGCGATGGCCGGGTCGCAGGTGCGCCGGTCGGTCCGGGCAGCCGCCGAGGCGGGCCTCGACCGGCTCGCCGAGCTGCGCCCGCGCGGAGTGGTGGTGGCCTCCGTGGGCGGGTCCGCCGCCGTCGGCGACCTCTTCGAGGCGGTGACCCGCCACGGCGGCACGATTCCCGTGCAGACGTGCAGCGGCGGGCTGCTGCCCGGCTGGGTCGGCGCGCTCGACCTCGTCATCGCCGTGTCGCAGTCGGGCCGGGCGGCGGGGGCGCTCGACCTCGTCGCGGAGGCGGCCCGGCGGGGTGCGTCGGTGCTCACCGTCAGCGCCCCGGACTCCCCGCTCGCCGAGCTGTCGGCCCGGGCGCGGGGCGTGCACGTGCCGATCGAGGTGCCCGACGCGTCGTCCCGCACGTCGCTGTGGGCCCAGGCCGTGCCGGTGCTGCTCGCGGCCGACGCGATGGGCCTCGCGACGGCGGAGCCGCACACGATGGACGCGCTCGCCGAGCTGCTCGACCAGCGCGCCTACGAGTCGCGGCCCTCCGCCGAGGCGGTCGTCAACCCCGCCAAGATGCTCGCCGTCGAGGTCGCCGAGTCCGTGCCCATCGTGCTCGGGTCCGGCCCGCTCGGCGGGGTGGCGGCCCGCCGGGCCAGCGCCATGTTCGGGCGGACCGGCCGGACGCCCGTGGCCGCCGGCGCCCTGCCCGACGCCGCGTCGCAGATCGTCGCGTGCTTCGACGGCCCCCTCGCCGGCGG
>NZ_DASSMH010000070.1:0-5411 GCF_035688975.1 Intrasporangium sp. | reverse complement strand
CCCTCCCACAGCCCCACGAAGTCGGGCAGGGTCTTGCTCGTCGTGCCTACGTCCTCGACGACGAGGCCGGGCACACGCAGGCCGAGGACGGCGCCGGTCGTGGCCATCCGGTGGTCGTGGTAGGTGTGGAACCGGCCGCCGTGCAAGGGAGCCGGGGCGATCCCGAGCCCGTCCTCCCGCTCCGTGACGTCGCCGCCGAGCCCGCGCAGCTCGGCGCAGATCGCCGCGATCCGGTCGGTCTCGTGGCCCCGGATGTGCGCCACGCCGCGGATCTCCGACGGCGTGCTCGCGAGGGCGGCGAGGGCCGCGACGGTCGGCGTGAGCTCGGCCGCGTCGTGGAGGTCGACGTCGATGCCGACAAGCTCCCCGGTCCCGGTGACCGAGAGCCCGTCCCGGTCGAGGCGCACGTCGGCCCCCATGCGGTCGAGGACCTCGCGCAGGAAGTCGCCGGCCTGGGTCGTGTGCTGCGGCCACCCGGGCACGCGGACCGTCCCACCAGCCACGAGCGCGGCGGCGAGGAAGGGACCGGCGTTGGACAGGTCAGGCTCCACGCTGACGTCGAGGGCGTTGATCTCCGACGGCTCGACCCGCCAGGTGTTGGGCTCGCTGTCGTCGACGACGGCGCCGGCGTCGCGCAGGGCCTCGACCGTCATGAGGATGTGCGGCTCGCTCGGGACGGGCTTGCCCTCGTGGTGGACGGTGACCCCCTTGTCGTACCGCGCGCCGGCGAGCAGCAGGGCCGAGACGAACTGCGACGAGGCGGAGGCGTCCATCGTGACCGCGCCGCCGGGCACCCGGCCCCGGCCGTGGACGACGAGGGGCAGCCGGCCCCCTCCGTCGTCGGTGACCGGCACGCCCAGGGTGCGCAGGGCGTCGACGACCGGCGCCATGGGCCGGACCCGCGCCTGCGGGTCGCCGTCGAGGTGGACGGGCCCGTCGGCGAGCGCGGCGACGGCAGGCAGGAAGCGCATGACGGTGCCGGCGAGCCCGGCGTCGACCCGGCCGCCGCCGCGGAGCACGGCCGGTGGGGTGACGAGCCAGTCCGGGACCGTGTCGGGGGAGGGCTCCCCCTCGGGGGCGACGTCCTCGACGAGGACGCCGAGGATGCGTAGGGCCTCGGCCATGAGCAGCGTGTCGCGTGAGCGCAGCGGCGCCCGCAGCCGGGACCGGTCCGAGGCGAGCGCGGCGAGGACGAGGTAGCGGTTGGTCAGCGACTTGCTCCCCGGCAGGGCCACGGTCGCCCGGAGCGGGCCGCCGGCCACGGGCGCCGCCCAGTCGGCGTCGGCGACGGCGAGGGCGGGCGCGGAGCGATCGAGAGGGCTCAAGTCAGCTCACGACGTCGTGGGCGCGATGGACGAGGAGCCGGGCCTCCCGGCGGGCCGCCCGGCGGGCGTGCCGGGCCTCGCGCCGCGTCGTCCTCGTCGCGTGCTGCGCCCGCCAGGCGAGGCCCGGCTTGCCGGCGGTGTCGACCGCGGCGAGCAGCAGGCCGCCCAGCAGCCCGACGTCGCGCAGGAACAGGGCCTGCTGCTGGCTGCGGCGCTGGGGGTCGGCCTCCTCCCAGAACGCGTGCTCGATGGCCGTCGTCGGCACGAGGGAGGCCGCGAGCAGCGTGGACGCGAGACGCGGGAGCCGGCCGGTGGCGAGCAGCACGCCGCCGCCGACGAGCACGGCGCCGTTGGCCCGGACGAGCAGGTCGGGGTCGTCGGGCAGCGACGGCGGGTGTGGCACCTGCTCGAGCAGCTTGGCCGCCCGGTCGGTGCGTGCGCCCGGGTGGCGCAGCGCCTCGACGCCGACGGCGACGAACACCGACGCGAGGAGCGGTCGGGCAAGGCGGCGGACGAGCATGGGGTTCCTCCTCGGGCGAGCGGCATACGGACGCCGTGCGACCCACGCTATCGACATCCCGGTGCGCTTCGGCACCCGATCCCGGCCGGCGGGCGCGGCATACGCTGGCGCCATGTGTGGCAGGTATGCCGCGAGCGCGCGGCCGGACGAGCTCGTCGAGGCGTTCGACGTCGAGGTGGACGCCACGGGCGAGCCGGGTCGCAGCGTCCTCGCGAGACCGCAGGACCCCCCGCCCGGCACGCCCGACTGGAACATGGCGCCGTCGAAACAGGCGCCCGTCGTGCTGTCCCGGCCCCTCCGCGGGGCCCCCGACGACGCCCCGGCGGTCCGCCAGCTGCGGCTGCTCACCTGGGGTCTCGTGCCGTCGTGGGCCAAGGACGCCAAGGTCGGGCTCCGGATGATCAACGCCCGGGCCGAGACCGTCCTCGACCAGGGCGCGTTCGCCAAGGCGGCGGCCACCCGCCGCTGCCTCGTGCCGGCGGCGGGGTGGTACGAGTGGCAGGCCTCGCCCACCGCCACCGACGCCAAGGGCAAGCCGCGCAAGCAGCCCTTCTTCGTCCGCCGCGCCGACGGCGGCCCCGTGGCGTTCGCGGGGCTCTACGAGTTCTGGCGCGACCGGTCCCTGCCCGACGGCGATCCCAACGCCTGGCTGACCACCTTCACCATCGTCACCACCGACGCCGAGCAGGGCCTCGACCGCATCCACGACCGGCAGCCGCTCGTCCTCGAGCCGGAGCAGTGGGCGCAGTGGCTCGACCCGGACGAGCAGGACCCCGACGTCGTGCGCCGCCTCCTCTCCTTCTCGGAGCCCGGGCGGTTCACGGCGTACCCCGTCGGCCGGGCGGTCGGAGCGACCGGCAACAACGGCCCCGGGCTCGTGGAGCCGGCGCCGGCGGAGGAGCTCGCCGGCGTCGTGGACCCGACGACGGGGGAGGTCCTCGGCGCGTGAGGCAGTCGCTGCGTGAGTTCCAGGCGCCGGGGGGACCGGGGCGGGCGCACGTATGCCGCCCCCCGCACGCCGTGGGGACGGTCGTCCTCTCGCACGGGGCGGGCGGCGGCATCGACGCCGTCGACCTCGCCGTCGCCCGCGACGTGCTCACCGAGCGGGGCTGGGCCGTCGTGCTCGTCGAGCAGCCGTGGCTCGTCGCCGGCCGCCGCGTCGCCGGCCCGCCGCCGACGCTCGACGCCGCGTGGGTGCCGATCGTCGCGGCCCTGCTCACCGGGCGGGGCCGGCTGCCGCGCCCGCTCGTCGTCGGCGGCCGCAGCGCCGGGGCCCGGGTCGCGTGCCGCACCGCCGCGGCGCTCGAGGCCGACGCCGGCCTGCTGCTCAGCTTCCCGCTGCATCCACCGGGGCGGCCCGACCGGCTGCGCGCCGACGAGCTCGCCGCGGCGCCGCCGCCCACGGGGATCGTGCAGGGTGAGCGCGACCCCTTCGGCTCGCCGGCCGAGCTGGCGCCGCACCTCCCGTGGGGTGCGGTCGTGCACGCCGTCCCGGGGGCGCACAGCTTCCCGCCGAGCTCCCGAGCCGAGCTGGCCCGGGCGGTGCTCGACGCGGCACGGCGGCTCCCCTCGCCGTAGGGTGGGGCGCCGCATCGTTGTGCTGCCGCAGAGAGAAGGCGCCCCCCGTGTCCGAGAAGCGTGTCCTGCCCACGGTCGTGCCGAGCCCGGTGCCGCCTCCCCAGCCGACCGGCCGGCTCAGCCGCTGGCTGATGGAGCACCGCGTGCAGCCGATCGGGCCGGAGCACGAGGAGGCCCATGCCGAGCCGCACGCCTGGTGGAAGGTGATGTGCCTGACGGGCGTCGACTACTTCTCGACGCTGGCCTACCTGCCCGGGATCGCCGCCCTCGCGGCGGGGGCGCTCTCGCCGCTTGCGACGCTGCTCATCGTGGCGCTCACGCTGCTCGGCATGCTGCCGATGTACGGCCGGGTGGCCCGCGAGAGCCCCCACGGGCAGGGCTCCGTCGCGATGCTCGAGGACATTCTGCCCTTCTGGCGCGGGAAGGTGTTCGTCCTCGTGCTGCTCGGCTTCGTCGCCACCTCCTGGATCATCACCATCACCTTGTCGGCGGCCGACGCCTCGGTGCACATCCTGGAGAGCCCGTTCTTCCCGGCCGCCCTGCACGGGCACGCGGTCGCCATCACGATCGGTCTGCTGCTCGTGCTCGGCGGCGTCTTCCTGCTCGGCTTCAGCGAGGCCGTCAGCGTGGCCATCCCGCTCGTCGTCGTCTTCCTCGGGCTCAACGCCGTCGTCGTGGTGCGCGGACTGCTCGAGGTCTTCGCGGACGGGCGCGCGTGGTCGACGTGGGTGGACGCGCTCACGGCGGGGGGCGGCGGGTTCACCGGGCTGCTCGGACCGGCGGTGATCGCCTTTCCGCTGCTCGTGCTCGGGCTGTCCGGCTTCGAGACGGGCGTGAGCATGATGCCGCTCATCGCCGCCGAGGGCCGCACCCCGCAGGAGGTGCTCGCCTCTCGGATCCGCAACACGCGCAGGCTGCTGGCCGGGGCGGCCGTGATCATGTCGGTCTACCTCGTCACGACGAGCTTCGTCACGACGCTGCTCATTCCCAAAGAGGAGTTCCGGGAGGGCGGCGAGGCCAACGGGCGGGCCATGGCCTACCTCGCCCACCACTTCCTCGGGGAGGGCTTCGGCACGGCATACGACATCAGCACCATCCTCATCCTGTGGTTCGCGGGGGCCTCGGCGATGGCCGGCCTGCTCAACATCGTCCCGCGCTACCTTCCGGCCTACGGCATGGCGCCGGAGTGGGGCCGCGCCGTCCGCCCGGTCGTGCTCGTCTACACCGCGATCTGCATCGCCATCACCCTGGCGTTCCGCGCGGACGTCAACGCGCAGGCCGGTGCCTACGCCACCGGCATCCTCGCCATGATGGTCTCGGGCGCCATCGCCGTCGCCCTCTCGGCAGCCCGGCGCCGGCACACCGCCGGCGTCGTCGGGTTCGGGGTGCTGACGCTGATCCTGCTCTACGCCCTGGTGGCGAACGTCATCGAGAAGCCGGACGGCATCGCCATCTCCGCCGTCTTCATCCTCGGCATCATCGTCGTCTCCCTGGTCTCGCGGGTCACGAGGGTCACCGAGCTGCGCGTCGACCGGATCGAGTTCGACGACGCGGCACGCCGGTTCCTCAGCGACTCGCTGGCCCACGACCGCGCGCTCAACCTCATCGCCAACAAGCGGCAGACGGGCGACGCCGCAGAGTATGCCGCCAAGGAGCGGGAGCAGCGGGGCCTCAACCCGGTGCCCGGACGAGCCGACGTGATCTTCCTCGAGGTGGACGTCGACGACCCGTCGGAGTTCAGCGACGTGCTCGTCGTCCGTGGCGTCGAGGTCGACGGGCACCGGATCCTGCGGGTGGCCAGCCCCGCCGCCCCGAACGCCATCGCGGCCGTGCTGCTCGCCCTCCGCGACGCCACGGGGGTGCGACCGCACTGCTACTTCGAGTGGTCCGAGGGGTCGCCCGTCGTGCACCTGCTGCGCTACCTGCTCCTCGGTCAGGGCGACACGCCGCCCGTCGTCCGCGAGATCCTGCGCCAGGTGGAGCCGGAC
>NZ_DASSMH010000069.1:0-26296 GCF_035688975.1 Intrasporangium sp. | reverse complement strand
TCCGGCGCGAAGAAGCGCGGGGCCCCGCGATTGGGACCCCGCGCTCCGCGCTGGCGCGCCTACGCGCACCCCACCGCACCCCGCGCTTGCTATGCCAGAGTCATGCCATGCCAGCCGAACAGCCTCGCTCGGTCTACACGCTCGAGCCCGGCACCCCGCGGCACGCCCTCGAAGTGACCATTCGAGGAGCCCTGACGGCCCTTCGTGCTGACCTGGAGTACCTGGCCCTGCTCATCGGGCCTGACGATCTGTGGACGGATGACGTCGAGGCTGCGCTCACGGCAATGGACCTCCCCGAGGTGTGGCGTAACTACGTTCGCGGCTCACATGGCGGGATCGCCGACGACCTGGACCCACGTGACCCGGTTCAGTTCGAGGTGGGTCTCCTCCTGGCTCCCTTCGCTAAGCACGCGATGAGCATCACCCGCCAGAGCGCCGGCGAATGTGCCTCGTACGACGGCGGCAGCCATACGCGCTTCGCCCTCACCCCGGACCAGCACAGCGCCACGGTCCGCTACATGACGGCCAGGGACGTCGACCCGAGCTGTCTCGTGCCGGCGCCCGCGGGGTCCTAGCCTGGAAGCCGCCCGCTCGAACCGACACGGGTCTTGTGGGCCGCCGACGCCACTCAAACGGACGGCCACCCGGTCGTGGGGCTGAGAATCAGGCGCTGGCGACGAGGGAGGCCCCAGCTGACGTGCGCCGGGCCGGCTCCCAAGGAGGACCACTGCCCACAACGAGCGCGCCGGCCATATACGACCCGCGCGGCGAGGTCGCCGAACCGCCTTCTGCGGGGCGCCACCCAGCCCAGTCCAGTCCAGGTCAATGCGCAGACCCGCGTGCCCAATCCGTGCCCAACGCTCAGGCCGCATCACGTCGCGAGCGGTCAGGACCGGATGGCTTCGCAAGCGCGCGAGGACCCAGCAGATGCCCACCAAGGCACTTCCCAAGCTGGATACGCGGGTTCGATTCCCGTCGCTCGCTCCACCGCAAAGCCGCAGGTCAGAACCCGTTTCCGGCCTGCGGCTTCTTGCACGCGAAGGCCCTCGTGGAGTGCCGTGCGATCCAGGTGCGTTTACTCGGCAGCATCAGCCTGCTCCTGACCGTAGTTCTGGCGCTCTCGGACCAGTTCATCCAGCCGCTCGACTTCCGCGATCAGCCGGGCGACGGCCTCGTCCAGTGGCGCCAAGTCCGTCTTGATGGTGTCCTCGACAATCTGCACCTCGGTCGCGAAGTAGTGATGGACCAGGTTATCTCGCGACCGCGCAATCGTGCGCCACGGAATGGCAGGCTCTCGTGCCGTGAGTTCTTCACTGAGACCCTTCACGGCCTCGCCGATTTCAAGTAGTCGCATCCGCACCGCGTCGAACACCACAGCCTCGCTGAGAGTCCCTTGCGCGACGTGGGACCGGATGGCCGCAATTGCGTCGGCGATGTCATAGAGCCGGTCGAGGTCCGAACGGCTCATAGGGCAACCAAGTCTCGTTCCACGCGCGGACGGATGCGCGGCTTGAGGCTTCCGCGGGTGCCGAGGTCGACCTCAACGCCCAGAACCTCTTCCAACTCGGCCTGAATGCCGGCCAGCTCGAAGAGGCTCGTCCCACGGGGGAACTCGACGAGCAGGTCGAGATCGCTGCCGGGGCGGTCGTCTCCGCGTGCGACGCTTCCGAAGATATGGGCGTCGGTCACACCGTGGCGGCGCAGCACCTCGCGCAACTCCTCACGGTGAGCTGCGACGAGTCGGCCTGTGGGGCCACTGAGTGGCGCACGAGCCGGCACGGCAGTCTCGGTCATAGCCCCATGGTATCGGCGTTGCGTCGCAGCACGGCTAGGCCGGAGTCGGGCACTACACCAGCAAAGTGCAGTAGCGGGAACCCGTTGGCCACCCGTCCCGGGTGCACGGTGCGTGCACTCACCGTGCACTCAAGGCGGGTCACGAGCGGGCAGCTGTGGGCAGATCCGGGCGCCATGGTGAAGCCCCCTCGTGTACGGCCGCCGCCAGCGGCAGGATTCCCAAACTGGATACGCGGGTTCGATTCCCGTCGCTCGCTACACACGAAGGCGCAGGCCTGAGATGGGAGCGGACGGTGCCGGCCGCCCCGGTGGGGGCTTGCGATGGAAAGTCAGACGGTAAGGACGATCCGCCCCGACGATGCCCCGGACTCAAGGGCCGCGACGGCATCGACCGCCTCTACGAGCGGGTAGGTCCGGCCCATCAGGGGGCGGACCTTGCCCTCGGCGATGAGGTCCTTCATCTGTTGCAGGGTCTCGGCGTCTTCCTTCGCCACGAACGCGCGGAGCGACTGACGGACGAACGGGGAGAGAAGCATCGCGGCGAGCTGCCGCTGGGTACCTCCGATCCACCGGCCTCCCTCACCACCGACGATCACCAGCCGGCCGCGCGGTGTCAGTGCCCGGCGCAGTCGCCGAATCGGGGTGCGGCCGAACACGTCGAGGATGACGTCAAAGCGACGGGTCCCGTCGGTGAAGTCCTCGCTCGTGTAGTCGATCACGCTGTCGGCGCCGATCGAGGTGGCGAGCTGCTGGTCGCGCGGGCCACACACCCCGGTGACCTCGGCACCGGACGCCTTGGCGACTTGCACCGCGATGCTGCCCACGGCTCCCGAAGCGCCCACCACAAGGACACGCTCGTCGGGCTGCACCCGGCCGTGCTGCCGCACCGCCTGCAGGGCCGCGAATGCCGCGTACGGCACCACCGCGGCTTCCTCGAAGCTGAGCTCGGCAGGCTTGGGCACGACCTTGCTCTGCGATGTGGCGACGTACTCCGCGTAGGTTCCGCGGGCCGCGCCGTACACCTCGTCCCCCGGGGCGAAGCGGCTCACCTGTGAGCCAACCGCCTCCACCCGGCCGGCGAAGCTGACACCGGGCACCCTCACCTTGGGGGCCCGCAGCCCTGTCCCCAACCGCATCAGGTACGGGCGTCCGGTCATGAGGTGCAAGGCGCCACGGTCGACCCCGGCCGCCACCACCTGCACCAGCACGTCCTCGTCGCCAAACCCCGGTCGAGCGACGTCAGCAAATGTGAGCGCCGAAGCGCCGCCGTAGTGGTCCTGCACGATGGCCTTCATCTCGAGAGTCCTTTCACACGGGCAGCTCCGCTGTCGACTGTGACCCCCTGGCCGGCCGCGAGGCCAGGGTCTTTGGTCCCCCGGTCGAGGGTTGGGGCCTTGTCGTCGGGTCGAGCAATCTCACGAACCGGGCGACTATGCGGAGTCGGCTGGGCCGCTCCGCGACGGGGACGAGGGAGGTGACGGGGGCGACGATGGGATCGATCCCTGCCGCCCGGTCGTTCGTGAAGCGGCCTCGACGAGACCGGCCATCAAGCCGATGGCGGATCGGTCGCTGAGGGCGCCGTCCAGCAGCAGGTCCCGGTACGACGCCGTCGCCTGCTCGTTTGCCCGCCGCACGTCCAGTGGCACCGCCACCGCGTCACGAACGACCATGCTGAGCATTGGCTCCGCCTCACGGTAGTAGGCATAGATGTCCCGGAGCGCGATGCGCAGACGGTCCATGGGATCGGTATGCCGCACCCAGGAGCTCGGATCCGGTCGGTGGTGCAGGGATGCGTCCTCGTACCGACCCTCGTCGGCTGACGCGGCCGGCTGTCACACCGCCGTCGGGCCGCACGATGATCGTCGTGTCCCGCAGGAGGTCCGCGAGGCGCTGGGGCGGACGATGCCCGGCCCGGACGCCCCAGAGTAGTCTGCGGGCAGGGGCCGATCGAGGAGGATTGCCATGGCAGCTGACGACCTGTGGCGCACGATCCACGCCGAGCGGGCGGCGCTTGCGACCGACCTCGAGTCACTGACGGAGGATCAGTGGCGCACGCCCTCGTTGTGCGCTCCATGGACGGTCCAGCAGGTCCTCGCCCACATGACTGCCACCGCCACCATGACACCGCCGAAGTTCCTGCTCAAGATGGCAGCGGCAGGCTTCCGGTTCAACGCGATGAGCGAGCGCGAGGTGGCAACGGGCACGACCGGCGGCCCGGCTCAGACGCTCGCCGACTTCCGGGCCCACCGCGACGACACCACTGCGCCCCCTGGACCGGTCGACACCTGGCTCGGTGAGACGATCGTCCATGCGGAGGACATCCGCCGTCCGCTGGGCATTCGGCACGACTACCCGGTCGAGGCGCTCGCGCGAATCGCCAACTTCTACAAGGGCTCCAACCTGCTCATCGGTGGCAAGCGCCGCATCGACGGCCTGCACCTGACAGCCACTGACACCGCCTGGTCGACCGGAGCCGGCCCCGACGTCAGGGGCCCCCTGCTGGCCCTCGTCCTCGCCATGACCGGCCGGAAGGCCGGCCTGGCCGAGCTGAGCGGAGAAGGCGTGGCGACGTTGGCAGCCCGGATGAAGTCCTGACGGAGACCCACTTCCTGACGGAGACGTTCGCCGACGCGACCCGACCGGACCCATGCCGGTCACGGCGGCGACCGGCTCACGACGGGCGGCGCGACTTCGGCAGCTTGGCGACGACCATGGCGTAGGAGTCGTCGACCGCCTCGAGGATGCGCTCGTCCGGTATGCCGCCGCCGACGTCGAGGGTGTTCCACCCGGAGCGCCCGATGTAGGCCATGACCCGCGCATCGTCGGGATACTGCAGGAGCCACTCGTCGGCCTCGAGGCGAGTCGCCCCGCACTTGAGGCCGATTGACGTGCCACTGCCGAGGAAGGCGAAGATCTTGTCGGCGACCTTGGCCACCACGTCGCCCTCCCAGGGCTCGTCCTGCCACGCACCGGGCTTTGCCAGGCAGTAGGCCAGCAGCTCTTCCGCGTTCACCCGCCCATGCTCCCCTCCCTGGCCGTCCGGCGTCACCGCATCACCGCATCACCGATGCCGCCCACCACCGGTCCCGGCCTCGGCGGGCGACCGGCGCGCCTCGGCGGGCGACCGGCGGGCCTCGGTGAGCACCGTGACCATGAGCCGAGGCCGGAACAGCGATGACGGCGGCTCCTGCAGGTTCTGCACCGCGCTCAGCGCCCGGGTGACGGGCAGCGACACGTGGGTGGCGTGGATGACCTTCGTGACGTAGCGGTTGAGCAGGTCGGTGCCGCGCGGCTTGGGCCCGGTGGTGCGCGGGTGCAGGAAGTCCAGGCCGACCGCGATGCTCCACGGGGTGTCGATGATCCGCGCGGCCCGGCGGTGGAAGCGGCGGGGCAGCTCGGGCGAGTCGAGGCCGAGCCTCGCAACCGCCGCCGCGAGCACCTCGACCTGCAGCGCGGCGACGGACATGCCCTGGCCGTAGATGGGGTTGAAGCTGCAGGCCGAGTCGCCGACGAAGACGAGACCTGACAGCGGACGGGGCACGCGCTCGTGGTGCCGCCGCTGGCTCGAGGGGAAGCGGTAGCCCACGACCGGCGTCAGCGGCTCGGTCCGCGCGAGGACGTCCGCGAGCACCGGCACCCGCAGCGACCGGGCGAACGCGGCATACCCCTCGTCGTCCGCCGGCGGCGGGTCTGCATGCATGCCGACGAGGGAGAGGATCCAGCGGTCGCCCTCGACGGGCAGGAGCGTCCCACCGCGCCACGACACCGGTGGCGTCGGCGCCACGACGGCCGTGGTGCCGTCCAGGTCGGCCGAGCCCCTCGCCAGCAGCCGCGTGCCATAGGCGCAGTCCACGGTGACGCGCGAGACCGGCGGGCGGTGCTCGGCGGCCGACTCGAGGTCGTGCGCGATGCGCGAGGAGCGCCCCGAGCAGTCGACGACGAGGTCGGCCGGGAGCGTACGGCCGTCGACGGCGACCCCGGTGACCCGACCGCGGTCGACCGTGACCCCGTCGACGCGCACACCGTCGCGCAGCTCGACGCGCGCCAGGCCCCGCACCCGCCGCCGCAGCGTCGTCTCGAGCAGCGGGCGGGTCAGGCTCACCGCGTCGGCACCCCAGTCGCCCCGCACCCGGAAGCCGCCCGCCTGGTACCAGCTCGCCCCGGTCCCGTCGACCCGGACCGCTCCGAGCCCGGTCAGCTCGTCCCGCAGGCCCGGGAACCAGGTCGCCATCCGCTCCTCGCCGGACGAGAGCAGCACGTGCCCGTGCCGGCCCTGCGGCACGTGCGCCCGCGGCTCGGGCACGTCCCGCAGCCGCTCGCGCTCGAGCAGCAGCACGGAGTCGGCGTGGTCGGCCAGCGCGCGGGCCGCGAGCAGCCCCGCCATGCCGGCACCGACGACGATGGCCCGAGTGGGCCGGGTGACCGCGCTCATCTCGCCTCCACGCCCGCGCTCGGTCAGCACCACTGCATTGCTGTCTACACCACAGAGGCCATCCGCCGACACCGAAGCGCCAGACCGAGCCCGGACGACGCGGGCCCGGAGCCGCCACGGCTCTGCCAGTCTGGCGCCATGGCGAGCCATCTCTTTGCCGACACCCCGCCGCCGCCCTACGTCGCGGTGATCTTCACCTCCACGCGCACGGAGGGGGACCACGGGTATGCCGCGATGGCCGCCGCCATGGAGGACCTCGCCCGGCGGCAGCCCGGCTACCTCGGCATCGAGTCGGCGCGGGACGAGATCGGGATCACCGTCTCCTACTGGACCGACGAGCACGCCGCCCGCGCATGGAAGGACGTGGCCGCCCACCTCGTGGCGCAACGCCGGGGTCGCGAACGCTGGTATGCCGACTACCGCGTCCGCGTCGGGACCGTCGAGCGCGAGTACAGCCTCGCGTCATCCCTGATGGGTCGGGACCTCAGCCGGGAGCCGGAGCCCGACCAGCCGACGTGATGGCCTCGACGAGCTCCTCGACTGTCGGCGCTCCGGCGAGCCTGCCGTTGCTGCGATAGAGGCGACAGGACAGGCCCACCGGCGCGTCGGGCTGCGCGAAGGGGTCCCAGCCGTCGACGAGCACGGTCGGCGAGCCGCGGAACCGGCGCTCCTGCGCCTCCTCGGGCGTCGACACGAGGACATGCTCGACGCGCGTCTCCCGCGCGCCGACTTGATCGAGGGCCTGCCGGAGCCGCTCGTCGGCCACCAGCCAGTTCGGGCACCCCTCGAAGTAGAGCAGCTCGACCTTCATGCCCCCAGCATGCGCCCTCCCGCGACCTCCGGGCCGCGCCTGCGTCACCCGGTCGCCGCGCCGGCTGGCCTCGCTGTCCGGGATGTGGCAGCATGTCGCCGGTTCGCGGGCGTAGTTCAGCAGCAGAACACCTCCTTTCCAAGGAGGAGACGTGAGTGCAATTCTTGCCGCCCGCTCTCGTCCGAAGGGCCCGGCCACCTGCCGGGCCCTTCGTCGTGCCCGCCCGCATGCCGCGCCGCGGGTTCACGGCATACGGCGTGGTGCTTGCCCGCATTACCAGCCGGTAGCATCATTAAGTGACTCGTGGGTAACCAATGGGGCGACCACGTCCGCACACCAGCCGGAGGTCTTGACGATGGGCCACTACAAGAGCAACGTCCGAGACATCGAGTTCAACCTCTTCGAGGTCCTCGGCCGCCAGGAGGTGCTGGGCACGGGCCTCTTCGCCAACGTCGACGTCTCCGCCGCCAAGGACATCCTGCGCGAGGTCTCCCGGCTCGCCGAGCACGAGCTCGCCGACAGCCTGCTCGACTCCGACCGCAACCCACCGGTCTTCGACCCGGCGACCTCGTCCGTGACGATGCCGGACTCGTTCCGCAAGTCGTTCCGGGCCTACGTCGACGGCGACTGGGGCACCCTGGACGTGCCGGCGGAGCTCGGCGGCGTGGTCGTCCCCCCGTCGCTGCGCTGGTCGGTGGCCGAGCTCGTCTGCGGGGCCAACCCCGCCGTCCACATGTTCTCGGCGAGCTACTCCTTCGCCAGCCTGCTCTACCACCTCGGCACGCCCGACCAGCGGAAGCTCGCCAAGCACATCGTCGACCACGCGTGGCACACCACGATGGTGCTCACCGAGCCCGACGCCGGCTCCGACGTCGGCGCCGGTCGCACCCGCGCCGTCCAGCAGCCCGACGGCACGTGGCACCTCACCGGCGTCAAGCGCTTCATCACCTCGGCCGAGTCCGACCTCGTGGACAACGTCGTCCACTTCGTCCTCGCGCGACCCGAGGGCGCCGCCCCTGGCACCAAGGGCCTGTCGCTCTTCATCGTCCCGAAGTTCCACGTCGACCTCGAGACGGGCGCCCTCGGCGAGCGCAACGGCGCCTACGTCACCAATGTCGAGCACAAGATGGGCCTGAAGGCGAGCCCCACCTGCGAGGTGACGTTCGGCGATGGGGAGCCGGCGGTCGGCACCCTCCTCGGCGACGTCCACGACGGCATCGCGCAGATGTTCAAGATCATCGAGCACGCGCGGATGTTCGTCGGCACGAAGGCCATCGCGACGCTTTCGACCGGCTACCTCAACGCCCTCGAGTTCGCCAAGGAGCGCGTGCAGGGCGCCGACCTCACGCAGATGGCCGACAAGCGGGCCCCGCGGGTGACGATCGTGCACCACCCGGACGTGCGCCGCTCGCTCATGCTGCAGAAGTCGTATGCCGAGGGGCTGCGGGCGCTCGTGCTCTACACGGCGGCGCAGCAGGACCTCGTGGCGCAGGCCCAGGGCGGCGACCCCTCGGCCCCCATCGAGCGCGGCTCCGAGGCGGACCTGGCCCGCCGGGTCAGCGACCTGCTCCTGCCGCTGGTCAAGGGCCTGGGCTCCGAGCGGGCGTGGGTGCTGCTCGGCACGGAGTCGTTGCAGACCCTGGGCGGCTCCGGCTTCCTGCAGGACTACCCGATCGAGCAGTACGTCCGCGACGCCAAGATCGACACGCTCTACGAGGGCACGACCGCCATCCAGGGGCTCGACTTCTTCTTCCGCAAGATCGTCCGCGACAAGGGCACCGCCCTGCGCCACGTGGCGAGCCAGGTGCAGGACTTCGTCACGGACCTCGGTGGCCCGCTCCAGGCGGAGCGCCGGCTCCTCGGCCGGGGTCTCGACGACGTCCAGGGCATGCTGCTCGCCATGGTCGACGAGCTGCGCAAGTCGGAGCCGCGGCTGGGCGGCGAGGTGCGCAACCTCTACAAGATCGGCCAGCACACGACCCGCCTCCTCCTCGCCGCCGGCGACCTCGTCGTGGGGTGGCTCCTGCTTCGCCAGGCGGAGGTCGCCCAGCGCGGCCTGGACGCCGGGGCCGGCGGCAGCGACGCGGACTTCTACCGGGGCAAGGTGGCGGCGGCCTCCTTCTACGCCAAGAACGTCCTGCCGCGCCTCGCCGCCGAGCGGGCGATCGTCGAGGCCGCCGACAACGCCCTCATGGACGTGCCGGAGGCGGCCTTCTGACTCGACGAGTCCTGTGGCGACGTCCGTCGCCACAGGACTCGTCGGCGACGTCCGGCCCCCTGACAACCGGAGGTCGCCGTATGCCGCTCAGCGCCAGTCGCGCAGCGCCTCGGCGGCGTCGAGCCGCAGGGCCCGCAGGAAGGGCAGCGCCCCGCCCACGGCGACGACGACGGCGGACACCCCGAGCGAGCCGCCGAAGACGGCCCAGTCGACGCCCCACACCCCGGACACCGCCGCCGGAAGTAGGCCCGCCGGCAACAGGCGCCGCAGCACGTTGACGGCGACCAGCGAGACGACGACGGACGCCGCGCAGGCCAGCCAGCTCACGAGGAGGCTCTCGAGCAAGAGCGAGGCGGATCGGATCAGCTGGCGGATCAACTGGCGGATCAACTGGCGGCCGTGGCTGCCAGGACGACACCGAATGCGAGTTGATCCGCCAGTTGATCGCGCCGCGCCGGGGTCAGACGGCCGCCGGGGTCAGACGCCGCGCCGGGGTCAGACGGTGTCGTCCGGCGCATCATCCCGGCGCTCGACGACGTCGGGTCCGCCGCGCCGCTCGACGACGGTCGTGTGCTGGGTGCGGGTGCGCTGGGCGTTCTGGATCAGCCCGAGGACGATGGCCAGCACCCCCCCGAGCATGAGGATGATGCCGACGGTGTTGAGGTTGGTGCCGAACAGGCTGGAGTCGATGCCGGTGAAGTAGAAGATCGCACCGACGACCAGCAGCGTGATGCCGAGTCCGATACCCATGGCGTCTCCTTGTCCGTGGCGCGTGTGCCGCCTTGTCGTGGCGCCTGCCGGTGCCGCTTCTCTTGGCGCGGATGCGCTCCACAGCAGTCAACCACCGGACCCAGTGATCTCACACCCAACGCAGGTCGAGCGTCAGGAACGTGTCGCCGTCCGTCGAGGCCGACACGTCGAGCATCGTCGGGTCGTCCCAGCGGTCGTCGCACGTGCGTCACCCCTCCCAGACAACTGGGAGCCGCGGTATCGCCATTGCGATACGCAGCCTCCCAGTTGTCTGTGAAGAGGGGGACCCGGATGGGGGAGCGCGGCGCCGCGCCGAGGCCGGGTCACCGCAGCCGCCGATCCGACAGCACCGGGAAGGCCGCACGCAGGCGTGCCACCTCGGAGACGTCCACCTCGATGCTGAGGACCTCCTCGCCAGGGCCAGCGGCGCCGAGCACGCGCCCGTCGGGGGCGACGACCTGCGAGCGGCCGCCCATCTCGTGCCGGGCGTGCGTGCCGGCCGTGTTGCACTGGACGACCACGCACTGGTCCTCGACGGCACGGGCCTGCCCGAGCAGCGTCCAGTGCGACACCCGCGCGGCCGGCCAGGCCGCCGGCACGACGAACATCTCGGCGCCGTCGTCGACCAGCCCGCGGTAGAGCTCCGGGAACCGCAGGTCATAGCAGGTGGACAGGCCCACCCGGACCGGGTCGCCTCCCGCGACCGGCACGTCCACCACGACGAGCTCGGAGCCCGCCTCCATCAGCCGCGGCTCGCCTTCGCCGAAGCCGAACCGGTGGACCTTGCGATACGTCGCGACGAGCTCGCCCCCGGCGGAGAAGACCAGGGACGTGTTCCACCGCCCGGGACCGCCCGGCTCGACCGGGTCCGCGCGCTCGACGATGGAGCCGCCGTGGAGCGTCACGCCCGCGGCACGGGCCGCCTCCGCGAGCGCCTGCGCCACCGGGCCGTCGACGGTCTCGGCGCGCTCCTCCCACTGCCGGTAGGCGAACCCGCCGGGGGCCCACAGCTCCGGCAGGACGACGAGGTCGTGGCCGGCCTGCCGGCGCACGAGCTCGCTGACCCGGGCCACCCGCTCCCCCACGGGCTCGTCGTCACCATAGGCGAGCTGGACGACGGCGACCCTCACGCGGGGACGCCCCATGCGGGTGGGCCCGCGGGCACGTGGCGGGTGGCCGCCGGGCGCCGCCGAGCCGCGAGCTGCTCACGCAGCTCCGGATCGGACTGGACAAGGTAGACGAGCCCGCAGTCGTGCGGTCCGGTCGCTCCCGGGACACACAGGGTGCACGGGTCCCCCACCCGGATCGGGCATCGAGGCTCGGGACGGCTCCGGGACATGGTCACTCCTTCTCCTCCTGCTGCGCGATCATATCGTTGAAAGATGCACCAGTTGGCCGCAGGAGGGCCGCGGGAGGCGAGCCACGCCGTCAGCGACCGTCGCGCTCGGCCAGCTGCGCGAGCCGGGCGTTGTATGCCGCCAGGTCGGCATCGCCGTCCCGGTCCGCCGCCCGGTCCCGGCGGATGCTCTCCACCCGGTCGGAGCGGGCCCACTGCACGGAGACGACGAGCGCGAGCACCAGGGTCGGCAGCTCTCCGAGACCCCAGGCCACGGAGCCGGCCGTGCGCTGGTCCGCGAGCGGATCCGGCACCCAGGGCAGCCCGATCGCGCCGAAGAAGTCGGGGGCGAGCAGCGTGCTGCTGCTGATCATGGCCACGCCGAAGAAGGCGTGGAACGAGATCGTCGCGAAGAGCACGATGAGGCGCAGGGCCGGGCTCCACCGCGCCGGCCCGGGGTCGAGCCCGACGAGCACCCAGGCGAACAGGTAGCCCGCCACGAGGAAGTGGGCCGTCATGAGCAGGTGTCCGGGGTGCGTCGTGAGGGCCAGCCCGAACAGGCCGGTCCAGTAGAAGACGACGAGGCTGAGGAAGAAGAACCCCGCCGCGAACACCGGGTTGCCGACGACCTTGAGGTATCGCGAGTGCACGAGGCCGAGGACGAGCTCGCGCGGGCCGAGGGTGCCGTCCCGCCGCGCCGGCAGCGCCCGGAGCGCGAGGGTGACGGGAGCACCGAGCACGAGGAAGAGCGGAACCACCATGCCCTCGACCATGTGCAGGGTCATGTGCCACGAGAAGGCCACCCGGCCATACGTGCCGAGCACCCCGTTGGTGGCCCAGGCGAAGACCAGCCACCCGGCCACCCAGCTCACCGAGCGCAGCGCCGGCCAGGAGTCGCCACGCCGGCGCAGCCCGAGCGCCCCGGCGAGGTAGAGAGCGACCGCGAGCACCGCGACCGCAAGCAGGAGCCAGTCCACCCGCCACGTCGTGAGCCAGGACCCGGCCGTCGGCGCCGGCGGAGCGGGGAAGCCGGTGAGGGCCAGCGCCCGGCTGGGGTCGGCGGCCGTCTCGACGACGGTCTCGGGCACGGGTGGCGCGCTGCGCGTCAGCGCCGTCGCCACCCCCAGAGCGAGCCCCATGAGGAGCAGCTCGCCCACGGCGAGCCGCAGGAAGGGCCGCGCGGAGCCGGGCGCGTCGAGCTGGCGCAGCGTGCTCCGGCGGTGCCGCCACCCGGCCGTCCCGAGCAGGACGAACACCAGCACCTTGACGACGACGAGCAGCCCATAGGGGGTCGCGAGGCCGGCTGGACCCCCGAGGCGCGTGGAGGCGGCGAGCACGCCGGACAGCCCGAGCGCCACGAAGCACCAGAGGGCCAGCGTCGAGTAGCGGCGGGCGACCACCCCGAGGGCGGGGCCGAGCCGCGGGCGCAGCAGCACGAGGGCGGCGAGGCCACCGACCCACGCCGACGCGCCGAGCAGGTGCACGGCCAGGGCGTCGACGGCGCTCTCGTGGTTGGCGGAGCCGGCCCCATGGCCAGCCAGGCCGAGGACGAGGATGCCGAGGGCCGCCAGGGCTGCGAGCAGCACCGCCATGGCGCGGGAGCGGGCCAGCGTCGCGGCCGAGGCGACGACGGCCCCCGCGGCGGCGCTGAGCAGCCCCACCCGGAGGGTCTCGACAGACCAGAGCGACCCCGTGAGGGCGGTCCCGAAGTCCTCGTGGGTGAGCGGCATACCGGCGGCGGCGGCGAACTGGAGGACGACGCCCACCGCCCCCGCGATCGCCCAGACGAACCCTCCCAGCGCGGCGATCTCGAGCGCGGCGCCGCGCCGGGGCTCCTCCGTGGCGCGGCTGGCATCGCGGCTGGCACCCGGGACCATCATCGCGGCGAGCAGCAGCGAGCCCAGCGCCACCGACGCGGCGAGGTCGTGCACGACCCGCACGAGCGGCAGGGACCAGCGCACGAACGCTCCGGCGTCGGCGAGCCCGTCCGGCGGCGGGGAGACCGCTCCGGTGAACCGGGCACCGAGGAGGGAGGCGAGCAGGCCCACGGCGAGCACGGCGGGGACGACGAGCCAGGTGCGCCGCGACGGTCGGACGGCTCGGGAGGGGCTTGCCATGTCTTAAGGGTAAGTAGTGTGACGGCATGCCGATCCATCCGCCGCCCCCGGACGACCTCCATGGCCTGCTCGACGCCTTCGAGCACGGCGTGCAGGCCGTCGTCGACCTCGGCAACGCCTGCCACGAGGGCGACTTCGACACCCCCACCGAGTGCCCCGGCTGGACCGTCAAGGACCAGATCGCGCACGTCGTCGGTGCCGAGAAGGCCTTGAGCGGTATGCCGTCGCCCCTCGCCGAGCCGCCCCTGCACGCCCACCCGTGGGAGGCGCTCGGTCGGCTCAACGCGCAGGACGTCGAGGCGCGGCGCGCGGTGCCCGGCGCCCAGGTGGTCGCCGAGCTCGCGTCCTACCTGCCCGACCGCATGGAGGAGCTTCGCGGCTCGGGCGCCACCCTCGACACGGTCGTCGGCGGCTTCTTCGGCCCGGAGACGACTTTCGGCGCCCAGCTGCGGCGGCGCATCATCGACGTCTGGTGCCACGAGCAGGACATCCGGGCCGCCCTCGACCGGCCGGGCAACCTCGACACCGCAGGGGCGCGCCTGTTCACCGCCGCCATCCTCGACGAGCTTCCCCGGCTGGTCGCCCGGGCGGCCCACGTGCCGCCCGGTGCGACGGTCGTGCTCGACGTGACCGGCCCGGTGCTCGCCCGCGGCGGGGCACGGGTCACCACCGGGGCCGACGGACGGCCCTTCGGCGAGGTGCTCTTCAGTGGCCATGGCCATGCCAGCGGCGAGGGCGAGGAGCCCTCGGACGTGACGACGATCCACCTCACGACGGAGGCGCTCACCCGCCGCGCGGCCGGCCGCCGGTCGACGGAAAAGATCCGCTACACCGTGAGCGGCGACGACGAGGTCGCCCGCCGCGTGCTCGACGCGCTCGTCGTGACCGGCTGACGCCGCTCCCCGGCGCCGGAGTCAGGGCCCGCGGAACTGCCCCTGCTGCCCCTCGACCACCTGGGCAGCGACCTGGGCCAGCTTCATGTTGAGGTCCTGCGACGTGCGCTTGAGGATGTCGAAGGCCTCCTCCGCCGGCACCTTGTGCGCCGCCATGAGCAGCCCGACGGCCTTGCCGATCTCCCGGTTGCTCTCCAGGCCGGCGCGCAGCGTGTCCGCCTCGGCGCGCGCGGCGGCGGCCATGAGGCTCACCGAGGCGAACGCCGCGAGGACGGCGCCGGCGTTGGCCGCCTCCTCGTCCAGCGCGCCCGGGGTGTCCGAGAACACGTTGAGCGCCCCGACCTTCCTGCCCTCGAGGAGGAGCCGGTAGCCGGCCGACGAGCGCACGGGGGTCTCCGCGAGGACCCGCCGGGTGAAGGCGGGCCAGGGGCTCGTCCCGTCCCGCAGGTCCGCGATGTGCTGGACCGCCTCGTCCGCGATGGCGTCGAGGCAGGGGCCCTCACCGGTCTCGAGCTCGATCATGTCGATGTGCTGCGCGACCTCGTCGGTGCTCGCCGTGGACCGGAACCGGTCCCCCACGAGCATGAGGATCGAGGCCCGGTCGCACCCCTCGACGAACCGCGGGGCGGCCTCGACCAGGGCCTGGTGCACGGAGGCGGTGTCGGCGCCGGAGTAGATGAGCTGGGACAGCCCCGAGAAGGCCTCTTTGATGGCGCTGTCTGCAGGGACCTCGTGCGGCATGGTCACTTCCTGGGGCTCCGGTGGGGTCGGGTGCGAGCGGGTCGGCGGTCCTCGGCCCACCCGACCACCATCCTCCCACGCGGGCCGGCTTGACCAGCCCCCTCCCGCGGAGGATGCTTGCGTGCTACAACCAAGTACGACGGGGGGGAGCCTCCGTGAGCGTGTCCCGCGAGTCGGCCAACGAGCTGTTCCTCAGCCTCATCCGGGTCCAGAAGCTGCTTCTCGCCGCCCGCCACCACGCGCCGCGCGTGCACGCGGGGGTGGACACGGCGGCATACCCGGTCCTCTTCGTCGTGGCTGGGGGACCGGCGCGGGTCTCCGACATCGCCAGCACCATCCACAGCGACGTGTCGACCGTCAGCAGGCACGTCTCGGGGCTCGTCCGGCACGGGCTGCTGGCCAAGGCAGCCGACCCGAGCGACGGCCGCGCCCAGGTCGTCTCGCTCACCGCGGAGGGCATCGAGGTCGTCCGCGAGATCCAGCACAGGCGAGCCGGGTGGTTCCAGCAGCTCCTCGAGGGCTGGGAGGGCGCCGACTGCGACGAGCTGTCCGAGCGCCTCCACGCCCTCTCGGACGTGCTCGACACCTCCCTGCGCACCCGGGGCGCCACCCCTCCACCACCTCCCACCGATCTCACCCTCACCGATTCCGTCCCCAGCCAGGAGCACCGAGCATGACCACCACCGCCGCCGGCGACGCGCCGCGATCGGACTCGCCGTCGCAACCGCTCTCCCACCAGCAGATCCTCACCATCCTGCTCGGCCTGATGATGGGGATGTTCCTCGCGGCCCTCGACCAGACCATCGTCGCCAGCGCCATGCGCGTCATCGCCGACGACCTCAAGGACCTCGCCGGGCAGGCGTGGGTCACGACGGCATACCTGATCACCTCGACGATCGCGACGCCGCTCTACGGCAAGCTCTCGGACATCTACGGGCGGAAGAAGTTCTTCGTCTTCGCCATCACGGTCTTCACGATCGGCTCGATGCTGTGCACGCTCGCCTGGTCGATCCCGTCCCTCGCCGCCTTCCGCGCGGTCCAGGGCATCGGCGCCGGTGGCCTCTTCTCGCTCGCCCTCGCCATCATCGGCGACATCGTGCCGCCGCGGGAGCGCGCGAAGTACCAGGGCTACTTCCTCGCCGTCTTCGGCACCTCGAGCGTGCTCGGCCCCGTCATCGGCGGCTTCTTCGCCGGGCAGGAGTCGCTCCTCGGCGTGACCGGCTGGCGCTGGGTCTTCCTCGTCAACGTCCCGATCGCCGTGGCGGCCCTCTTCGTCGTCGGCCGCACCCTGCACCTCACGCACGTGCGTCTCGACCACCGCATCGACTACTGGGGCGCGATCAGCCTCTCCGTCGCGCTCGTGCCGCTGCTCATCGTGGCCGAGCAGGGTCGCGAGTGGGGCTGGGGCTCGGCGACGTCGACCGCCTGCTACGTCATCGGCGCGGCCGGTCTCGTCGCGTTCTTCCTCGTCGAGCGGGCCATGGGCGAGGAGGCGCTCATCCCGCTGCGCCTCTTCACCAACCGCACCGTGGCGTCGGCGTCGGTCGCGTCCATCTTCATCGGCATGGGCATGTTCGGCGGCCTGGCGGCGCTGCCCCTCTACCTCCAGATCGTCAAGGGCGCCTCGGCCACCCAGGCGGGCCTCATGCTGCTGCCGATGACGCTCGGCATCATGTCGGGCTCGATCGTCTCCGGTCAGCTGATCTCCCGGACCGGCCGCTACCGCATGTTCCCCATCGCCGGTGCCGGCCTGCTCGTGGTGGCGCTCTTCGGCTTCCACTACGTCGACGCGGACACCGCCTTGTGGAAGACGATGATCGGGATGTTCTTCTTCGGCATCGGGCTGGGCTTCAACTTCCAGCCGCTCACCCTCGCCGTGCAGAACGCCGTCGACCGCCGCGACATGGGAGTCGCCACCTCGTCCGCGACGTTCACCCGTCAGATCGGTGGCACGCTCGGCACGGCCGTGTTCCTCTCGATCCTCTTCGCCCGGGCCGGCACCCGCATCGGGGACGCCTTCTCGCAGGCCCGGCAGTCGCCCGAGTTCCTCGCCGCCCTGCGCAACCCCACCGGTGGCGACCCCACGGTCAACGCCGCCTTCGTCAAGGGCATCCAGTCCGCCGGGCAGAACGGCGGCGGCGGGCTCGGAGCCTCGGCGCTGCAGGACAGCTCGTTCATCAACCGGCTCGACCCGCGGCTGGCCCGGCCGTTCCTCGTCGGCTTCTCGGACGCGATGGCGTCGGTGTTCCTCGTCGCCTCAGCGGTGCTCGTGCTCGCCTTCGTGGCGTCGCTCTTCCTGCCGCACGTCGACCTCGGCCCGCGGCCCGGCGCCCGGCCTGCCGAGGGCGAGAGCGAGGCGCTCCCCGCGGCGACGTGAGCGGCGTGGCTGGCCCGGCCTGACCGCAGCTCAGCGCAGGCGGTGCAGGTCCCGGCGGGTGAGGAAGGCCCGGGTCCCGAGGGCCATGACGAAGGCCAAGGTGCCCGCCACGATGGCGACGGCATACCCCTCCCGCGCGCCCACCCGGTCGATGACCATGCCGGAGACCGCGGACCCGGCCGCGATGCCGATGATGAGGCCCGTGAGCACGATCGTCATGCCCTCGTTGAGCTGCGCCTTGGGCACGAGGCGCTCGATGAGGTTCATCGTCGTGATGAGCGTCGGCGCGGTCGCGATCCCGGCGACGAGCATCAGCAGTGCGAGGAAGCGCAGGTTGCCGGCGAGCAGGACCGGCGCCTCCAGCACGGCCATGCCCAGGGTGCCGGCGACGAGGAGCTTGACGAGGCTGCGGCCGTGCGAGAAGTGCCCGAAGACGAGCCCCGACAGCGCCGAGCCGACCGCGTAGAGGGCCAGGATCGGGCCGGCAGCGTTCTTGTGCCCACCGGCCTCGGCGACGGCGAGGGTGACGACCTCGTTGACGCCGAAGATCACCCCGGTCATCGTCATGATGAACGCGAGCGGGATCAGCCCCGGGTTGTGGTGCGCATGGCCGGCCGGGCGCTCGTGGTGCGGCACGACGGGCGGCTCCGTGGAGCGCGCCGAGATGAAGACGGCGACGCCGATGCCATAGCACGCCGCGGCGAAGACGAAGCCCGCCTCGGGGAAGAGCGACGTCGAGAGCCACACGGCGAGCACCGGCCCGATGACGAAGGTGACCTCCTCCATGACCTGCTCGAACGACATCGCCGTGTGCAGGCTGCGCGGGTCGTCCTCGAAGATGTGCGACCACCGCGCGCGGGCCATGGTGCCGAGGCTGGGGATCGCCCCCACGAGGGGGTAGGTGACGAAGAACATCCACGACGGCCAGCCGCGCAGCGACACGAGGATCGTCATGGTGGCCCAGAAGCCGGACCACAGGAAGAAGGGGATGGCGATCCGGCGCTGGCCGTAGCGGTCCACCAGCCGGCCGAGGAAGGGCGCGAAGATCGCGAGGGCCGTCATGCCGACGGCCATGACCGCGCCCGCGAGCTCGTAGGACCCGCGCCGGGCCGCGATCATCGCCACCGTCGCGACGCCGAACATCGCCCCGGCCGAGCGCGCGATCATGCTGCCGGTGATGAAGACCCGGGCCCCTGGGACGGCGAAGAGCGGTCGGTACGTCGCCAGCACGGATCGATCCTCCTGGGGGCGGGAAGCGGGACCTCTCATCCTTGCACTGGAGGAGGGCGCCAGCCCGCTCCGGGCTCGCTCGGGCTCCGCGGACTCCGTTCGGGCCGCGCCCGGGCCGCACGGGCCGCACTCGGTACCCCCTACGTCACTGTTGCAGAAAGTGGAGCAGTGACGTGGGGGAGCAGTGACGTAGGGGTCAGGCGCCGTGCTTGCGGCGCAGCGACCACATCTGCGGCGAGCGCTCGAGCTCCACCGCCACGTCCCAGGGCAGGCCGCCCGGCGCGGTCTCCCGGCGGAAGGAGGCCACGACCCGACGCGCCAGGTCGGGGTCCCGGGCGACCCGGGCGGCGAGGGCGAGCGCCTGCGCCTCCACCTCCAGGTCGTCGTATGCCGCCCAGGCAAGCCCCAGGGCGGCCGCGCGGACCCCGTCGACCTCCTCTCCGAACAGGCCCATGGCCGCAGCGGCCTCGCGGCCGGCCACGCGGGCCAGCAGCGTGAAGTGCCCGCCGCCCGGGTGGATCCCGAGCTGGGCGAAGCCGGGCAGCAGCCGGGCCGTGCGGGACACGACCCGCACGTCGGTGGCGAGCGCCAGGTTGAGCCCGGCGCCGACCGCGGCGCCGCGGACGGCCGCGACTGTGGGGATGCCGATGGAGCCGATGGTGGTGAACGCGTCGTAGACCGTCTCGAGGTTGCGGTAGGCCGTGTCCTCGACGGGGTCACGCCCCGTGTCGGCGAGGACGTCGCGGACCGCCCCGGCGCAGAAGTGCGCGCCTCCGGTGACGACCAGGACGCCGACGGCCGGGTCGGCCTCGGACTCCCTCGCGGCAGCCGCGAGCTCACGGGCCATCGGCACCGACAGGGCGTTGCGGCGCTCGGGCGCGTCGAGGGTGACGAGGGCGACCCCGTCGGTGACGGCATACGAGATCTCGGGCATGCGGTGGCTCTCCTTGCGGTCGGGCGTCGGACGTCGGGCGCGGGGCGGGCGGTCAGCGGGTCGAGGCCCGGCCGGTGGTGACGAGCGGCCAGAGGCCGTCCTGGCCGGCGGACTCGGCGAGCCGCGTCAGCGTCTCGTCCCACTCGTGGATGGAGCCGAACTCGCTGCGTCGCACGAGGATCGGCTTGGTCAGCAGGTGCAGCTCGTGCTCGAGCGTCGTGCCGACGGCGCCGAGCACCTGGTGGGCGTTGCGCACGACGAGCGAGGCGGCATGCCCGACGCAGGACTTCGCGACGCCGACCGCGAAGAGCATGCCCGGGTCGCGCCAGTCGGAGGCCGCCGCGCGGGTCACCGCCGTGTCCGTGGCGGCGCGGGCCAGGGACGACTCCGTGGCGATGTCCGCCACGAGCGCCTGCACCGCCTGGAACCGGCCGATCGGCCGGCCGAACTGCTCCCGCGCGTTGGCGTGTGCGAGGACGAGCTCGAGGGTGCGGTCCAGCGCGCCGCACACCTGCGCACACCGTGCGAGGGCGCCCCGCAGGTGGAACTGCCGGCCGACCTCGTCATCGACGTAGGGGGCCGCCTGGAGGTCGTCGAGGTCGAAGTCGAGGGTGTCGCTGGCCTCACCGGCAAGGTTGCGCTCGTGGGTGACGTGGATCCGCTCGGCGGGGACGTCGGCCACCCGCCACCGCTCTCCGTCCTCCCAGAGCGCGACGACCGAGACGGCGTCGCGCCCGTAGGTGACGTTGAGGGCGTGTCCGGCGGGGTCGGGGCGGCATACGGTGCGCATGCGTCCGTCGTTGGGCAGGCCCGCCGACTCGAGCAACCACGCGGCGAGGACGTCGTGCTCCGCCAGCGGCACGGGCGCGGCGGCGGCCGCGGCCGCGCCGAGCAGGGCCGCCGCCTCGGCCCACGTCGCACCGCTGCCGCCGCTCGGCTCCGACGCGCTGAGCCGGGTCAGGCCCAGCCCCTCGAGCCGCTCCCACAGCGCCGGGTCGAAGTCGACGATCTCCGTCGGCGCGGGACGGCTGGCCCGGTAGCCCGCGAAGACGTCCTCGAGCAGCCGCACCAGGTCGGGGTCCGGGGCGGTGCAGCTCGCCAGCCGGTCCGTCGTCTCGCCGTCCATCAGCGCATCCCGAGGCCGCGGGCGATGACGCCACGCAGGATCTCGTTGGTGCCGCCGCGGAGCGTGAACCCCGGGCGCTGGAGGATCGCGGCGTGCAGCAGCCGGTAGAGCTGCTCGTCGGCCACCCAGCCGGTCGCCGTCAGGGTGTCGACATAGTCGGCGATGTCGCCCTCGCCCGTCGTGCCGAGCACCTTGACCACCGCGGCTGCGGTGTCGGCGTCCTCGTGCGACTCCAGCGCCGTCGCGACGGCGAACGACATCTGGTGCAGCGCGGCCACGCGGGCCACGTGCCGACCGAGCCCGGGGTCCTGGGGCAGCGCGCCGTCATGCATGGCCGAGGCGGCGGCGGCGAGCAGCTGGAACGTCGAGAGGAAGCGCTCCGGGCCGCTGCGCTCGAAGCCGAGCTCCGCGGTCACCTGCCGCCACCCGTCGCCCAGACGACCGAGGACGCGGTCGTCGGGGACGAGGACGCCGTCGAGGTGCACCTCGTTGAAGTGGTGGTCACCGCCCATCGAGACGATCGGCCGGATCTGCACTCCCGGCGCGTGCAGGTCGACGATGAACTGGCTGAGCCCCTCGTGCCGATGCTTCGGGTCGAGGGGCGCCGACCGGGCCAGCGCGAAGAACGCGTCCGCCTCGTGGGCGCCCGAGGTCCACACCTTGGTCCCCGTCAGTCGCCAGCCGCCCTCGACCCGCTCCGCCCGGGTGCGCACGCTGGCGAGGTCCGAGCCTGAGTCGGGCTCGCTCATCCCGATCCCGAACACCACCTCGCCCCGGCTGATCGCCGGCAGGAAGGCCTGCTTCTGCTCCTCGGTGCCGTACCGCAGGAGCGCGGGCCCGATCTGCCGCTCCGCCACCCAGTGGGCCGCCACGGGCGCCCCCACGACCAGCAGCTCCTCGGTGACGACGAACCGCTCCAGGTAGGTGCGCCCCTGGCCGCCGTACTCCCGCGGGATGACCATGCCCAGCCAGCCGCGGCGTGCGAGCTCACGGGTGAAGTCACGGTCCCAGCGGGTCAGCCACGTGTCGACGTGCGGGACGAAGACCCCCGCGTCGATCTGCTGGGACAGGAAGTCGCGGACCTCGAGGCGCAGCGCGTGCAGGGCAGGGCCCTCGGCCACGACCGGAGGGAGGAGAGTTCGCGCCACGCGAGGGCCTTCCGACGCTGGATGGGCTCCCCAGCCTGCCATGCCGCCCCGACGGCTCAGGAACCGCCGCCCACGACGAGGAAGGCGCAGAGGCCGACGATGACGGCCGTGATGACCGAGGCGACGGCCGTCGTGCCCCGGTGGTTGGCAAGGACGCCCATGACCCTGCGGTCGTGCGTGAAGATGAGGAGCGGGATGAGCGTGCCCGGCAGGGCGAAGCTGAGCACGGCCTGGCTCCAGACGAGGGCGCGGGTCGGCTCGACGCCCAGGCCGAGGACGACCAGGGCCGGCACGACGGCCAGCATCCGACGCAGCAGGGCGGGGATGGGGCGCTTGCCGAAGCCGGCCATCACGACGTCCCCCGTCTGCACCCCCACGAGCGTCGACGCCAGGCCCGATGCGAGCAGCGCGACGGCGAGCATCGTCGCCCCGATCTGACCCGCGTGGTCGCCCAGGGCGGCATACGCCGTCTCGATGCTCGCGCCCGCCTCCGCCGGCAGCGCGGCGGAGAAGGCCACGAGGCTGATGTTCGCGGCGCCCGCGACGGTCATGGCGAGAACGACGGAGCGCACCGTGTGGCGGCCCGCGCGCAGGCGCGCCTCCTGTGAGGGCTCGACCGTGCCGTCGTCCCGAGCGCGCGAGGCGGCCGAGTGGAAGTGCAGGGCGTGCGGCATGACCGTGGCGCCGACGATGCCGACGGCCAGCAGGGCAGCGGACGAGTCGAGCGGGCCGGGGACGACGGAGCGAAGCAGCTGCACGGAGTCGACCTCGGCGACCAGGACCTGCCAGAGCAGCGAGGCGATGATGACGGCGAGCAGGACGAGGACGACCGACTCGAAGTGGCTGCGCCCATGCACCTTGAGGTAGAGCACGAGGAGGCTGAAGGCCGTCACCGCGACGGCACCCCACATGAGGGGCACCCCGAAGAGCAGGTACAGCGCGATGGCGCCGCCGACGATCTCCGCGAGGTCCGTCACGATGACGACGATCTCGGCCTGGGTCCAGAGCAGGACGCGCCCGAGGCCGGGGAAACGGCGTGCGCTGTGCTCCGCCAGGCTCATGCCGGTGACCATGCCGAGCTTGGCCGCGAGGTACTGGATCACCATGGCCGACGTGCTCGCGAAGACGACGACCCACACGAGGGCGTAGGAATGCTGCGCGCCCGAGGTGATGTTGACGCCGAAGTTGCCGGGGTCGACGTAGGCGATGGCAGCGAGCAGGGCGGGCACGAGCGTGCGTGGCGCGCTGAAGGTGCCCCCGAGGCCGTGCTCCGGCGCCCGGGCGTCGACCAGTCGCGGCTCCTGCGCCACGTGCTCACCCATGGGAGAAGCATCCGGGGTCGGGCCCCGATGCGCCAACCTCAGTACGCAATTGAGACACGCGACTCACCGCGCCGAGGCCCACCCGAGGAGGGCGGCGAGACCGAGGGCGCTGCGGGAGTGGTAGGCCGCCGTCCACAGGCCGCCGTGCGCCGCGGCATACGCCTCGTCCTGCCACGGGTGCGGGTGCACCGGGCTGCCCGTGCGCAGGTCGTGCACGAGGAGCGCGGCCATGAGCGTGTTGGCGGTGCCGGGCTCGAAGACCTCGATCCCGAAGCGGTGGGCCCCGGCGTATGCCGCCGCGAGCGCCCGGTTCTTCAGCACCGAGCGGGTGCGGGTCGGCGGGGCGACGTGGAGCGAGGCGAGGCCCCCACGCGCCCGGTGCTCGGTCGCTCGCCACCGCTGCAGCCGCTTGGCGAGGAGGTAGTTGGGCCCCTGCTGGAGCACCACGCTGTCGTTGAT
Organism: Intrasporangium sp.; assembly: GCF_035688975.1. Taxonomy (GTDB): domain Bacteria; phylum Actinomycetota; class Actinomycetes; order Actinomycetales; family Dermatophilaceae; genus CALMNV01. The sequence continues at coordinate 2,608 of NZ_DASSMH010000069.1, read as the reverse complement.
GCCGGGTCCCGCATCCGGGACGTAGTTGCGCCGCAGCAGTCGGCCGCCGCTCAGGGCGCGCAGCGGCACCCGCAGCACCGTGGCCGCGCGGCTGCGACCGTAGCTGGCGACCGAGCGCTCGACGGTCTCCCTGGGCACCGCGAAGACGTCGGTGGGGGTGGCCAGGAAGGCGAGCGCCACCTCGTGGACGCCCCGCTGCGCGACGACGTGCTCGGACACGGCGTCGACGGCCATGGAGACCCGCACGTTGGTCTCGCCGTCGGCGTAGACGTAGTTGCCCATGACGACCGGGCCCTCGAGCTCCTCGAGCCAGCGTGCCGTGGCCGCCGGGGCGTGCACGAGGTCGGCGCCCGCCCGGGCCGCGAGGTCGCCGTCCCCCGGCCTCACGGGCACGGTGAGCGAGCCGGCGAGGGAGCGCGTGTCGGACAGCAGCCGCGACCACAGCTCTCGGCGCGGCAGGTCCACAGCGACGACGTCGGCCCCCCAGCGCAGCAGCGACCGCAGCGGGCCCATCTCGGCTGCTGCCCCGAGGACCACGACGCGCCAGTCCCGCACGTCCAGCCACTCCGGGTGCGCGACGACCGCGCCCACCGCCTCGGCGCACGACGGCTCGACCGTCCCGGCTGCCACCCAGGCGTCGAGCTGCCTCAGCAGGGCGTCACCGGAGAGGCGTGCACCGGCATACGGCAGGCTGAGCGCACGGTCCGGTTGCCCCTGGCCGCGCACCGTCTCCGAGGACAGCACGGGCGCGGCGTCACCGCTGAAGGCGTCGGACAGCGGCAGGTCGACGCCGCCCTCTCCGGCCGGCCGCCAGCGCATCCGCCCGTGCAACGACGCGAGGCCGTCGCGGGCGATGCCCTGCGCGGCGGCGGCCGACGGGAGCCCGGCCTCGACGAGCCGCCGGAAGTGCGGCAGGTAGCCCCGGCGCCAGTTGGGCTCTGCCTGGGCGGCCGCGGCCCCGAGGGGGTCCACGGCCCGCAGGGCGTCCGCGACGACGGCACGGCCGGTCGCCGTCGTGCTGCGCCGGTCGCCGGCGAGGGGGAAGACGACTCCGCTCTGTCCGGTCATGCCCCCATCCTGCGGGATCAGCCGAGCCTGCTCTCGTCTGCGCCGAACCGGCGCTCCGGTCCTCCCTCGCTGGCGCTCGGTCGATCCTCACGCCTTGGCTCAGCCGAGCCTGCTCTCGTCTGCGCCGAGGCCGACGGCGAGCAGCGCGAACGCCGTGTCGATGGAGTCCTCCACCGACCCGGAGGCGCCGTTCTGATGGTGCTCGAGGCTGGCGCGCACGGCCGCCAGCGCCGCGGCGACCGTGAGCCGGACCCGCAGGTCGTCCGCGGCGTCGCCCAGACGGGTGGCCAGCGCCTCCGTGAGGCAGTTCTCGACGCGGATGTTGGAGGCCACGACGGCGGGCGCGAGCGACGGCTCCCCGACGAGGACGCGCCGCCGCTGGAGCCGCAGAGCCGGGTCCACCGTCGCGGGCGAGAGCATCGCGTGCGCGACCCGGCGCAGCGCCTCCAGCGGCGGCTCCTCGGCCGGCCGGCTGCGGAGCAGCTCGGCCGCCTCGGCAAGGTCCTCGGGGCCGGTGCCGAGCACGGCGGCATCCTTCGACGAGAAGTAGTTGAAGAAGGTGCGCGTGCTGACGCCGGCCCGCGCGGCGATCTCCTCGGTCGTGACCGCCGCGAAGCCCTTCTCCTCGACCAGGTCGAGCGCGGCTCGGTGGAGCCCCTCGCGCGTCTCGCGCTTCTTGCGCACCCGCAGTCCGTCGGCACCGAGATCCATGCGCCCGATGGTACGCATCGGTATGCACACCGTGCAAATTTGCACGGTGTGCAACAAAGGCCTTAGGCTCGCGGGCATGCCGACGACCCCCTCCCCGACCCCGACCCGCGCCACGACGCCTCTCGACACGCGCCTCGACCCCCGGGCACGCCGGATCTTCGGCGCCCTCATGCTCGGGATGCTCGTCGCCTCGATCAGCCAGACCATCGTCGGACCCGCGATGCCGCGGATCGTCGCCGAGCTGGGCGGCATGGAGCACTACTCCTGGCTGGCTACGGCGGCGATGCTGGTCAGCGCCATCAGCGTCCCCATCGTCGGCAAGCTCTCCGACATCTACGGGCGGCGCGGCTTCTACCTCGCGGGGACCGCCGTCTTCCTGGTCGGCAGCGTCGTGGCCGGCCTGACGCCCAACTTCTGGGTGCTCGTCCTGGCCCGGGCCATCCAGGGCGCGGGCATGGGCACCCTGATGGCGCTGTCGCAGACCATCATCGGCGACATCGTCCCCCCACGGCAGCGGGGCCGGTACCAAGGCCTGCTCGGGGCGGTCTTCGGCGTCTCATCCATCGCCGGACCTCTCGTCGGCGGCTTCGTCACGGACCACTTCGGCTGGCGCTGGCTGTTCTTCATCACCCTCCCCGTCGGTCTCGCGGCCTTCGTCGGCATCCAGCGCTCCCTCCACCTCGAGCACGTGGACCGCGAGGTGGTCATCGACCGGGCCGGCATCGCGCTGCTCTCGGTCAGCCTCGTCCTGCTGCTCACCGCGACCTCCCTCGGCGGAACGACCTGGGCGTGGGGGTCCGCGCAGATCCTCGGGATGTATGCCGCCGGG
>NZ_DASSMH010000068.1:0-13792 GCF_035688975.1 Intrasporangium sp. | reverse complement strand
CGCGGGACGCCTTCGTCTCCCGACGCCTGGGGGTGGGGGGCTGCGACGTGCCGTGGGCTGCTGTCTGGGACCTCTCCCGGGCCTGAGCCGTGCGGATGTGGCCACTCGACTGTGGCGGTCAGTCGAGTGGCCAGTTTGGTGCGGGCTGAGCCGTGCGGAAGTGGCCACTCGACTTGGGTGGGGGCGCCAGCGGTCGGTCGAGTGGCCAGTTTGGTGCGGGCCGTCCGTGCCGAAGTGGCCACTCGACTGGGGGGAGGGGGTCAGGCGGGCTTCTTCTCCGCGGGCACGAGCTCGGCGTCGCGCACCTCGAGGATCTCGCCCACGGCATACGCCAGGTCGGTGATCCGGCCGCTCGCGCGCAGGTCGTCCTCGGCTGCCCGGACCGCCGCGAGGAGCGGCTCGGGCCCCGCAAGGGTCATGGACCGCACCTCGGCCCGCATGCCCACCTTGGCCTCGGACTTGACCTTGCGCACCCCGGCCAGCGCCTCGCCGACCGCGCCGAGGACGCGGGCGTCACCGCCGGTGGGCAGCTCGGACCGGCTGGGCCACTGCCGGCGGTGCACCGAACCGACCGCGAACCACGACCACACCTCCTCCGTGGCATAGGGCAGGAAGGGCGCGAGCAGGCGCAGCAGCGCGTCGAGGGCCAGCCGCAGCGCGGCCCGGGCGCTCGCGGCGGCAGCGTCGCCCCGGCCGCCGTAGGCGCGGTCCTTGACGAGCTCGAGGTAGTCGTCGCAGAAGGTCCAGAAGAACGTCTCGGTCACCTCGAGCGAGCGGGTGTAGTCCCACGACTCGAAGCCGGCCGTGGCCTTGTCCACGACGTCGGCGAGCGCCGCGAGCATGCTCTGGTCGAGCGGATGCGTCACCGCCGCGGCACCGTCGCCGTCGACCTCGCCGAAGGAGAGGGCGAACTTGCTCGCGTTGAGGACCTTGATCGCGAGGCGGCGGCCGACCTTCATTCGCCCCGGGTCGTAGGCCGCGTCGGTGCCGAGCCGCCCGGACGCGGCCCAGTAGCGCACGGCATCCGCGCTGTTCTCCCTGACGACGTCCTCGGGGGTGACGACGTTGCCCTTGGACTTGCTCATCTTCTTGCGCTCTGGGTCGAGGATCCAGCCGCTGATCGCCGCGTCAGACCACGGCACACAGCCATGCTCGTGGTGGGAACGCACGACGGTCGAGAAGAGCCAGGTCCGGATGATGTCGTGGGCCTGCGGCCGCATGTCCATCGGGAAGACCCGGTGGAAGAGGCCGTCAGGGTCGTGCTCGGTGGCCCGCCAGTCGCCGGCGATCTGGGGCGTCAGCGACGAGGTCGCCCACGTGTCCATGACGTCGGGGTCGCCGACGAAGCCGCCCGGCCGGCCCCGCTGTGACTCGTCGTAACCCTCCGGGGCCTGGGCCGCGGGGTCGACCGGCAGGGAGCCCTCCGCCGGCACGAGGACGCGGTCGTAGTCGACCTCCCCGTGCTCATCGAGCGCGTACCACACCGGGATCGGCACGCCGAAGAAGCGCTGCCGCGAGATGAGCCAGTCGCCGTTGAGCCCGGACACCCAGTTCTCGTAGCGGGCGCGCATGAAGGTGGGGTGGAACTCGATCTCGCGGCCGCGTCCGATGAGCGCTGCGTTGAGTTCGGCATCGCGGCCGCCGTTGCGGATGTACCACTGGCGGGAGGTGACGATCTCGAGCGGCTTCTCGCCCCGCTCGTAGAAGTTGGCCTTGCGCTGCGTCGGCGTCGGCTCGCCCTGGAGGTCGCCGGACGCGCGCAGCGCCGCGACGACCGCCTCGCGGGCGCTGTGGGCGGTGCGGCCGGCCAGCTCCACGGCATACAGCCGCTCCCCGGGCCCGCCCGCGATCCACTCCGGCGTCTCCTGAGCCACGCGCCCGGTGCGGCCCAGGATCGAGCGCGTCGGCAGCCGCAACTCGCGCCACCACATCACGTCGGTGAGGTCGCCGAACGTGCAGCACATGGCGATGCCGGCGCCCTTGTCCATCTCGGCGGCCGGGTGCGCGAGGACGGGGACCTCGACGCCGAACAGGGGCGAGGTGACGGTCGTGCCGAAGAGCGGCCGGTAGCGCTCGTCGTCGGGGTGGGCGATGAGCGCGACGACGGCCGGGATGAGCTCGGGGCGCGTCGTCTCGATGGGGATGACGCCGCCGGGCTGGTCCGTGCGGTGGAAGGCCACCCGGTGGTAGGCCCCGGGGTAGTCCCGCGCCTCGAGCTCGGCCTGCGCCACCGCGGTCTGGAAGGTGACGTCCCAGAGGCCTGGCGCCTCGGCCTGGTAGGCCTCGCCGCGGGCGAGGTTGCGCAGGAAGGCCTGCTGGGCGGTGGCCCGGGACCGGTCGTCGATGGTGCGGTAGGAGATCGACCAGTCGAGCGAGAAGCCCAGGCGACGGAAGAGGGACTCGAAGGCCTCCTCGTCCTTGACCGTGAGCTCGTCGCAGAGCTCGATGAAGTTCTGCCGGCTGATCGGCTTCTCGTCGGCGGCCCGCACGGCCTTGGTCGTGCCGCGGAACGGCGGCTCGAGGTCGGGCTGGTAGGGCAGGGTCGCGTCGCCGCGCACGCCGTAGTAGTTCTGCACCCGCTTCTCGGTCGGCAGGCCGTTGTCGTCCCAGCCGATCGGGTAGAAGACCTCGAACCCCCGCATCCGCTTGTAGCGCGCCATGCAGTCGGTGTGCGTGTAGGAGAAGACGTGCCCGACGTGGAGGGAGCCGCTCGCGGTGGGCGGCGGGGTGTCGATCGAGAAGACTCGCTCCCTCGGCGCGTCCCGGTCGAAGCGGTAGGTCGCCTGCTCGGCCCATACCTGCGCCCACTTGTCCTCGAGCCCGTCGAGCGAGGGGCGGTCGGGGATCTGTGGCGCGTGGGCGGCAGGGGCGTCATTCATGCGCGCAATCCTTCCACGGGTGCCGCGGTGCGCTCGACCGGCTTTCGACCGCCCACCCTCGCGCTCTCCCCCCAGTTGTCTGCGGGGTCAGGCACTGTCCTGGCGCTACCCACCCCCGCAGACAACTGGGGGGCTGGGTAGCGCCAGGACGCTATCCAGCCCCGCAGATATCTGGGTTGGAGGCCAGGGAGTGTGAGGCCGTGGCGGGCGCAGGGCAGAGTAGGCGCCATGGAGCCCGTCTACGACTCGGTCATCGCCCTGGCCCGTGGCCTGTTCGCCGCGCAGGGGCTGCGGTTCACCATCACCGGCGAGGAGAACGTCCCACGCAGCGGCGGCGCCGTCATGGTCGTCAACCACACGGGCTACCTGGACTTCACGTATGCCGGTCTCGCGGTCCTTCGCGCCAAGCGGGTGGTGCGGTTCCTGGCCAAGGAGAGCGTCTTCACCCATCCGGTGAGCGGGCCCCTCATGCGGGCGATGAGGCACATCCCCGTCGACCGCACCGCCGGCGCCGCGTCGTATGCCGCCGCCGTCGACGCCCTGAGAGCCGGCGAGATCGTCGGCGTGTTCCCGGAGGCGACGATCTCGCGGTCCTTCGAGCTCAAGGACTTCAAGTCGGGCGCCGCGCGGATGGCGGCGCAGGCCGGCGTGCCGATCCTGCCCGTGGTCATCTGGGGGTCGCAGCGGGTGTGGACGAAGGGGCACCCGAGGCGGCTCGGGCGGACCCGGGTGCCGATCCTCCTGTCGGTGGGGCAGCCGATCACGGTCGCCGCGGAGGAGGACCCGGTGGAGGTGACCTCGCGCTACAAGGCGGTCATGGCGGACCTGCTCGGCATGCTGCGCGCGGCATATGAGCCACTCACCGGAGCCGATCTCAAGTTCCTGCCGGCGAGCCTGGGTGGCACGGCACCCACGCTGGCCGAGGCCACGCGGATGGACGAGGCGGAGGCGGCCGAGCGGCGCCTCCGGGCCGACGAGCGCCGGTCGCGGGAGCACGGGACCCCGGCGTAGCGGCGGTCCCGTACCCTCGCCGCATGGCCCGTCAGCGCGTCCCCGAGGGTCCGAGTCCGGACCCCGCCGTCCAGAAGCTGCGCGTCCGCTACGCCAAGCGGGGCCGGCTGCGCTTCTCCTCGAGCCGCGACTTCCAGCGGGCGCTCGAGCGGGCGCTGCGCCGCGCGGACGTGCCGATGGCCTTCTCGGCCGGCTTCCATCCGCATCCCAAGATCTCCTATGCCAACGCGGCAGCCACGGGCACGGCCAGCGAGGCGGAGTACGTCGAGATCTCGGTGACCCGGCGGGTCGACCCGGAGGCGGTGCGGGTGGCCCTCGACGCGGCCCTCCCGGAGGGCCTCGACATCCTTGAGGTCGTCGAGGCCGGGGCGGGGGCGCTCGCCGACCGGCTGCAGGCGAGCGACTGGCGGCTGGAGTTCGGCGGCTTGGCGGTGCCGGTGCTCCGAGCGGCCGTCGACGTGCTCCTGACCCGGGAGCAGGCTCAGGTGACGCGGATGACGAAGTCGGGCCCGCGGACCTTCGACGTGCGGGCCCCCATCGTCGCGGCAGCCGTGTCGACTCACGGCGAAGGGCGGGACTGTGCGATACTTCGCTTGGTCGTTCGGCACACCACACCCGCCGTTCGCCCCGACGACATTCTGACCGCGCTGCGTGAGATCGCCGACCTGCGCCCGCCGCGTCCACCGCTGGTGACGCGAATGGCTCAGGGGCCGCTCAACACCGCAACCGTGAGGGTGGCCGACCCACTGGCTGCCGACGAGAAGGTCGACGGCACCTGAGCCGGTGCCGCGCAGAGCGCGAACCGGCCAGGTGTAGCGATACGACTTCCGTCCCGCCGCAGACGCGGCTCGACGAAAACAGCAACCGCGTTGGTGCGGTGGCGGTGGCCTCGGCCGGGTGTGGACCACACCGCACCCGACAGGAGGCTGCCGAGATGGCACCCAACGACACCACCACCGGCCCCGAGGGCGACGACACCGGCGGCTCGTTCCTTCCCGAACCGACCGAGCTGCCGACCGACGCCCAGACTGGCGCGCCGACAGACGCACCGCCAGAGGCGCCCACCGACGGGCGGACCGACGAGCTCACCGAGGCACCGTCAGAGGCGCCGACCGACGAGCTCACTGAGGCGCCGACCGACGAGCTCACCGCGGCACCGTCAGAGGAGCCGATGCCGGATGCCGGCGCCGAGCCGGTGGCAGAGGCCCCGGCCGAGAAGCCGGCGCCGCGCAAACGGGCACCGCGCAAGACGGCGAAGAACGCAGCCGCGATGGCGGAGGTGCCTCAGGCGGCGACCGACGCTGCCCCGTCAGCACCGGGCGAGGGTGAGCCGACGACCGGCGATGGCGCGGAGGCCGCCGTGGCGGCTCCCGTCAAGAAGGCCGCCCGCAAGCGCGCCACGCGCAAGGTGACCACGCCGGCCGAGCCCCCTGCCGCGCTCCTGCCGGACGAGCCGCTCGTGGACCAGCCCGTGCTCGACGCCCTGGATGCCGCCCTCGGGATGCCCCGTGCCGACGTCGCCGACGTCGCCGACGTCGCCGCCCCGCACGAGGCCGCTCCGGAGCGTGCCCCGCAGGAGGCTGGAGATCGCGGCGAGGCCGCTGAGCCGGACGAGACGCCGTCGACGCCGACCATGCCCACCTTCAGCGTCCTCTTCCAGCCGCCGGACCCGGGGGCTGCCACCGCCGCGCCGCCCCGGCGTCGTCGCTCCGCTTCCGCGCCGGCCGCCCAGCCGGTCACGTTCGAGGAGCGCGCGGACGAGACTGAGGGCGCCGGTATGCAGCGGCAGGTGTCCGAGGTCTCGGGCGTGTCCGAGGCCCCCGAGGTCCCTGGGATCGCCGAGGTCCCTGGGATCCCCGAGGCCTCCGAGGACGAGCTCATCGGCCGGCGTTCCCGTCGTCGCCGGGGCGGCAAGGGCCGTCGGCCCCGCGCCGCCACCGGCGGTGACGAGGTCGAGGCGGAGGAGTATGCCGGGGAACCCGACCGGGAGGCCGAGACCGGCGACGAGGAGCCGGAGACCGCAGGGGTCGCCCCGGACTCCGAGCAGGTCGAGGAGGAGGGCGGCCCGACCCGCCGCCGTCGCCGGCGCCGTCGGACCGGCTCTGCGGACGCCCTGGACGAGGGGGTGCCGACTGGGCGCGTGCGCGAGCTCCGTGCCCAGCCCGACGAGCCGACCGGCGTCCGCGGCTCGACCCGGCTCGAGGCCAAGAAGCAGCGTCGCCGCGAGGGCCGCGAGGCGGGCCGTCGCCGCACGGTCATCACCGAGGCGGAGTTCCTCGCCCGTCGCGAGAGCGTGGACCGCGTCATGGTCGTGCGCAACAAGGACGGCCGCACCCAGATGGGCGTGCTCGAGGACGGCGTCCTCGTGGAGCACTACATCGACCAGGCGAACTCCGTGTCCATGGCCGGCAACATCTACCTCGGGCGGGTGCAGAACGTCCTGCCCTCGATGGAGGCCGCCTTCGTCGACATCGGCAAGGGCCGCAACGCCGTGCTGTATGCCGGTGAGGTCAACTGGGACGCTGCGGGGCTCGAGGTGGGCCAGCCCAAGCGCATCGAGAACGCCCTCGAGTCCGGCCAGACCGTGCTCGTCCAGGTCACCAAGGACCCGATCGGCCACAAGGGCGCGCGTCTCACGTCGCAGATCTCGCTGCCCGGCCGCTACCTGGTCTACGTGCCCAACTCGTCGATGACGGGCATCTCTCGCAAGCTGCCCGACACCGAGCGGGCCCGCCTGAAGAAGATCCTGCGCGAGGTCGTGCCCGAGGATGCGGGCGTCATCGTGCGCACGGCCGCGGAGGGGGCGAGCGAGGAGGAGCTGCGCGCCGACGTCGAGCGCCTCACCCGCACCTGGGCGGACATCTCCGCCCGGGCCGAAGCGGCGTCCTCGCCCAAGGCCGGCAAGTCCAAGGGGCGCAAGAAGAACGGCAACCCCTCGGGGTCGAGCGGCACCGGCACCGCTCCGCTGCTCCTGCACGGCGAGCCGGACCTGACCGTCCGCGTGATCCGGGACGTCTTCAACGAGGACTTCAAGCAGCTGCTGGTCTCCGGTGAGCAGGCCTGGGAGGAGATCCACCCCTACATCACGTCGGTCGCACCTGACCTCGCCGACCGGGTCACGAAGTGGACCGGGCCGGTGGACCTGTTCACGCAGCACCGCGTCGACGAGCAGCTGGCCAAGGCCATGGACCGCAAGGTCTGGCTGCCCTCGGGAGGCTCCCTCGTCATCGACCGGACCGAGGCCATGACGGTCGTCGACGTCAACACCGGCAAGTTCATCGGCTCCGGCGGCAACCTCGAGGAGACGGTCACCAAGAACAACATCGAGGCGGCCGAGGAGATCGTGCGTCAGCTGCGGCTGCGCGACATCGGCGGCATCATCGTCATCGACTTCATCGACATGGTGCTCGAGTCCAACCGCGACCTCGTCGTGCGCCGGCTCCTCGAGTGCCTTGGCCGGGACCGCACCAAGCACCAGGTCGCCGAGGTGACGTCCCTGGGCCTGGTGCAGATGACCCGCAAGCGCGTCGGCGCCGGACTCATCGAGGTGTTCTCGCACACGTGCGAGCACTGCAACGGCCGCGGCTTCATCATCTCCAGCGAGCCGGTGGACAAGGGGCCCGAGCCCCTGGAGCCGCCGCAGGCGGCGGGACGTGGCCGTCGCGGACGCCGCGGCGAGCTCGCAGCGAGCACCGGCGACGGCTCGGGGAACGGCGCCTCGCCCGCCGAGCAGCCGCGACCCTCAGGCGGGCCGACCGCGGCCCAGATCGCGGCGGCCGCCCACGCCGCCGCCCTCAAGCGAGGCCACGCCGAGGAGGCGGCGCACGCGCCGGCTCGGCCCGAGGCGGCCCAGCCGGAGCAGACCCAGCCGGAGCCGGTCCACCCGGAGCCGGTCCACCCGGAGCCGGTCCACCCGGAGCAGGTCCACCCGGAGCCGGTCCACCCGGAGCCGGTCCACCCGGAGCCGGCCCAGCCCGGGCCGCCCCAGCCGGAGCCCGCCCAGCCCGTGCTCGACCAGCCGCAGACCGTCGTCCCCGCCGCGGGAGCGCGGCCCCGTCGCCGGCACGGCCGCGTGATCGCCCCTGCGGGGCCGCCGCGTGGCGCAGGCGGCGCGAGTGGCCCGACCGGCGGTGCGGGCGGCGCAGAGTCGGCGCCGGGCGGCGACCTCGACGGCATACAGACACCTGGCCAGGCCTGAGCCGGTTTGGTCCGACGCGGACCCAGCCGGTAGTCTGGCTCCTCGGTGCGCCCACCGGGGCCGTGTTGACGGGCCGGTGCCGAAAGTGGCACGCCACCCCTGACAAGAGAGTGAGTTTCCCGTGTACGCGATTGTTCGCGCTGGTGGTCGCCAGGAAAAGGTCTCCGTCGGCGACGTCCTGCTCATCGACAAGGTGACCGGTCAGCCGGGGGACAGCGTGGAGCTCACGCCGCTCCTGCTCGTCGACGGCACGACCGTGACGAGCGACACCGACCGGCTCGCCGCCGCCACCGTCACGGCCGAGGTCGTCAAGCCGGCCAAGGGTCCCAAGATCGTCATCCTGAAGTACAAGAACAAGACCGGGTACAAGAAGCGTCAGGGTCACCGTCAGCCGCTGACCCAGGTCAAGATCACGGCGATCAACGCCTGACCGCGCGACGGACACGAGAAGAAGGACACTGACATGGCACACAAGAAGGGTGCGTCCTCGACCCGCAACGGTCGCGACTCCAACGCACAGCGGCTCGGCGTCAAGCGCTTCGGTGGTCAGACCGTCAATGCCGGGGAGATCCTGGTTCGGCAGCGTGGCACCCACTTCCACCCGGGTGAGGGTGTGGGCCGCGGCGGGGACGACACGTTGTTCGCGCTCGTCGCCGGGGCGGTGCGGTTCGGCACCAAGCGGGGCCGCAAGACGGTCAACATCGAGCAGGCGGAGACCGTCGCCGCCGAGTGACGCTCCAGCACATCGCCGGAAGGGGCGGGCCAGGTCGGCCCGCCCCTTCCGCGTTTCCCCGGCCAGGCGGCATACCCGCGCGTATGCCGCCTCCCTCCCCCCGTCTGAGAGAGTGACCCCATGCCTGTGAACTTCGTCGACCGCGTCACGCTCCGCCTGAGCGCGGGCTCCGGCGGGCACGGCGTCGCGTCCGTCAAGCGGGAGAAGTTCAAGCCGCTCGGCGGTCCCGACGGCGGCAACGGCGGGCGCGGGGGCTCCGTCGTCCTCCGGGTCGACCCGCAGTCGACGACACTGCTCGACTACCACCGCAACCCGCACCGCAAGGCCCAGAACGGCGCGCCCGGCGCCGGGGACGAGCGCAACGGGGCCGACGGGGCCGACCTCGTCCTGCCCGTCCCCGAGGGCACCGTGGTCAAGGACTCCGACGGCCACGTGCTGGCCGACCTCGTCGGCATGGGGGCCGAGCACGTCATCGCGCGGGGCGGACGAGGCGGCCTCGGCAACAAGGCCCTCGCCTCCGCCCGGCGCAAGGCGCCTGGCTTCGCCCTCCTGGGCGAGCCCGGCGAGGAGCTCGACGTCGTGCTGGAGCTGAAGTCCCTCGCGGACGTGGCCCTCATCGGCTTCCCGAGCGCCGGCAAGTCCTCCCTCGTGTCGGTCCTGTCCGCGGCCCGGCCCAAGATCGCCGACTACCCCTTCACCACCCTCGTGCCCAACCTCGGCGTCGTCACCGCCGGGTCGAGCCGCTTCACCGTGGCGGACGTGCCGGGTCTCATTCCCGGCGCCCACGAGGGCAAGGGCCTGGGCCTCGAGTTCCTGCGCCACGTGGAGCGCTGCTCGGTCCTCGTCCACGTCGTCGACTGCGCGACGCTGGAGCCGGGCCGTGACCCGATGACCGACCTCGACGTCATCGAGCACGAGCTGGGCCTCTACGTGCCCGACGCCGAGCTCGGCGGCCGGCCGCTCGCCGAGCGCACCCGCCTCGTCGTGCTGAACAAGGCGGACGTGCCCGAGGCCCGCGAGCTCGCCGAGCTCGTCAAGCCGGATCTCGAGGCCCGCGGCCTCGAGGTGTTCATCGTCTCCGCGGTCGCCCACCAGGGGCTCGACCCGCTGGCCTACGCCCTGGCCCATCACGTCGAGGCGGCCCGGGCGGAGACCGAGCACGCGCCACCGCCGCGGGTCGTGCTGCGGCCTCGCAGCGTCGACGACACGGGCTTCACGGTGCGGCGCGAGCAGGGCCCTGACGGCGACTTCTTCCGGGTCGTCGGGGAGCGCCCGACCCGGTGGGTGCGCCAGACCGACTTCAGCAACGACGAGGCGGTCGGCTATCTCGCCGACCGGCTGGCCCGGCTCGGCGTCGAGGACGAGCTCTACAAGGCCGGCGCGGTCGCGGGCGACACCGTGGTCATCGGGGCCACCGACGACGCCGTCGTCTTCGACTGGGAACCCACGCTGCAGTCCGGCGCGGAGCTGCTCGGCGCGCGCGGCTCCGACCTGCGCCTCGGGGAGACCGCGCGTCCCACGCGGGACGAGAAGCGGGAGGCGCACACGGAGCGGTATGCCGCCCGCGCCGCGACCCAGCAGGAGCTCGAGGAGGAGCGCCGCTCCGGTCTGTGGCACCTGCGCGGCCATGAGACCGACGACACAGTTCTAGACTGAACGCATCCCACCGTTCAGGCGTCCGGCCGACCACAATGGGCGGGCCGGACACCTGGTCCGGTTACGCCAATGGAGGTGGCTGGTGAGCAACGTGGCTCCAGACCGAAGAGACGACCCCTACGTCGCCCTGCAGAACAGTCGTGACTTCGCGGAGCACCGTTCGAGGTTCCGCAAGTTCGTGTTCCCGATGACCGGATTCTTCCTGGCGTGGTACTTCCTCTACGTCCTGCTCTCGGTCTTCGCCAAGAGCTTCATGGGCACCCGGGTCGTGGGCAACATCACGTGGGGCCTCGTGCTCGGGCTCCTGCAGTTCGTCACGACGTTCGCGATCACCATGTACTACGCCCGCTGGGCCGACCGCGAGTTCGACTCCCGCAGCGAGGCCCTCGCGCGACGGATGGGAGGGGCGCTGTGAGCACAGGCATCGCGTCGCTCGCGCCGACCGCGACGACGGTCGGCAACCCGACCCTCAACATCGCCATCTTCGCCGTCTTCGTCCTGTTCACCCTCGGCATCGTCATCAAGGTCTCCAGGGGCAACCGCAGCGCGGCTGAGTACTACGCCGGTGGCCGCGCGTTCAGCGGCCGGCAGAACGGCATCGCCATCGCCGGTGACTACCTGTCGGCGGCGTCCTTCCTCGGCATCGCCGGCGCCATCGCGCTCAACGGCTACGACGGCTTCCTCTACTCCATCGGCTTCCTCGTCGCGTGGCTCGTCGCGCTGCTGCTCGTCGCCGAGCTGCTGCGCAACGTCGGGAAGTACACCATGGCCGACGTGCTCTCCTTCCGGCTCAGGCAGCGACCCGTGCGCATCGCGGCAGCGACCTCCACTCTCGCGGTGTCGTTCTTTTACCTGCTCGCGCAGATGGCCGGGGCGGGCGGCCTCGTCGCGCTCCTCCTCGGCATCGACAGCACCTTCGGCCAGCGCGTCGTCGTCGTCATCGTCGGCATCCTCATGCTCGTCTACGTCATCTACGGCGGGATGAAGGGCACGACGTGGGTCCAGATGATCAAGGCCGTCCTGCTCATCATCGGCGCCGGCGTCATGACGCTGTGGGTGCTCGGCAAGTTCGGCCTCAACCTCTCGACGCTGCTTGGCGACGCGGTCGCAGCCACGCCCAAGAACCCCGACGGCACGGCCCGTGACCTGCTCCAGCCCGGCCTGCAGTACAAGAACCCGGTCGACTTCATCTCCCTGTCGATGGCGCTTGTGCTCGGCACGGCCGGCCTGCCGCACGTGCTCATGCGGTTCTACACGGTGCCGACCTCGAAGGAGGCCCGCCGCTCGGTGGTCTGGGCCATCTGGCTCATCGGCCTGTTCTACCTCTTCACGCTCGTGCTGGGCTTCGGCGCAGCCGAGCTGGTGGGCGCCAAGACGATCAAGGCCGCTCCCGGCGGGGTCAACGCAGCCGCGCCACTCCTCGCCTACGAGCTCGGTGGCGAGGTGCTGCTCGGCATCATCTCCGGCGTCGCCTTCGCGACGATCCTCGCGGTCGTGGCCGGGCTGACGATCACGGCAAGCGCGTCGCTGTCGCACGACATCTACAACACCGTCGTCAAGGACGGGCAGGCCACCCCCGAGGAGGAGGTCAAGGTGGCCCGCATCGCCGCGCTCGTCCTGGGCGCCGTGGCGATCATCGGCGGGATCTTCGCGATGGGGCAGAACATCGCCTTCCTCGTCGCGCTGGCCTTCGCCGTGGCCGCGAGCGCGAACCTGCCGACGATCCTCTACTCGCTCTTCTGGAAGCGGTTCAACACCAGAGGCGCCCTGTGGAGCATGTACGGCGGCCTGATCAGCGCGCTCACGCTGATCATCTTCAGCCCCGTCGTGTCCGGGAAGCCGATCGACCCGGCGACCGGCAAGAGCCCGTCGATGATGCAGGGCGTGGACTTCCACGTGTTCCCCTTGGATAACCCCGGCATCATCTCGATCCCGCTCGGGTTCCTCCTCGGCTACATCGGGACGATCACGAGCAAGGAGTTCGACTCGGCGAAGTATGCCGAGATGGAGGTGCGCTCGCTGACCGGGCACGGCGCCGAGGGAGCAGTCCAGCACTGACGGCAGGCGCCCTTCCCGCCGTGCAGAAGTGGCCACTCGACCTCTCAACCCGTCGAGTGGCCACTCGACGTTGCCAACCCCGTCGAGTGGCCACTTTCGCGCGCCCGGGAGGCCCCCTCAGAGGACGACGAGGTCGTCGCGGTGGATGACCTCCCGCTCGTACTCGGGGCCGAGCTCGCGGGCGAGGTCGCGGGTGGACCGACCGAGCAGGGTCGGCAGCTCGGCGGCCGAGTAGTTGACGAGGCCGCGGGCGATGACGGCTCCATCCGGGGCGCACACGTCCACGGGGTCACCCTCGTGGAAGGCGCCCTCGACGGCGGTGATCCCGGCGGGCAGCAGCGACTTCTTCCGCTCGGTGAGGGCGGTCACCGCCCCGGCGTCGATGACCAGCCGACCGAGCGCCGTCGTGGCGTGCTCGAGCCACAGCCGGCGGGAGCGGCCGCGCACCCCGATGGGGAGGAACACCGTGCCGACGTCCTCGCCGGCGAGGACCTGGATGACGCGGTCCGCCGCGGTGACCGTCGTCACGACGCCGGCCGCGGTCGCGATCCGGGCCGCCTCGATCTTCGTCACCATCCCGCCGGTGCCGACCTTGGAGCCGCTGCCCGCGACGACGACGTCGGCGAGGTCCTCCGGTCCGCGCACGACCGGGATGCGGGTGCTCCCGGGGCGGTGGGGGGGCCCGTCGTAGAGCGCGTCCACGTCGGAGAGCAGGACGAGCGCATCGGCGTCGATGAGGTGCGCCACGAGCGCCGCGAGCCGGTCGTTGTCGCCGAATCGGATCTCGCTCGTCGCCACGGTGTCGTTCTCGTTGACGACGGGCAGCACGCCGAGGTCGAGGAGGCGCTCGAGCGTGCGCCGGGCGTTGGCGTAGTGAGTGCGCCGCGTGACGTCCTCGGCCGTGAGCAGCACCTGGCCGACGGTGACCTTGTGCGGTGCGAAGGCCTGCGTGTATGCCGCGAGCAGCGCGCCCTGCCCGACGCTGGCCGCCGCCTGCTGGGTGGCGAGGTCGCGGGGCCGTGAGCTGAGGCCCAGCGGGCCGAGACCCGCGGCGATGGCACCGGAGGAGACGAGGACGATCTGCGTGCCGTCGAGGTGCTTGTGCGCGAGCGCGTTCACCAGCGCCACGAGCCGCGCGAGGTCGATCCCACCGTCGGTGCCGGTCAGGGACGAGGACCCGACCTTGACGACGAGGCGCTTGGCCTGGCTGATCGCGGATCGGGGGGACACGGCGACAACTCTAGATCCCCGGTCCGG
>NZ_DASSMH010000067.1:0-26933 GCF_035688975.1 Intrasporangium sp. | reverse complement strand
ATCACGGGCGAGGAGGAGCGGTACTCGCACACCGACCTGTGGGACTTCAAGGGCAACCTCGTCGGCTCCCAGCAGGCCGTGGGCGCCCTCAAGCCGGTCATCGTGGCGCGCAACGCACACCTGCAGGAGGAGCTCGACGCGAAGTTCGCGGCGCTGACGAAGCTGCTCGAGTCGCACAAGGCCGGTGACGGCTACCAACTCTACACCCAGCTGAGCAAGGCAGACCTGCAGGCGCTGACGGTGGCGCTCGACGCCCTCAGCGAGGAGGTGGCCGAGGTGTCCGGCGTCGTGGGGACGACGTGACGCGGCTGCCCGAGCCGGTATCCCACGGGGCGGGTGCCCGGGACGCCGGCGTCCACGTCAGCCGTCGTCGGCTGCTCGGCGCGTCCACCTCGGCCGCCGTCGTGGCCGCCGCGGCAGGGCTCGCCGCGGGAGCCACGGGGGGAGCCGGGCCCGGACAGGCATCGCCGAGCGCCGGCCCCGACGCGCCCATCGATTTCCACGGCGAGCACCAGGCCGGGATCGTCACTCCCGCCCAGGACCACCTGCACTTCGTCGCCCTCGACGTCGTGACGACGGACCGCGCCGAGCTCGCCGCGCTCCTGCGCACGTGGACCCGGGCTGCGGAGCGGATGACCGCCGGTGCGGAGGCGGCGGCGGGCGGTCTCGTCGGCGGCGGCCCGCACCGGCCCCCCGAGGACACCGGGGAGGCCTACGGGCTGCCCGCGTCCGGACTGACGATCACCATCGGCTTTGGCCCCTTGCTCTTCGACGACCGCTTCGGTCTGGCGTCGAGGAAGCCTGCCGCGCTCGAGGAGCTGCCCCCTTTCGCCGGTGACCAGCTCGACTCGCGGCGCTGCGGCGGCGACCTGTGCATCCAGGCCTGCGCCAACGACCCGCAGGTCGCGGTCCACGCCGTGCGCAACCTCGTGCGGCTCGGCGTCGGAGTCGTGGCGGTGCGGTGGTCGCAGCTCGGCTTCGGGCGCACCTCGTCGACCTCGACGAGCCATACGACTCCGCGCAACCTGTTCGGCTTCAAGGACGGGACGAGCAACCTCCAGGCCGAGGACCCCGAGGCCCTCACCCGGCATGTGTGGGTCGGGAGAGGCGACGAGGCGGCCAGCGGGTCCTGGATGGTCGGCGGCAGCTACCTCGTCGCCCGCCGGATCCGGATGCACCTCGAGGTGTGGGACCGCACGAGCCTGCAGGAGCAGCAGGAGGTGATCGGCCGGGACAAGAAGGAGGGTGCCCCGCTGGGCCGCATCCGTGAGCACGACCCACCCGACTTCGCCGCGAAGGGCCCGGACGGCGATCCGGTGGTCCCCGCCCGCTCCCACGTGCGCCTCGCCCACGCGAGCCGGCTCGGCGGCATACGGCTGCTGCGCCGCGGCTACACCTTCACCGACGGCACCGACGGCGTGGGGCACCTTGACGCCGGCCTGTTCTTCCTCGCCTTCATGCGCCACCCGGGGCGGCAGTTCGTGCCCATGCAGCGCGCGTTGGCCGGCGCCGACCTGCTCAACGAGTACGTCGAGCACACCGGGTCGGCCGTCTTCGCGTGCCCGCCGGGCACCGCGCCGGGACGCTGGTGGGGCGAGGAGCTCTTCGCCTGACGGCCGGCGACTCAGGCTCCGCTGGCCTTGCGCTTGTTGAGCAGGTCGAACGCGACGGCGGCCAGCAGGACGAGCCCCTTGATGGCCTGCTGCCACGCCGGGTTGACCGACATGATCGACAGGCCCATGTTGAGCACGCCCATGATGAGGGCCCCGACGATCGCCCCGGAGACCTTCCCGACACCACCCGTGACCGCGGTGCCGCCGATGAAGCAGGCGGCGATCGCGTCGAGCTCGTAGTTGAGACCGGCCGAGGCGATGCCGGCCCCGGCCCGCGACGTCGTGACGACGGCCGCGAGGGCGGAGAGCAGGCCCATGTTGACGAAGATCCGGAAGTTGACCTTGCGGACGTTGACGCCGGACAGGACCGCGGCGTGGACGTTGCCGCCGATGGCGTAGATGTGCCGGCCGAAGACCGTGCGGTTCATCAGGAACGCGTAGGCGAGGATGAGCGCCGCGACGATGACGAGCACGTAGGGCATGCCGATGGCGCTCGAGGCCAGGACCCAGGTGAAGAAGCCGATGAGCAGGCCGATCACGACGAGCTTGACCACGAACCCGGGCGCCGGCTCCACCATGAGGTCGTGCTGGCGCAGCGTGCGGCGGGTGCGCAGCTGGCCGAGGACGAAGGCGGCGATGGCGAGGGCCCCGATCGCGAGCGTGAAGACGTCGAGGACGCCGGCGTATCCGAGCACCCCGAGCAGGCCGCCGTTGGAGATCGCGACGAAGCCTGAAGGGAGCCCGGCGATGGTCTCGCCGACGATGATGATGGCGAGGCCGCGGAAGACGAGCATGCCGGCGAGCGTGACGATGAAGGCCGGGATGCCGACGTAGGCCACCCAGAAGCCCTGCCAGGCGCCGACCGCGACGCCGACGGCCAGGCCGACGACGACGGCGAGCAGCCACGGCAGGTGCCAGTTCACCATGGCGATGGCGAGGATGCCGCCGATGAACGCCACGATGGACCCGACCGAGAGGTCGATGTGCCCGGCCACGATGACCATCACCATGCCGATGGCGAGGATCATGACGTAGGCGTTCTGCTGGATCAGGCTCGCCACGTTGTCCGGCTGCAGCAGCTTGCCGCCCGTCAGCACCTGGAAGAGCAGGACGATGACGATGAGCGCCCCGAGGATGCCGTACTCGCGCAGGCTGGTGCGCTTCGCGCGGTCCTCGGTGGGACGGGGCGTCTGGGCCGCCTCCAGGCCGGGCTGGGTCTCGACGCTGGTCGCGCCGGCGGGCACGGGTTCGGTCATCGTGCCGCCACCTCCTTCTCCTTGGTCATGTAACGCATGAGCAGCTCCTGGTCGGCCTCGGTCTTGGCGACCTCGCCGGTGATGACGCCCTGGCTGAGGGCGTAGATGCGGTCGCAGAGGCCGAGCAGCTCCGGCAGCTCCGAGGAGATGACGATGACCGCCTTGCCGGAGTCGGCGAGCGCGTTGATGTGCGTGTAGATCTCGTACTTCGCGCCCACGTCGATGCCGCGCGTCGGCTCGTCGAGGATCAGCACGTCGGGGTCGGTGAACATCCAGCGGCTGAGGACGACCTTCTGCTGGTTGCCGCCCGACAGCTTGCCGACGACGGCGTCGACGGTCGGCGTCTTGGTGCCCAGCCGGCGCCGGAAGGTCTCGGCCACCTTGTACTCCCGGGCCTGGTCGACGACCCCGGAGCGCGACACCTTGCTCAGGGCGGCTGCCGTGGTGTTGTGCTTGATGTCGTCGATGAGGTTGAGGCCGAAGCGTTTACGGTCCTCGGACGCGTAGGCCAGCCCGGCGCTGATGGCGCGCTCCACCGTGGAGACGTCGACGGGCTTGCCGCGCACGTATGCCGTGCCGCTGATCCGGCTGCCCCAGCTCCGGCCGAACACGCTCATGGCCAGCTCGGTGCGGCCGGCGCCCATGAGACCGGCGATGCCGACGATCTCTCCGGCGCGCACGACGAGGTTCGCATGGTCGACCACGACCCGGGACCGGTCCTGCGGGTGGTGGACGGTCCAGTCCTCGAGGCGGAAGACCTCCTCGCCGATGGAGGGGGTGTGCTCCGGGAAGCGGTGGTCCAGGCTGCGGCCCACCATGCCGCGGATGATGCGCTCCTCGGTGACGGGCTCGGCCCCGTGCATGTCGAGGGTCTCCACCGTCTGGCCGTCTCGGATGATCGTCGTGGAGTCGGCGATGGCGGCGATCTCGTTGAGCTTGTGGCTGATGATGATGGAGGTGATGTGCTGGGCCCGCAGGCTGCGGATGAGGTCGAGCAGGTGCGCGCTGTCCTCGTCGTTGAGCGCCGCGGTCGGCTCGTCGAGGATGAGCAGCTTGACGTCCTTGGACAGGGCCTTGGCGATCTCGACGAGCTGCTGCTTGCCGACCCCGAGGCTCTGCACCTTGGTGTCGGGGTGCTCGTCGAGGCCGACGCGGGCGAGCAGCCTGGCGGCCTCGGCGTTCGTCCGGTTCCAGTCGATGACCCCCCGCCGCTGCCGCTCGTTGCCGAGGAAGATGTTCTCCGCGATGGACAGGTAGGGGCTGAGCGCGAGCTCCTGGTGGATGATGACGATCCCGTCCGCCTCGCTGTCCCGGATCGTGCGGTAGCGGCACTCCTTGCCCTCGAAGACGATCTGTCCCTCGTAGGTGCCGTGCGGGTGGACGCCCGAGAGGACCTTCATCAACGTCGACTTGCCGGCGCCGTTCTCGCCGCAGATGGCGTGGACCTCGCCGCGACGCACGTCGAGCGTGACGCCCGAGAGGGCCTTCACCCCGGGGAACGTCTTGGTGATGTCGCGCATCTCCAAGATGGTGTGGCCGGCGTCAGCTTGCGTCATCGAAACCGCTCCTCGCTTCGTCGCGGGTGGGTGCTGCTGCGTCTGGTGCTGGGTGGATGGGTGATACCCCGGACCCGGCCGGCGAACCGGCCGGGCAGGGGTGGGCGTGGTGCCGCGGACGGCGTCACCGGGTCACATGCCGAGGTCGCTCGCCTTGTAGAAGCCGGTGTCGATCAGCTTGGTCTTGATGTCGTCCTTGGTCACCACGACCGGCGGCAGCAGGTAGGTCGGCACGACCTTGTTGCCGTTGTTGTAGCTCTTCTCGTCGTTGACGTCGACCTTCTCGCCCTTGACGATCTGGTCCACCATCTTCGCAACCTGGTCGCCGAGGGTGCGGGTGTCCTTCCAGACGGTCATGGACTGCTTGCCCGCGATGATGTTGAGCACGTTCGCCTTGTCGGCGTCCTGCCCGGTGAGGACCGGGTAGGAGGGTCCGGGCTTGTAGCCGGCGCCCTCGAGCGCCTGGGCGATGCCGAGGGCCAGGGAGTCGTTGGGCGAGAGCACGACGTTGACCTTCTTGCCGCCGGCGTAGAAGGAGTTGAGCCGGTTCTGCATCTCGGACTGCGCGGTGTCCGAGCCCCAGCCCTGGATGCCGATCTTGGTCCACTCCTCGTTGGAGGCGGGGGACTTGCCCGAGGGCACGGTGAGCTCGCCGGACTTGACCAGGGGCAGCAGGACGTCCCAGGCGCCGGAGAAGAAGAACTTGGCGTTGTTGTCGTCCGGCGACCCGGCGAACGGCTCGAGGTTGGCCGGCTTGGGCAGGTTGGCGAGCTTCTCCTTGATGAACTCGCCCTGGAGCTGGCCCACCTTGTAGTTGTCGAAGGTCGCGTAGTAGTCGACGTTCTCGGTGCCGTTGATGAGGCGGTCGTAGGCGATGACCTTGATGCCCTTGCTCTTGGCGGTGGCCAGGACCGGCGCCAGGGCGGTGCCGTTGATGGCGGCGATGACCAGGGCCTTCGGGTTCTGGTTGACCATGTTCTGGATCTGGGTGATCTGCTGGTCGACCTTGTTGTCGGCGTACTGCAGCGTCGTGGTGTAGCCGGCCTTCTTGAGCAGGTCGTCGAGGTGCGAGCCGTCCTTGTTCCAGCGCTCGAGGCTCTTGGTCGGCATGGCGATGCCGATGAGCGACCCGGAGGCGCCGGTGGCGGCGCCGCCGGTCGAGCCGGCGTCGCGGGTCGAGCTGCAGGCGGCGGTGGTGGTCAGCAGGGCGACTGCCCCCGCCCCGGCGAGGAGCGTGTTGAGTCTGCGGTTCATTGAGGATCCCTCCTGTCGCGTGCGCACGCGCGACATCCAGCGCGCCGGAAAACGGTCCTGCCGTCGCCGGTCACTTTTGTTGTCCGGCTGAACATATTGCCGGCCGCGGCCCGTGGCAACCCATCTTTACCAAACCGAGTCCGAACCGCCTGCCGAGAGCGGGCGGCAGGCGCGCGCCGAGCGGGCGTTGCTGACCGGGTGGTGCCGAGCACCCCGACGACCATTGGTCGGCGCGAGCGGCCTGCGCTGAGCACGCGCCGTCGCCGCGCTGCCCACGAATGGTCGTCGGGGTGCACGCGGCGCCTACACGGACGGGCGGACCGGGCAGCGGGGGCGCCCGGCGGGTCGTCGTCCCGCTCAGGACGACGGCACCCAGTCGGTGGGGTCCGTGACCACCCGGTCGAGCACCTGCAGGCTCGCGCCGACGAGCGCGGAGTCGCCCTGGCCGAGGGCCGCCTCCACCCGCACGTCGCTCCAGCGGGCGGCGAGCACCCGCAGGCGCACCTGCGCCTCGATGCCGGGGCGCAGGTGCTCGTAGAGCGAGGCGTAGATGCCGCCGAGGACGACCTGCTCGACGTCGATGATGTTCATGGCCGTCGCGATGGCCATCCCGAGGGCGGTCGAGGCGGCCTCGATGGACCGCAGGGCGCGCGGGTCGCGCATGTGGGCGGCGGTGACGAGGCGGCGCAGCGGCTCCGCGACGTCGAGTCCGGCGCCGCGCAGCAGGGCGTCCTTGCCGGCGAACTGCTCGAGACAGCCCGTCGCGCCGCACCGGCAGCGCGGCCCGTCGGGGTCGATGACGGCATGGCCGATCTCGCCGGACCACCCGTGCTGTCCGCTGGCCAGCTCACCGTCGAGGACGATGGCGCCTCCGATGCCCACCTCACCGGCGAGGTAGAGGAACGACTGGGCGGCGCGGCTCGTCCCGCGCAGCTGCGCCCGGGCCCGGGCCTCCGCCCGGGCCGCGAGGTCCGCGTCGTTGCCGAGCTCCACGGGGATGAGGTCGAAGGGGTGGTGCACGCGGAGCAGGTCCGTCAGCTGCACGCCCTCCCAGCCGAGGTTGGGCGCGAGCCGCACCTGCCCGCTGCCGCGCTGCATGATGCCGGGGACCGACACGCACGCGCCCGCGACGACGATGCCCTCGTCGGCGAGCTGGCCCACGACCGGCGCGGCGAGCCGGACCAGGCGCTCCACCGTCTCGGCCGGGTCGCTCGCGCGGAAGTCGCCCGCCGCGCGGCTCTGGACGATGGAGCTGCCCGCCAGGTCGGTCGCCCGGACCGAGATCTGGTCGACCTGGATCTCCAGGCCGAGGCCCACGACCGAGCGCGACGCGGGGGCGAGGAGCACGCCGGGCCGCCCGGCCCGGTCGACGCTCTCGGTCTCCAGCTCCACGACGAGCTGCCCCCGCAGCAGCCGGTCCACGAGGTCCGAGACCGTCGCGCGGGTCAGGCCGACCGCGCCCGCGATCCGGGCCCGCGTCGTCGGGGCGGGCGCCTCGATGATGTGCCGCAGGACGAGCGAGAGGTTGTGCTCGCGCAGCGACGACTGGCGCGCCGCCCGCGGGTCGGCGCGCCCGCGACGGGGCCGCGGAGCGGGCCCGACGGTGGGCCGGCGCGCAGCGGTGTCCTGGGTGGCGCTCACGTCTTGACCGTACCGCGATCGGTGTTTATGTTCATCCAGTCAACAAATAGTTTCTCGGCCGAGGAGACACCCATGACCCGCACGCCCAGCCCCGACGACAAGTTCTCCTTCGGCCTCTGGACCGTCGGCTGGCAGGCGCGCGACCAGTTCGGCGACGCCACGCGGCCGGCTCTCGACCCCGTCGAGGCGGTCCACCGGCTGGCCGAGCTCGGGGCCTACGGTGTCACCTTCCACGACGACGACCTCGTGCCCTTCGGCTCGAGCGCGGCCACGCGCGACGACATCCTCACCCGCTTCCGGGCCGCCCTCGACGAGACGGGCCTCGTCGTGCCGATGATCACGACCAACACCTTCAGCCACCCCATCTTCAAGGACGGCGCCTTCACGTCCAACGACCGGCAGGTGCGCCGCTACGGGCTGCGCAAGGTCGTGCGCAACGTCGACCTCGCCGCCGAGCTCGGGGCGCAGACGTTCGTCATGTGGGGCGGGCGCGAGGGCGCCGAGTACGACGGGGCCAAGGACCTGCGCGCGGCCTTCGACCGCTACCGCGAGGGCATCGACACCGTCGCGGCATACATCAAGGACCAGGGCTACGCCATGCGCATCGCCATCGAGCCCAAGCCCAACGAGCCGCGGGGGGACATCCTGCTGCCGACGGTCGGGCACGCGCTCGCGTTCATCGGCGAGCTCGAGCACGGGGACATCGTCGGGGTCAACCCCGAGGTGGGGCACGAGCAGATGGCGGGCCTCAACTACACCTCGGGCATCGCCCAGGCGCTGTGGGCCGGCAAGCTCTTCCACATCGACCTCAACGGCCAGCGGTCCATCAAGTACGACCAGGACCTCGTCTTCGGCCACGGCGACCTGCTCTCCGCCTTCTTCACCGTCGACCTCGTCGAGAACGGCTTCCTCTCCGGCGGCCCGCGCTACGAGGGCCCCCGTCACTTCGACTACAAGCCGTCGCGCACCGAGGACATGGAGGGTGTCTGGGCGTCGGCGGCGGCGAACATGAGCACCTACCTGCTGCTCAAGGAGCGCGCGCAGGCCTACCGCAGCGACCCGGAGGTCGCGGCGGCGCTCGAGGCGAGCCGGGTGCTGGAGCTCGCCACGCCCACGCTGGACGAGGGCGAGACCCTGGCTGACCTCATCGCCGACCCGGCGGCCTACGAGGACGTCGACGCGGACAAGCTGGGCGAGGCGGGCTACGCCTTCGTCGCGCTCAACCAGCTCGCCGTCGAGCACGCGCTCGGCGCACGCTGACCGGCATGCCACGACTCGTCGCGGGCGTCGACTCGTCCACCCAGTCCTGCAAGGTCGTCATCCGGGACGCCGACACCGGGCAGCTCGTCCGCTCGGGGCGCGCCACGCACCCCGAGGGCACCGAGGTCGCCCCGGAGCGCTGGTGGGAGGCCCTGCGGGCGGCCCTCGCCGACGCGGGGGGCCTCGACGACGTCGTGGCCCTGTCCGTCGGCGGCCAGCAGCACGGCATGGTGGCCCTCGACGCGGAGGGTCGGGTGGTGCGCGATGCCCTGCTGTGGAACGACACCCGGTCGGCGGGCGCCGCGGCCCAGCTCGTGGCCGAGCTCGGTCCGGGCGTGTGGGCCACGCGCACCGGCTCGGTGCCGGTGGCCTCCTACACCGTGACCAAACTGCGCTGGCTGGCCGAGCACGAGCCCGCCAACGCCGCCCGCGTGGCCGCCGTGGCGCTGCCGCACGACTGGCTGGCGTGGCGGCTAGCCGGCTACGGCCCCGCGGGCGAGGCGCCGCTCGGGCCGGACCTCACCGCCCTCGCCACCGACCGCTCCGACGCGTCGGGCACCGGCTACTTCAGCCCGCGCACCGGGGACTACGACCGGGACCTTCTCGTGCGCGCGCTCGGCCACGACGCCGTGCTGCCCCGGGTGGCGGCCGCGGCCGAGCGGGTCGGCAGCGTCCACGACACCGACGTCGCCCTCGGGCCGGGGGCCGGGGACAACGCCGCGGCCGCGCTCGGCCTCGGCCTCGGCGTCGGCGACACGGCCGTCTCCATCGGCACCTCCGGGGTCGTGTGCGCCGTCTCGGACACGCCGGCGCAGGACGAGACCGGCCTGGTCAGCGGCTTCGCGGACGCGACGGGCCGCTACCTGCCGCTCATCGCCACGCTCAACGCCGCCCGGGTGCTCGACGCGGCGGCCGCGTGGCTCTCGGTGGACCACCCGCGCCTCAGCGAGCTCGCCCTTTCCGCGCCGTCGGGCGCGGACGGCCTCGTCCTCGTGCCCTACCTCGAGGGCGAGCGCACGCCGAACCTGCCGACCGCCACCGGCTCGCTGCACGGCATACGGCTCGCCACCTCCACCCCGGCCCACTTCGCGCGCGCGGCGGTCGAGGGGATGCTGTGCGGCCTCGCCGACGGCCTCGACGCGCTGCGGGCCGCCGGGCTGCGGCCGCGGACGGTGCGGCTCATCGGCGGCGCGGCGCGGTCGCCCGCCGTGCGGCAGGTCGCGGCCGAGGTGCTCGGCCTCGACGTCCTCGTGCCCGAGCCCGGCGAGTACGTCGCCGACGGCGCGGCGCGCCAGGCCGCCTGGGTCGCGTCGGGCGCGGACACGGCCCCCGACTGGCAGATCGGCTCCGACGTGCACGTGCCGGCCGAGCCGGCCGCCGGTGCCGCCGTCCGTGAGCGCTACGCCCAAGCCCGCAGCCGCTACCTCGAGGCGCCGGCGGGGCGGCCGCTCACGTCAGGCTGACGCGCACGGTGAGCGAGGCGGTGCGCAGCGTCGCGCGCAGCGAGGTCGCCGTGCCGATGACGTCGCCGTCGATCTGCACCGGCAGCGGGCGGTCGCTTCGCACCTCGATCTCGCGGCACACCGTGTGGTCGAGCGTCGGGTGGCCCTTGCGGCGCCGGGTCAGCACGCGCGTGATGACGGGCAACCAGCCGACGACCCCCTTGGGCGCGGCGATGAGCACGTCGAGGAGCTGGTCGTCGACGCGCGCGTCGGGCATGAGGACGAGCCCGCCGAGGAGGCGCCCGCAGTTGCCGATGATGACGGCCCGGGCGCGGCGCCGGAACGCCGGCCCGCCGTCGACGCTGATGACCGTGCGGAACTCCGGGGAGACGAGGTGCTTGACCCCCGAGACCATGTATGCCGGCCAGCCGACCTTGCGCTTGAGGCTCTCGTTGGTGCCGGCCATGATCGCCGCGTCCATCCCCATGCCGCCCATGACGAGGAAGTAGTGCGTGTGCCGCTCCTGGTCGCCCGCCTCGTCCGCGGCGAGCGCGGCGTCCTCGTCGCCGATCTCGAGCTCGCCCACGTCGATGCGGCGGTTGCGCCCCGTGAGGGCGACCGCGATGGCCGAGTCGATGGAGTCCATGGGGGTGTCGAGGTTGCGGGCCAGCAGGTTGCCGGTGCCGGCCGGGAGGATGCCGAG
Organism: Intrasporangium sp.; assembly: GCF_035688975.1. Taxonomy (GTDB): domain Bacteria; phylum Actinomycetota; class Actinomycetes; order Actinomycetales; family Dermatophilaceae; genus CALMNV01. The sequence goes on along the minus strand of NZ_DASSMH010000067.1, from coordinate 16,208 downwards.
CGGCGTCTCCGTCCCGACGAGGGCTGAGGCCACCGCGCGCACCGTGCCGTCGCCGCCCATGCTGCACACCACGTCGGCGCCGTCCCGGACCGCCTGGCGGGCCTGGCCGCGCCCGGAGTCGGTGGGCGTGGTCTGGTAGAAGCGCGGCTCGTCCCAGCCGAGGGCCCCGCACGCCAGGGTGACCCGCTCCCGGACGCCGGGAAGGTCGGCCACCTTGGTCGGGTTGACGACGACGCCGACGCGCCTGCGCGGCGGGGGAGCCGCGCCGTGGCGGAACGCGCCGCGGTGCGGCCGGGGTCCGGGCCTGCGCGGCGACGCCGCCCCCGGGGCGGTGCGGGTGCGGACGAGCGCTGCCGCGACGACGACGAGGAGCACGCCGACGACGATCCACGGCAGGTAGTCCTTGAGCACCGCAGAACGCTACCCGAGCGCCCGGCGGCGCCCGGCGCCCGGGCCTAGGCTGGGCGCATGCACGATCCGACCCGGGCCGTCGACCCCGGCCCCGCGCGCCCGGACACCAGCGACTGGACGTGGGTGCTCGTCCGGCCGTGCCCGCAGTGCGGCTACGACTCGGGCCACGTGCTGCCCATCGGGGTGCCGCAGATCGTCCGCGACGCCGCGACCCGGTATGCCGCCGTGCTGGGGCGCATGGACGTCGCGGTGCGGCCCGGGGAGGGGGTCTGGTCGCCGCTGGAGTACGCCTGCCACGTCCGCGACGTGTGCGACGTCATGCGCGGGCGGCTGGAGAGGATCCTCGCCGGCGACGGCACCACGCCGGTCGAGCTCGACAACTGGGACCAGGACGCGACGGCCGTCGAGAAGCAGTACTGGCGCGCGGACCCGGGGCAGGTGGCGGTCGAGCTGCAGGACGCGTTCGAGGCGGCCGCCGCCGCCTTCGCCACCCCGCACCGGGCGCAGTGGTCGTGGTCGGCCGTGCGCAGCGACGGGGCGATGTTCACCGTGGAGACCCTCGCGAAGTACTTCGTGCACGACCTCGTGCACCACCTGTGGGACGTGCAGGGCTGACATGGCGGTGGTCCCCAGGCTTCCCGCGCCGCGGACGCCCGACCCGCGCGATGCCCCGCCCCTCCGGTGGGGCGTCATCGCGCCGGGCAGCATCGCCGAGGGCTTCGCCGCGGCCGTGCGCCACGGCACCAGCGGCACCGTCGCGGCCGCCGGCTCGCGCAGCCTCGAGCGGGCCCGTGCCTTCGTCGAGCGGCACGGCGGGGGCACGGCATACGGCTCCTACGAGGAGGTGGTCGCCGACCCCGCCGTCGACGCGGTCTACGTCGCGTCGCCGCACTCGCACCACCTCGAGCACGCGCTGCTCGCCGTCGAGGCGGGCAAGCCGGTCCTCGTCGAAAAGGCCTTCACCCGCAACGCCGGGGAGGCCCGGCAGGTGCTCGCGGCCGCCGACGCCCGCGGCGGCTTCGTGCTGGAGGCCATGTGGAGCCGGTTCCTGCCGCACTACGACGTCGTGCGCCAGGTCGTCGAGTCCGGCCTGCTCGGCGAGCTGGTCGAGGTCACGGCGGACCACGGGCAGGGCCTCTACCCGGAGGGGCCGGCGCGGTTGGCGCTGCCGGCCCTCGCGGGCGGCGCCCTGCTCGACCTCGGCGTCTATCCCGTGTCGTTCGCGGCCATGGTCCTCGGCGCCGTCGACTCCGTCGTCGCCGTGGGCAGGCTGACCGAGCTCGGCGTCGACGCCGGCGACACGATCGTCCTGCGCGGCGCGACCGGAGCCGAGGGCCGGCTCGGCACGACGATGCTCGCGCCCACCGCGTGCCGCGCCTCCGTCGTCGGCACCCGCGCCCGGCTCGAGGTGGCGGGCACGTTCTACCAGCCGACGTCGCTGCGGCTCGTGGGACGCGACGGCGAGGTCCTCGACGGCTACGACGGGTCGCTGGACGGTGAGGTGCGCGGGCTGAGCTTCGAGGCCGCCGAGGTGGCGCGCTGCCTCGCCGACGGCCGGCAGGAGTCGCCCCTGCTGCCCTGGTCGGAGACGGTGCGGGTGATGGAGCTGCTGGACGAGGTGCGTCGCCAGGTCGGCGTGAGCTACCCCGGCGAGTGAGCGCGCCGGACGGGACGGGCAGACGGGTGGGGACAGGATGAGCGGACGGCACGAGCGCAGGAGCGCCGAGCGCTCGAGCGAAAAGCGCTCGAGCGAAAAGCGCTCGAGCGCCGAGCACATGGCCCTCACCGAGCAGTGGGCGGCGCACAACTACCACCCGCTGCCCGTCGTCGTCAGCCGCGGCGAGGGCGCCTGGGTCACCGACGTCGAGGGACGGCGCTACCTCGACTGCCTCGCGGGCTACTCGGCGCTCAACTTCGGCCACTGCCACCCGCGGCTCGTGGCCCGGGCCGAGCGGCAGCTGCGCCAGCTCACGCTGACGAGCCGCGCGTTCTACAACGACCAGCTCGGGCCGTTCGCCGAGGCGCTCGGCACGCTCGTGGGCAAGGAGATGATCCTGCCGATGAACTCGGGCGCGGAGGCCGTGGAGACCGCCATCAAGGTGGCCCGCCGGTGGGGGCACCAGGTCAAGGGAGTCCCCGCGGACCGGGCGCGGATCATCGTCATGGACGGCAACTTCCACGGGCGCACGACGACGATCGTCGGCTTCAGCACCGACGAGGTGGCCCGCGCCGGCTACGGGCCGTTCACGCCGGGGTTCGACGTCGTGAGCTACGGCAAGGCCTCTGCCGTCGAGGACGCGATCACCGACGACACCGTCGCGGTGCTGCTCGAGCCGGTCCAGGGCGAGGGAGGTGTCCTCCTGCCGCCGGACGGCTTCCTCAGGGACGTGCGCCACCTGTGCGACACGCACGGGCTGCTCTTCGTCGCCGACGAGATCCAGTCCGGCCTCGCCCGGACGGGCCGCACCCTCGCCCTCGACCACGAGGGCGTCACCGCCGACATCATCGTGCTCGGCAAGGCCCTCGGCGGCGGCATACTGCCCGTTTCCGCCGTCGCCGCGGACGTCGGGGTCCTCGGAGTCATCACGCCGGGCAGCCACGGCTCGACGTTCGGGGGCAACCCGCTCGCGGCGGCGGTCGGCCACGAGGTGTGCCAGATGCTCGCAACCGGGGAGTTCCAGGAGCGAGCGACGCGCCTCGGGGCACGGCTGGATGCCGGGCTGCGGGGTCTCGGCCACGACGGCGTCCGCGAGGTCCGCTGCCGCGGGCTGTGGGCCGGGGTGGACCTCGACCCGCAGCTCCTCACGGGACGCGAGCTGTGCGAGCGACTGCTGGAGCGGGGGGTGCTCGCCAAGGACGCCCACGGGTCGACGGTGCGTCTCGCGCCCCCGCTCGTGGCGACCGAGGACGACATCGACCTGCTCGTCGAGGCCTTCTCGAGCGCCCTCGCGGCGGGCGGCCGGCCGCCCCCGCCGGGACCGTCGCCGGCGCCGATAGGGTGACCGCGTGATCGACATACGGCTCGTGCGTGAGGACCCCGAGCGGGTGCGCGCCTCGCAGCAGGCGCGCGGTGAGGACCCGGGGATCGTCGACGCGATCCTCGACGCCGACGAGCGACGCCGGTCCTCGCTCGCGGACTTCGAGTCGCTGCGCGCGGAGCAGAAGTCGGTCAGCAGGGAGGTGGGCCAGCTCCTCGGCCGGTCGAGGAAGGCCGCCCAGGCCGGTGCCGCCGACGCGGCCGAGCTCGAGGCCGCCGCCCACAAGGCACGGGTCCGGGCCGCGGAGCTCAGCGAGCACGTCAAGGCGCTGGGCGAGATCGCCGACGCCGCCGGCGCCGAGCTCGACGGCCTGCTGCGGCGGGTCGGCAACGTCATCATCGACGGGGTGCCGGTCGGCGGGGAGGACGACTACGTCGTGCTCGACACCGTCGGCACCCCGCGCGACTTCGCCGCGGAGGGCTTCGAGCCGCGCGACCACCTCGCCCTCGGCGAGCTGCTCGGCGCCATCGACATGGAGCGCGGCGCCAAGGTCGGCGGCGCGCGCTTCTACTACCTCACCGGCGTCGGCGCCCGCCTCGAGCTCGCCCTGCTCACCATGGCCATGGCGCAGGCCACCGCGGCGGGCTTCACGCCGATGGTCACGCCGACGCTGGCCCGCCCGGAGATCATGGCCGGCGCCGGCTTCCTCGACGCCCACGCCGAGGAGGTCTACCGGCTCGAGGCCGACGACCTCTACCTCACCGGCACGTCGGAGGTGGCGCTCGCGGGCTACCACGCCGACGAGATCCTCGACCTCACGGGTGGGCCCAAGCGGTATGCCGGGTGGTCGGCCTGCTACCGGCGGGAGGCCGGGTCGCACGGCAAGGACACCCGCGGGATCATCCGCGTCCACCAGTTCCACAAGGTGGAGATGTTCAGCTACTGCCGGGCCGAGGACGCCGAGGCCGAGCACGAGCGGCTGCTCGGGTGGGAGCGGGAGATGCTGGGCAAGATCGAGGTCCCCTACCGGGTCATCGACACCGCTGCCGGCGATCTCGGCGGGCCGGCGGCGCGCAAGTTCGACTGCGAGGCCTGGGTGCCGACCCAGGGGCGCTACCGGGAGCTGACGTCCACCTCCAACTGCACGACCTACCAGGCCCGACGCCTTGGTGTCCGCGAGCGCGACCCCGACGGCGGCGGCACCCGCGCCGTCGCGACCCTCAACGGCACCCTCGGCACGACCCGCTGGCTGGTCGCGATCCTGGAGAACCACCAGCAGCCCGACGGCTCGGTCCGCGTGCCGGAGGCGCTGCGGCCCTTCCTCGGCCTCGACGTGCTCACGCCCATCGCCTGACCGGCACCGAGCCGGGTTCGAGGTATTCCCCGACGGCATACGGTCGGGAAATACCTCGAACCGCGGGCGGGGGGACGCTGCTGAAGCGGGCCGCCCCGACGGCTACCGTAGGCCGCATGGCTCAGCGCATGCTCGCCCTCGACCTCGACGGCACGACCCTCAACCACATGGGGGAGCTGTCCGACGCGGTGCGGGACGCCGTGCGCGCCATCCCCGACGACGTCTGCGTCGTGGTGGCGACCGGGCGGTCGATTCTCGCCACGATGCCGGTCCTCGACCGGCTCGGCCTCACGTCGGGCTTCGCGGTCTGCGCCAACGGCGCGCTCACGCTGAGCCTCGACCCGGGCGCCGACGGTGGCTACACGGTCGTCGACGAGGTCACGTTCGACCCGCGCCCCATCCTCGAGCGGCTCCGGCGCGAGCTGCCCGGCGCGCGGGTGGCCGTCGAGGAGCACGGGGTCGGCTTCAAGGTCTCCCAGCACTTCCCCGACGGCGAGCTCATGGGTGTCGTGCGGCAGGTGGACTGGGAGGAGCTCGTCGCGCACCCGGTCACCCGCGTCACGCTCCGCCAGCCGGAGTCCACGCCCGAGGAGTTCCTCGAGATGGTGGAGCGGGCGGGCCTGCACGGCGTCTCGTATGCCGTCGGCTGGTCGGCCTGGCTCGACATCAACCCCGAGGGCGTGTCGAAGGCGTCGGCGCTGGAGCTCGTCCGGCGGCACCTCGAGGTGGAGCCGGACCACACGATCGCCTGCGGCGACCAGCGCAACGACCTCGAGATGCTGCACTGGGCGGCGTGGGGCGTGGCGATGGGCAACGCGCCGGACGAGGTCAAGGCGGTGGCTGACGAGGTGGCCGGGCACGTGGACGAGGACGGCCTCGTCCCGGTCCTCGACGCGATCGCCGACGCCGCACGGCGCGATGTGCCCTTCCGTGACGGCGTGCCGTCGCAGGCCACGACCCGCCTCCTGACCTGAACCGGCGCCACCCGGCGCCACCCGTCGCCGCGACCCGGGCGGGCGGGCGGCATACGAGGAGGCCGAGATGCCGATCGTGTACATCCACGGCGTGGCCGTGCGCGACGACCCCACGCCGGTGGCCCGAGCGCTCAAGCGCCTGCGGGAGGTCCCGTGGCCGGTGATCCGGGCCAACCTGCGCGAGCACGTCGCGCCCGTGCTCTCCGACGACCCGGAGGGTGTGCCGATCCGGCGGGCCTACTGGGGGGACCTCGGCGCCCGCTTCGCCTGGGGCGGCCGGTCCCTCATCTCCCAGCCGGTCGACGCCGAGGCCCTCGGCACGGGGGTCACTGGAGGCGTCCAACCCCAGGGCGAGGCGGTCCCCGTCGAGCGGGTGCGGCGCGCCGACGCGATCCGGGAGGCCGGCATCCGCAGGATGATCGGGGCCGCCACGGCGCTGCGCCGTCCCTTCGAGGACTTCGTGCCGATCTTCCTCGGCGACGTGCTCACCTACATCGCGACGCGCGGCACACCGCAGGCGCCGGGCGCCATCCCGCTGCGGATCCTCGAGGAGCTCGAGACCGCGCATGCCGCCGCCCGGTTGCGGTCCGAGCCCCTCGTCGTGGTGACGCACAGCATGGGTGGGCAGATCCTCTACGACGCCCTCACAGCCTTCCTCCCCGCCCGGCCCGCCGACCGCGGGGTCCGGGTCGACTACTGGTGCGCGATCGCCTCCCAGATCGGGCTCTTCGAGGAGCTCAAGCTCTTCCTCGCGAGCGACCCGGCATACAGCGCCGAACACGGCACCGTCGCACCGCACCCGCCTGCGGAGCACCTCGGCGGGTGGTGGAACGTGTGGGACCACGCCGACCTGCTGAGCTTCCGGGCCGGGGGCATCTTCGACGGCGTCGACGACAGCCCGTTCTTCGCCGCGGGCACGCTGGCCTCCGACCATCACAAGTACCTCGACAACCCGGACTTCTACCGCGCCCTCGCGGCGCGGGTCGCCGCCAGCCTCGAGGCGGAGCGCTCCGGCGGGCCGTGAGCGCCGACCGGCGGCGAGTGCCGACCGGCGGCGAGCCGGGGCTCCTATGCTGGGCCGGATGCCTCCTGCCTCCCGGGCCTTCGAGCCGGCGATCACGTCCCCGGCCAACCCGCGCCTCAAGGCCCTCGTGGGGCTGCGCCGGCGCCGCGTCCGGGAGGAGTCCGGGCAGACCCTGGTCGAGGGCTACGAGGAGATCGACCTCGCCCGCTCGGCGGGCGTGCTGCCGCGCACGCTCTACGTGTGCGAGGAGCTGTTCAGCCCCGCCGGGCGGGCCGGCTCACAGGACATCGGCGAGCAGGCCGACCTGCTGGAGCGGTTGCGTGGCGACGGGGTCGAGGTCGTCCACCTCAGCCGTGCGGCATACGAGAAGGTGGCCTACCGGGAGGGACCGGACGGCCTGCTCGCCGTGGTCGACCGCGTGGGCGCGCGCCTGGCCGAGCTGGCCCCGCCGGGGCGTGACCACCTGTCGCTCCTCGTCCAGGGAGTCGAGAAGCCGGGCAACCTCGGCGCGATGCTGCGCACCGCCGACGCCGCCGGGGTCGACGCGGTCGTCGCCGCCGACCCGGTCACCGACTGGGGCAACCCCAACGTCGTGCGCGCCAGCAAGGGCACGGTGTTCGCCGTGCCTGTGGCGAGCGCCACGACGCCCGAGGTGCTGCAGTGGCTGCGCGACCACGACATCCGGCTCGTCGTCACGACGCCCGAGACGCGGCTCGTGCACACCGACGTCGACCTCACGGGTCGGGTGGCCGTCGCGGTCGGCAGCGAGAAGCACGGCGCCGACCAGGCGCTTCTCGACGCCGCCTCCGAGCGGGTGCGCATCCCCATGCGAGGCCGGGCGAACAGCCTCAACGTGGCGGCGGCCGCCGCCATCGTGCTCTACGAGGCCGTCCGCCAGCGGGACTCGCGGCCCTAGCCGGGCCCGGGCCCGGGCGCGGGGGGGCTGGTCAAAGGCACCCCTTGGCGTGTGCCACGATTGCGTCATGCGAGTTGACCACGTCTCCTATGCAGCGGAGCGCGACGGGCTCAAGGCCACCGCGGCCCGGCTCGGGGGGCTGATCGGTGTGGAGCCTGTCGACGGTGGGATCCACCCTCGCTTCGGCACGCGCAACATCATCCTGCCGCTGGCCAACGACAACTACGTCGAGGTCGTCGACGTCCTCGACCACCCCGCGTCCGACAAGGCCCCCTTCGGGCAGGCCGTCCGCGCGAGGTCGGAGGCCGGCGGTGGTTGGCTCGGGTGGGTCGTCGCGGTCGACGACATCCGCACGGCGGAGCGGCGTCTCGGACGCCAGTCCGTGCCCGGCAACCGGCACCGGCCCGACGGGGTGGAGCTGCGCTGGCGCCAGCTGGGGGTCAAGGGCCTGATCGCCGACCCGCAGCTGCCCTACTTCGTGCAGTGGGAGGACATGGCGCTGCACCCCGCCGTGGGGGCGGACACGAAGGTGTCCATCAACATGCTGCAGATCGCGGGTGACCCCGCCCGCGTGCGCGAGTGGCTCGGCCTGCCGGAGGACTACACCCCCGTGCAGGTCGACTTCACGTTCGTCTCGCCGCACGGCACCCCCGGGCTCATGTCGGTCACCTTCGACACCCCGGACGGCAAGGTCACCATCTGACTCCGGCGCCCTCGCGCAGAGGACGGGCCGCGCCCGCTCAGCCGGTCAGCGGCCGGGCCGTGAGCCCGAGTCCGCGCAGCCGCTCGATGGCGCCGGGGACGACGTCCGCACCTCGGCCTCGACCGTCAGGGCCGCCTTGGCCACCCCGTCCCAGCCCACGAAGACCGTCGTCCCCCCCGAGCGGCGCGCGTGCTCGCGCAGCGACTGGTCGACGTCGTCGAACAGGGCCGCCTGACCGACGGTGACCTGCGTGCCCTTGATCCGCGCGGTGGCGCCCTCGCCCGGGTGGGTGGTGAAGTCCGTCGTCGGGGGCAGCTGCAGACGCGCGAGCCTGGCGCCCTCGACGATGGCGCGCGCGACGGGGTCCTCGCTGCCCTGCTCGACCGCGGCGGCCGCCTGCAGCGCGGCAGCCTTGGAAAGCCGCCCCACGACGGCGATGCTGCGCAGCCGGAGCCGGCCGGTGGTCACGGGGCTCGCGTCGAGGACGGGGGTGTCGACGTGCCGGCTCCGCTCGAGGGAGGTCGCTCGCCTGACGAGCAGGCCGACCCGCGCCTGCCGACCGGTGTCGAGGAGCCGGGCGGCCGGCCTCGCGAGCTCCAGGAGGTGCGGGGAGGTGACCACGAGGACGGCGACCGGGACGGCCAGCCAGCGAGCCACGTCGTGTCCCGTGAGCAGCAACGCGACAAACGTGACCAGCGCGAGGACGAGGAAGGCGGGTGGCGCCAGGGCCGCCAGCCGGTCGACGCGCGAGGCGAGCGCGTTCCCCGCCTGTCCTGGCGCGACGCTCGCGCCTGCGGGGGCGTCGTCAAGGACGGGGCGGGCGCCCGTCTGCGTCATGGGGTTCCTCCTAGGGCGCGTGGCCTGCGTCGCTGCGTCGGGCGGCTGTGCCGGTGACGCACGTCGCCTCAGCTCAGGTAGTCGTCGACAAGGCGGGTCGCGAGACCGGTGTAGGTCTGTGGGGTCAGCTCGAGGAACCGGGCCTCGACGTCCGCCGGCAGGCGCAGACCCTGCACGAAGGTGCGCAGGTCGTCGCCGTCGATACGACGCCCACGGGTCAGCTCCTTGAGCCGCTCGTAGGGCTCCTCCATGCCCTCGACCCCCTGCGCGCCGAGGGCGCGCATGGCCGACTGGATCGGCTCGCCGAGCACCTCCCAGTTGCCCTCCAGGTCGGCCGCCATCGCCTCCGGGACGGCGTCGAGCCCGGCCAGCCCGCGCCCGACGTTGTCGAGGGCCAGGAGGGAGTGGCCGAGGGCCGAGCCGATGTTGCGCTGCATCGACGAGTCGGTGAGGTCGCGCTGGAGCCGGCTCTGCACCAGGGTCGACCCGAGCACGTCGAGCAGGGCGTTGCTCACCTCGAGGTTGGCCTCGGCGTTCTCGAAGCGGATCGGGTTGACCTTGTGCGGCATGGTGCTCGACCCGACGGTGCCCTGGCCGCGCACCTGCGCGAAGTAGCCGAGCGAGATGTAGGTCCACACGTCCGTGCAGAGGTTGTGCAGGACGCGGTTGAAACGCGCCAGATCGGCATACAGCTCGGCCTGCCAGTCGTGGCTCTCGATCTGGGTGGTGAGGGGGTTCCACGTCAGGCCGAGGCCCTCCACGAAGGCCCGGGACACGGCGGGCCAGTCGACGTCGGGCAGGGCGAGCACGTGCGCGCCGAAGGTGCCCGTCGCGCCGTTGAACTTGCCGAGGTACTCCTGGCGGCCGATGCGGGCCAGCTGGCGGCGCAGGCGTGCCGCGAGGACGGCCAGCTCCTTGCCGAGCGTGGTCGGGGTCGCCGCCTGGCCGTGGGTGCGGGCGAGGAGGGGCACCGCCTTGAGGTCGCGCGCCATGGCCGCCACCTGCTCGGTCACGTCGGTCGCACGCGGCAGCCACACCTGCTCGACGGCGCCCTTGACGAGCAGCGCGTAGGCCAGGTTGTTGACGTCCTCGCTCGTGCACCCGAAGTGGATGAGCTCGGCGAGGCCACGGTCCTCCGCGGCGGGGGCGATGCGGCAGAGCCGGCGCTTGAGGAAGTACTCGACCGCCTTGACGTCGTGGGCCGTCTCCCGCTCGATGACCGCGAGCTCGGCCACCTCGTCGGGCCCGAAGTCGTCGACGACTCGGCGCAGTTGTGCCTGCTCGTCGGCGGTCAGGGCGCGCACGCCGGCAACGGTCCCGGCCGTCGTCTGGTGGATCAGCCACTCCACCTCGACCGACACGCGAGCCCGGTTGAGCGCGGCCTCCGAGAGGTAGTCGACGAGGGGGGCCACGACGCCGCGGTACCGGCCGTCCAGGGCCCCCAGCGCGATGGGCGGGTGTGCGTCGGCAAGCGAGACCATGCGCGCATTCTCCCAGAGCCGCTTCCAGCCGCCGTATGCCGTCCACGCCACGCGCTCCACGCCACGCCGTCCACGCCGGACGGCTTCGGTGGGGCGCGCCAAGGGGAGTCGGCGCACAGGAGGGCGACGGAGTGAGTACGGAGTGAGTGCAGTGTCGGTGCGGCTGCCTAGAGTAGACACATGTTCGAGGAGGAGCGGCTCACGCCGGTGACGACGGCGGACCTGCGAGGCTGGGTGGCCAGGCTGGGGGCGTTGGCGTCGCAGGTGCCGGACGCCGAGCGGGTGGAGCAGCTGCGCCTGCTGGAGCAGGTGAAGAACGCGGCGTGTGCGGCACAGGCCCGGGTGGCGGTGGCCTTCGAGGACTCGCAGCGGGAGGCGCAGGCCGCGGCTGGGGTGCCCGCGCGGGAGCGTGGGCGGGGGATCGGGGCGCAGGTGGCGTTGGCGCGGATGGAGTCGCCGCATAGAGGGTCGCGGCTGCTGGGCCTGGCCCGGCTGCTCGTCGCGGATCTGCCGCGCACCTTGGCCGGCATGCGTGCCGGGGAGGTCTCGGAGTGGCGGGCGACTCTGCTGGCAAGGGCGGTGGTGGTGCTCGACGAGGCGGACCGGCGGGCGGTCGACGCAGCGGTGGGTCCGCTGCTCGGCGGGTTGTCGGACCGGCAGGTCGAGGCGCGGGCAAGGGCGGCGGCCTACGGGCTCGACCCGGCGGCGGCCGTGAGCCGGGGGCGGACGGCGATGGCGGATCGGCGAGTCAGCGTGCGCCCGGCACCGGATGTGATGGCCTTGGTGACGGGGTTCGTGCCCGCGGCGCAGGGGGTCGCGGTGCTCAGGGCGTTGACCCAGGCTGCGGACGCGGCCCGGGCGGCGGGCGACCCCTGCAGCCGGGACCAGGTCAAGGCCGACACGTTCGTGGAGCGACTGACCGGGCAGGCCACCGCCTCCGGGGTGCCGGTCGAGGTCGGCTTGGTGATGACCGACCGGGCCCTGCTGGGCGGTGCGGACGACGTCGCGAGCCTCGAGGGCTACGGCCCCGTTCCGGCTGCTGTCGCCCGCGCCCTACTGCGCTCCAACGGCGAGCACGACCACGAGCCCGACCACCCGAACGGCGGCCACCCGGCTGGTGGGGACGGTGGTGGGCAGGTCGAGCCGCCGGCCGTAGCGGCCGGTCCGCTGGGAGAAGGGCAGTCTCGGGCCGCGGGGGCGGCGCGGGGGTGGCTGCGCCGGTTGTTCACCGACCCGGTCGATGGCAGCGTCGCGCTGATCGACACGCGGCGGCGCCGGTTCGACGGACCCGTGCGGGCGCTGCTGGTCCACCGGGACCAGTGGTGCCGCACCCCGTGGTGCGGCGCTCCGATCCGTGAGGCCGACCATGTCGTGCCGTACGCCGCGGGAGGGCCCACCAGCCTGAGCAACGGGCAGGGTCTGTGCCAGGCCTGCAACCTGGCGCGCACGGCTCCCGGCTGGTCCTCCATCGTCGGGGCCGAGCTGGCGGGGGCCAGCTCGGAAGTCGTGACCATCACGCCGACCGGCGCGGCCTACCGCTCCAAGGCGCCCCCGGCCCTGCCCGGCCTGACCCCGTGGCCTCCCGGCGCGGCGCCGCCCGGGACGCGGCTCTACGACGTCGTCGACGACGAGGACGGCATCGACGTCGCCACGTGGCTCGCGGCCAGGGTTGGGCTGCGGAGCGAGCACGTCGCGTGAGATCTCGGCTGCGTGGCTAGGTCGGGGGACTGTCGGTGCTCGGTGCGACGGTGACGGCATGACGATCCTCGACGCCACCGCCACCAGTCCCGCAACGCCTGCGTCGCCGGCCCGGGCGCCGGAGGACCTGCTCGAGCAGTTCGCCGTCCGGGTGGCCGCCGCCGACCTCGACGGCATCGTCGAGCTCTATGCCGCCGACGCCGTGGTGAGCCTGCCGCGCGGTCGGGAGGCGGCCGGGCATGCCGCGATCCGGGCGGCGTTCGCGGCGGCCCTGGCGGCCGGCGTGGACCTCGACGTGGCGCAGGTGTGCCCCCCGATCGTCAGCGGCTCGCTCGCCTGCACCAGCGCGACAACCCCGGCCGGACTCGTGCGAACACAGGTGGCCCGGCGCGAGCCCGACGGCGGCTGGCGGTGGGTCCGGGACGGCTTTCGGCTGCGTGAGGCGATCGCGTGCCTGCCCGCGATGGAGGTGGAGGGTGCCGAGGTCGCCTAGCCCAGTTCTAACGGGGCTTCGCCCCAGCCCGACGAGACATGCAGGCAAGTGGCCTCGAGTGGTCGGCGGGCTCCGGCCGGTGGGATGACGCGGTACATCGCAGTGCAGCGCGCCCACCCGTCCACGACGCCGACGGACTCAACCGTCATCACGCCGACGACGACCGGGACCGTCCAGCCCGCCGTCACCAACGTGGTGGAGTTGGCATCGGGCGACGGCAAGACGGGATGGTGCAGCGCCTTGGGGTGCTGGTACCTCTACCGCGGTGACAGCACGACGACCACCTACCACGCCGCCGAGTACGACGGCACCGGCTACTACGGCTACGGCTCCACCACCATCGGGTCGGTGTCGTTCCACATCTACGACTACCTGCCCAACTCCACGCAGGTGAAGCTCGTCAACCAGCACAAGACGTCCTCAGCTGCCACGCCCTACGACGTGTGGTGGGCCTCGAACATGCTGGTGAACAGCACTTACCCCTCGGGCAGCAACTGCGGGAGCGCCAACCAGTCCGCCTCCCTCGCCAAGTCCGCTGGGCTGACGTTCAGCTATGACGGGGCATACCTCGGCCAGTGTTTCAACAGCACGCAGGCGACCAAGCACACCGCCTACTGGCGGGACTACAATTACCCCGGCCGGTGGTACCACGACGCCAAGCTGGCGAAGTTCACTCATGAGTCGGGCTACCAGTCCCACTACCTCGGCGACTGGGACACCCCTCAGGCGCCCACCGACAACGCGGGAGCGGGGTGGCAGAACGTATGAGCTCCGCCACCGACCCGTTCTTCGGCAACCGGCCCGAGCACATCTGGGACGAGGGGTTCGAGGCGGCGATGGCTGGCCGTTCGCGGGACACCAACCCCTTCCGCACCGGTGAAGCGGAAGAACTCGACCGCATCGGCAAGGAAAGCGCCGCACTGGGGAGCGAGGAGGGCAGCACGCCCGGCAGCTCCTTCACCAGGGTCTCCGGAGAGGAACTCCAAGAAATCCTGCGTCGCCACCAGGAGGAGGGCAAGCCCTGAGCACCCAGAACGCCCCGGACGGATGTCCGGGGCGTTCTGTGGGTTCAATGGCAGCAGCGCAGAGGGACACGCGCTATGGCCCCGCCCCCTTCCGTGCGCCGCCAACGACGGGAGGATCTGTGGGGTCAGGCGCCCTGAGCCGGGTCCTGAGCATCCTGTGCGGGACCACTTCCCGACGGGTACGTGCTCGGCCACCTGCGATGTCTCGGTGGCCCCGTAGCCGGTCGGGCACGTACGAGCCGCTGCCAACGAGCGTTGACACCAGCACCATCGCCCGGCCGGGCGCTTCCCCCTGAGGCCGCGCCCGCGACAGCCCCGGATGGGGCACGTTCCTGCGCCGCCTGCTCGGCCGGCTCAACCCCCCCGACGACCGAGTCGCCCCCCGGGTCATCAAACGCAAGATGCCCAAGTGGCACGTCTAACGATCCCAGCATGCCGATGGCCGCAGCCCAACGGTCGTCGCAACTACTCGATCCTTCGCGCCTAAACGGGGGACGGTATCGCGCCTAACCCTGGTTTGCCCCGCCCTGCTGGCCTGACCCGGGCCCAGCGGTCAGGTAGTTGTAGACGTCGTGGAACGTCAGCTTCGGCGGTCCCGGGATGCCGGCCTCGGCCGACAACGGGCCGATCTGCTCCTGGGCGAACGCCTCGTACTGCTCTCGCGTCTCCCAGACGTCGACGATGTGCAGGCCCCCGTCGACCGCGGTGACCCAGTGGAACAGGCCTCCGGGGGCACCGGGACCCCCGGGGGTGAAGTTCATCTTCTTGATCACCTCGTCGTACTGCTCCACCGAGGCTCCCTCGAAGTCCATCACCACGGCAATGGTCATCACTCCTCCTTCAAGGCCCGAGGCCGACCTGGCGTCGTGTCACGAACGGGCCTTCTCCGATCGTTGTACGCCCGCCTCGGACCACCGTCAACGCCGGCTCGAGGGGCGGGGGCGTAGGTTCTGCGCTGTGCCGTCCTCCCCGCCTCGTGAACCTGAGACCGTGACCCGGACGTCGCACTTCGTGGACCTCGCGCCGCTGCGGACGAGCCCGGCATTCGCGCGGCTGTGGGCCGGCAACACGCTCTCGGGCGTCGGCGCGGTCATGACGAACACCGCCGTCGCCCTGCACATCTACGACCTGACGGGCTCGACTTTCCTGGTCTCCCTCGTCGCGTGGTTCTCGCTGGGGCCGATGATCCTTGCCGGGCTCTACGGCGGCGCCATCGCCGACCGGTTCGACCGGCGGGCGGTGGCCATCGTCGCCTCGCTCGTCGCCTGGGCGTCCACGGTGGCGCTCGCGACGGTGGCCTGGGCGCAGGTGTCGGCGCTGGCCGTCTTCTACGTCATCACCACAGTCAACGCGGTCGCCGCGACCATCGCGTCCGCGACGCGCCAGGCGATCACCCCGCGCATCCTTCCCCCGGAGCTGCTGCCCAAGGCGGCCGCCCTGAGCGGGATCTCGATGGGCTTCATGGTCACGGTCGGGCCGGCGGTCGCGGGCCTGCTCGTCGCCCGCGTCGGCTACGCGTGGACGTACTCCGTCGACGTGCTGCTCTTCGTCGCGGGCTTCTTCGGGCTGTGGACGCTGCCCGAGGTCCGGCCCGAGGCGGGCGCGGCCGCGGGAGGCCTGGCCTCCGTGCGAGCGGGACTTGCCTACCTGGGCCGGTCACCCAACATCCGGATGAGCTTCGTCGTCGACCTCATCGCCATGACGTTCGGCCAGCCGATCGTCCTCTTCCCGGCCATCGGCGCCCTCATCATCGGCGGCGGCTCGGTGACCGTCGGTGTCCTGACCGCCTCCTTCGCGGTGGGCGGCATACTCTCCAGCCTGGCCTCCGGTCGGCTGACGAGCGCCCGGTGGCAGGGCAGGGCCATCCGCAACGCCATCGTCGCCTACGGCCTCGGCATCCTGGGGCTCGGCATCGTCCTCGCCGTGACGACCCTGAGCGGCCACGCCACTGCGTCCCGCGACTTCGGCGCCGCCAACCGGGCGGCGCTGCTCGCGGCGGCGGCCTGCCTCGCCGTCGCCGGTGGGTCCGACAACGTCAGCGCGATCTTCCGCACGACCATCCTGCAGGCCGCGGTGCCGGACGCCATGCGCGGCCGCATCCAAGGGGTCTTCACCGTCGTCGTGTCCGGTGGCCCGCGGCTCGGGCAGATGTTCGCCGGTGGGCTCGCGGCCGTGACGGTCACGTGGCTGCCACCGGTCGTGGGCGGCATACTCGTCGTCCTGGTGGTCGCCGCGGTGGCCCGGGTGCGCTCCTTCCACGACTACGACGCCCTCGCCCCCCGCCCCTGACCCCGGCTTCCCCCAGTTGTCTGCG
>NZ_DASSMH010000066.1:0-15946 GCF_035688975.1 Intrasporangium sp. | reverse complement strand
GCGACCACCTCAGGCGGCAGCGAAGGGCGACCACGACGCCAGGAAACGAGTCCAGGGACAGGTCTGCCGCGACACGACGTCGTGCCACCGGCTCGGCGGTGCCTGCCACATCACGGCGGGCGCAGAGCGCATTGCGAGGGGATGGGCCGCCTGCTCGGATCTCGTTGCACCGGGTATGGCCGAGCCGCCTCGTGCACCCCTACGGCCCCCGTCACCGGGCCTGGAGCGCTCCTTGACACTGGGGCAGCCAGGCCACAGACTGAGTAAACGCTTTCTGAGCAGTCAACGACGATGGAAGGGAGACGGCAGTGGCCCGCCGTTCCAAGAGCCCGCTAGGGAAGTACGACTACGTCATCGCCGGCGGCGGAACGGCAGGATGCGTCCTCGCTGGCCGGCTCGCCCAAGACCCGAGCGTCCGGGTCCTGCTGCTCGAGGCGGGGCGCCGCGACGTCAACCCGCTGATCCACGTGCCTGCCGGGTTCGCGAGGCTGACTGCCGGGCCCTACCAATGGGGCTTCGTCAGCGAGCCGCAGCGGCACTGCAACAACCGGGTCATCCCGCTAGCCCAAGGCAAGGTGTTGGGCGGAGGCGGGTCCATCAATGCTCAGGTGTTCACCCGAGGCGTTGCCCAGGACTACGACCGGTGGGCGCACAAGTACGGCTGTGACGGATGGAGCAGCCAAGAGGTGCACCCGTACTTCATCCGCTCGGAAGGTAACGCCCGCCTCTCGTTGCCGTACCACGGCACCGACGGACCGCTCGGGGTGTCCGACCTGGCCGCGCCGCACCCGATGTCGCAGGCATTCGTCCGTGCCGGGCAGGAGTGGGGGCTGCCCTACAACTCAGACTTCAACGGTGCTCAGCAGTACGGCGTCGGCTACTACCAGACGACCACGCTGAACGGCCGCCGGTGCAGTGCCGCCGTCGCCTACCTGCGCGGTCATGGCCCGAACCTGCACATTCTCACCAACGTGCAGGTCAACAAGGTCGTGATCGAGGGCCGGCGGGCCGTCGCGGTGGAGTACGTCGGAGCGCAGGGCGTGAGCAGAGTGCACGCCGAGCGGGAGGTCATCGTGTCCGCCGGTGCCTTCGGCTCGCCCAAGCTCCTGCAGCTGTCGGGCATCGGACACCCCGAGGATCTCGCCAAGGCAGGCATCGACGTGCGCCATGCCCTCCCCGGCGTCGGGCGCAACCTCCAGGACCACTGTGACCTCGACATCGTCTACCAGCTGCGCCGCTACCAGAGCATGGACCGGTTCAACCTGGTCCGCCCGGCAACCGCGCTCGCCGGAATGCAGTACGCGACCTTCCGTTCGGGCCCGCTGGCATCGACCGTGGTTGAGGCTGGTGCCTTCACCTTCGGCGATCCCGCGGAGGAGACGCCGGACTTGCAGTTCCACTTCCTCCCGGCGTCCGGCGCGGAGGCGGGCATCGAGGCGGTGCGGCCCGGCTTCGGTGTCACGCTCAACTCCTACTACCTCCGCCCACACAGCCGCGGAACCGTCAAGGCCGCCAGCGCCAACCCGGCAGCGCCGCCGCGCATCGACCCGAACTACCTGGCCGAGGAGCGTGATGTCGAGCTCGCCATCGCCGGACTGAAGCAGAGCCGCGAGATCATGTCCCAGCCCTCGATGGCCCGGCACATCGCCGCGGAGCACCTCGGCGCGGGCGAGCGGCTCGAGACCAAGGACGACTACGTTGCCTTCGTCCGCGCGTATGGGCGCACCTCTTACCACCCGGTGGGCACGTGCGCCATGGGGATCTCCGACCTGTCCGTCGTGAATCCTCGCCTGCAGGTGCACGGCGTCGAGGGCCTGCGTGTGGTCGATGCCTCGGTCATGCCGGACATCGTCAGCTCGAACACCCAGGCACCGACGGTGATGATTGCCGAGAAGGCCGCGGACATGCTCACGGAGGACGCCGCCTAGCGCAGACCTAGCACGGATACCCCCTCCAGGTGCGGGGCGAGCGCGACCGTATGCCGGTGCGCTCGCCTCGCTTGGTGTCCGCCGCCCGAGCAGGGGGCGCCGAGGGGAGATCCTTCGGGGACCGCCACGACGGTCAGCCGGGGTGGCGGACACGCCGAAGGGGTGGGCGCCAGCTGGCCGCCCACCCCTTGCGCGTGTCGGGACTACTGCACGAAGAAGGGGTCGCGCTTGCCCGTCCTGATCTGGATGGTCTTGACCTCGGTGAACTCCTCGAACCCGGCCGCGCCCATCTCCCGACCGTAGCCGCTGCGCTTGACACCACCGCCAGGCAGCTGGGGGGCGCCGTCGATGGTCGTGTTGACCCACACGGTCCCACTGCGCAAGCGCCGTGACACCTGCAGGGCGGTGTCGATGTTCTTGCTCCACACCGAGTTCGCCAGACCGAAGTCGACGGCGTTCGCCAGCTCCACGGCTTCCGCCAGCGTCGCAAACCGCGTCACGGCCAGCACCGGCCCGAAGACCTCCTCGGTGAAGAGCGCCGACGCTGGACGGACCCGGTCGATGATCGTCGGCGCGACGAAGTAGCCGTCGCCCAAGGCGCCGTCGGTCAGGCGGTTGCCGCCGCTGACGATCTGGGCGCCGTCCGCCACGGCCCCGTCGATATAGCGCAGCACCTGCTCCAGGTGATCCTCGTGGATCATGGCGCCGACGTCCGCCGCCTCGTCGAGTGGAGTGCCTACCCGAATCTCGGCCACGCGGCGGGCCAGGGCGCGCAGGAAGTCCTCCGCGACGTCCTCGTGCACCAAGAGGCGCGCGCCGGAGACGCAACACTCGCCGTTGTTGAACAGGACTCCCTTGAGAACGCCGTCCACGGCGTCCTCGAGGTCGGCGTCCGGGAAGACGATGCTGGCCGCCTTGCCGCCGAGCTCCATCGAGAGCCGCTTGCAGCTCGCGGCCGACGCCCTGGTGATGGCCGCACCGACGGCGGTGCTTCCCGTGAAGGAGAGCATGTCGACCTCGAACGACGCGGCGATCCGCTCGCCCACCACCGAGCCCCGGCCGGTGACGACGTTGAAGACGCCGGCCGGAATGCCGGCCTCGATCGCCAGGCGAGCGACCTCGAGCGTCGTGCCCGAGGTGATCTCGGAGGGCTTGCACACCGCGGTGCAGCCCGCTGCCAGAGCGAACGGCAGCTTCTGCATGAGGAGCAGCAGGGGGAAGTTCCAGGGCGTGATCATGCCCACGACGCCACAGGGCTCCCTTGTGACGAGACCCGTGAAGTCCTCACCCAGGTTGCTGTAGACGGCGCCGTGCTGCGTGAGGGCGAGTGACGCGGCATACTCGGTCAGCGCGATGCTGCCGGCCACATCACCCCGCGCGAGCCGGATGGGCTTGCCCACCTCCTCGGCCTCGATCGTGGCGAGCAACTCGGCATCGCGTTGCAAGAGGGCGGCCAGGCGCCGCAGGGCTGCGGCCCGGTCGGCGCCGCTGAGGCGCGGCCACGGGCCGCGGTCGAACTCGCGACGGGCTGCCGCGATCGCCCGGTCCGTCATCGCCTCGTCACCGGCGGCGAAACGCGCGACGAGCTCGCCGGTGGCGGGGTTACGCCGCTCGGAGCTGGAGTCCGTCGGGACGTCCGTGCCGTCGATGAAGGCGCCGTACGTCCGCAGGCCCTTGGTTATTGCCGTCTCAGGTGGCATAGTTTTCTCCTAGAAAGCGCTTACTGATGTAGCCCACCATACGCACCGTAGGCCCGGACGGCTAGAGGGCCCCGGGCACGCCGTGGCTGACTGACAGAGAGGTCCTCATGAGCAGCATCGTCCTTCCGCGGGCTGGTGGCGGCGTCGAGGAGGTGCCGCTGGCGGAGCCGGCGTCCCTGCCCTCGCGCGCCGGCAGGCCGAGCAGCCGCCGAGCATTCGCCGCCGCCCACGTCGTGGCCGCCCCCCTCACGGCGTGCGCGGCCCAGACCGCTGGGGGAGTGGACTGGGAGGCCACGATCGAGGAGCGCCGCCGGATCTGGTCGCTCGGGCTGGGCGTGGCCGAGGCGATGGACACCGCCCAGCGCGGCATGGGCATGACCTGGCCGGACATCCAGATCTTGGTCGACCTCAGCCTGGCCGAGGCCGCCGCTGTGGGGGGTCAGACCGTCGTCGGGATCTCCAACGACAACGCCCCGGACGGCCGCCTGCCGCTTGAGCGCATCGAGGAGGCCTACCTGGAGCAGCTGGAGTTCGTGGAGTCTCGCGGCGGCCAGTGTGTCGTGATGGCCAGCCGGCAGCTGGCTGCCTCGGCGACGTCGCCGGACGACTACCTCAAGGTCTACTCCGCGGTGCTCTCCGCCGCCCGCAGACCGGTCATCCTCCACTGGCTCGGCGCGGCGTTCGACCCGGCCCTCGCCGGCTACTGGGGTCACGATCGACCAGACGACGCGGCCGACACCGTCCTCGACCTGATGTCGGCCCACCGCGAGCACGTCGACGGCATCAAGCTGTCGCTGCTGGACGCTCCGTTCGAGAAGCACCTCCGGTCGCGGATGCCGCCGGGCATGAAGCTCTACACCGGTGACGACTTCAACTACGTGGACCTCATCGCGGGAGACGGCGGGCAGCACAGCCACGCCCTGCTCGGGGCCTTCGCGGCGATCGCTCCGTTCGCACGCGCGGCGCTGGCCCGGCTCGACGCCGACGACGTCGACGGCTTCCGGCAGGTCCTCGAGCCCACGCTGCCGCTCAGCCGGCTCGTCTTCGCCGCCCCGACCTCGATGTACAAGACGGGGATCGTCTGGCTGGCCTATCTCGAAGGCCGCCAGACACACTTCCGGATGATCGGTGGCATGGAGTCGGGGCGCAGCATCTCCCATCTCCTGGACCTCTTCCGCGAGGCGAACCGCATCGGCCTCTTCCCGGAGCCGGACCTCACTGCTGAGAGGCTGCGGCGGTACCTCGCGGTCCACGGGCTGGGCTGACGCTGTGGACCTGGCCCGGCTCAGCCTCAACACCAAGACCGTCCCGACCCTGACGCTGGCAGAGGTGATCGAGCACTGTCAGCGGCGCGGCATACGCACCGTCGCGCCCTGGCGGGACACGATCGCGCCCATGGGGGCCGCCAAGGCGGGCGGGATGCTCGCCGACGCCGGGCTCGGCCTCTCGTCGCTGTGCCGCGGCGGGATGTTCACCGCCGCCAGCGCCGCGGGGCGACAGGCAGCCGTGGAGGACAATCTGCGCGCCATCGACGATGCCGCGGCCCTCGGTGCACCGGTGCTCGTTCTCGTCTGCGGGCCGGTGGTCGATCGGGACCCACGGGCCTCGGCCGGCATGGTCGAGGACGGCATCGCCGCGGTCCTGCACCATGCCCAGGACTGCGGGGTCCGGCTGGGCATCGAACCGCTGCACCCGATGCTCGCGGCCGACCGGTCCGTGATCACGCGCGTCGCCGACGCGACACGCGTGGTGGACCGGCTCGCGGCACCTCCGAGCCTCGGCGTGGTGGTCGACGCCTATCACGTGTGGTGGGACCTGGAGCTGGACGAGAGCCTGGGTGCGGTCGGCGGTGGCGGGGTCCTGGGCTTCCATGTGAGCGACTGGGCCAGCCCGCTGACCGGCGGCCTGGCCTCGGGGCGCGCCATGATGGGCGACGGCAGCATCGACCTGCCCGCTCTGGCTGCGCGAGTGGAGAAGTCGAGGTATGCCGGGCCCGTCGAGGTCGAGGTGCTGAGCGACCTGTGGTGGCGCATGCCACCCGACCACGTGCTCGACACAGTTGTGGAGCGGTTCGTCGCCCATGTTTGACAGACTCAGGGCGTCAAGACCGCAGGGACGAGCCGCAGACAGGGGGACCGTCGTGACGACCGTGACCACGAGACCGGGGACGCCGGCATGAAGCGCTCGGCGGCTGCCCCCGGTTCAGGCGCCCACCGGATCACGATCCATGACGTGGCCCGAGAGGCCGGCGTGTCGATCGCGACCGTCTCGCGAGTGGTGAGCGGGAACCCCCAAGTCAACGCCGAGATGGTCGGTCTCGTGCGGACCGCTGCCGAGAAGCTCGGATACAGTCCCAACTCCGCCGCACAGGGCCTGGCATCCGGCCAGTACCGCAGCATCGGCGTGGTGGTCCCTGACCTGGGGAACCCGTACTTCAACGACATCCTCAAGAGCACCGTCACGGCCGCGGCCGCGGAGCGCTACCGCATGGTCGTCTCGGACTCCGGCGGCGATCCGGAGGAGGAGTTCAACGCCTGCCAGCAGCAGCTCTCGCAGGTCGACGGCCTGCTCGTGCTCTCGTCCCGGATGCCCGTCGAGCGGCTGCACGCGCTGGCCGGCCAGCAGGTCCCGGTGGTCTTGGTCAACCGCGTCGAGCTGGGCGTGGCACTGCCCATGGTCGCCGCCGACAACTTCTCCGCCATGCTCGAGCTCTGCCAGCACCTGCGCGATCTCGGCCACACGAAGGTCGCCTACCTCGCCGGTTCGCCCCTCGCCTGGCAGAACCGTGAACGGTGGAGGGGGGTCCAGCAGGCCCGGATCATGGGCATGGAGGCGTCGCTCATCCAGGCCGACGCCACCATCAGCGCTGGGTATGCCGCGACCGACGAGGCGCTGGCCGCTGGGCCGACGGCCATCCTGGCCTACAACGACCTCGCCGCCATCGGCGTGATGGCCCGGTTGCGCGAGCTGGGCTTGCGCGTTCCCCACGACATCTCGGTGACCGGCTTCGATGACATCGAGGTGGCGCAGCACGCCACGCCGCCACTCACCACCGCCACCAGTCCCAAGGCCGAGCTCGGCCGGCTGGCCTGGGAGCTGTTGCGAGCAGGACTGAACGGCGAGCGAGCGCCGCTGCCGCCGCTTCTGCCGGCTGAGGTCGTCCTTCGCTCGTCCACGGGCCGGGCGCGCCCTCCTCGCGGCTAGCAAGTCGAGGACCCGAACCCCTTGCGGATCCACAGTAGATGTGAGATTTTCATTGCAGAAAGCGTTTACTGAGGTCCCGGACCTCCGCCGCCTAGAGACAGCACCGACTCCGGCTGGTAACGGAAAGCGCTTCATCGCAAGGAGGCGAAATGAGTCAGAACGTCGGTCGTCCCCGCGTGGGGCGTGCCACTGCTGGGGCAGATGGTGGCAAGCGGGTTGCCCCTCACAGCGCGGACGCCGTCGTGGGGCCGGTGGAATGCTCCTCGACCACCCGGTTCGTGTCGGCCGCCGACGCCGCCTCGTCCATCGCCGACGGGGCGACCGTCGCACTGACCGGCTCCGGCGGAGGCATCCTCGAGCCGGACGGCGTCCTCGCAGCGATCGAGGAGCGTTTCCTCGCCACAGGGCATCCGCGTGGCCTCACGGTCATCCACGGTCTCGGCATCGGCGACGGGGCGACGACGGGACTCAACCGTCTGGCCCACCAGGGGCTGGTTTCGTGTGTGGTCGGCGGACACTGGTCCTGGTCCCCGAGGATGCAGCAGCTCGTGAAGGACGAGCTCATCGAGGGCTACGCCCTGCCGACAGGCGTGATCTCGGCTCTCCTGCGTGAGAGCGGCGCCGGGCGCCCGGGCGTCATCACCAAGGTCGGGCTCGGCACCTTCATCGACCCCCGGGTCGGTGGTCCGGGACTCAACCGGCGCAGCACCCGCACCCTGGTGAGCACCATCGACCTCGACGGCGTCGAGTACCTGCACTACAAGCCCTTCAGGGTGGACGTCGGCATCGTGCGCGGCAGCTCGGTCGACACCCTGGGAAACCTGAGCGCTGCGGCGGAGCCGGCCATCCTCGACTCGCTTGCCGTCGCCGCGGCCGCACGCGGGAACGGGGGCTTCACGATCGCCCAGGCCAAGGAGCAGGTGCCGGCGGGAACCCAGGACCCGCGCACCGTGAGCGTGCCCGCACCCTTGGTGAGCCTCGCGGTGATCCGCCCCGAGCAGTGGCAGAGTTACCTCGCCGAGAGCGACCCCGCGCTGACCGAGAACGCCGTGGTTTCCCCGCGAGTCGGCAAACCAGCCGTCGGCCCGGTGGCGGCCCGAGAGCTGGTGGCGCGCCGAGCCGCTGAGGAGGTGCCCGACGGCGCGGTGCTCAACGTCGGCTTCGGCATGAGCGCAGGCGTGGTCGACGTGCTCGCGCAGGGCGGGCGACTGGACCGGATGCGCATCGTGATCGAGCAGGGACCCGTTGGCGGTCACCCGGAGAGCGGCGCCCTGTTCGGCCTCAGCCGTCATCCCGATGGGCTGCTGGCGTCCACCTCGATGTTCGACCTCTTCGCCACCGGCATGATCGACGTCGCGGTGCTCGGGATGGCCGAAGCCGACCGGCACGGCAACGTCAACGTCAGCAAGGTGGGCGACTCCGTCGTCGGACCGGGAGGCTTCATCGACATCTCGACCTCCGCTCGCAAGCTGGTCTTCTGCGGCACCTTCACCGCTGGAGGGTTGCAGGCCTCGGGTGACGGCGGCGAGCTGACCATCACGGCCGAGGGCCGTGCACGCAAGTTCGTCCAGGACGTGTCCCACATCACCTTCTCCGCCGAGCGAGCCCGCGAGAGGGGCCAGGAGGTCGTGTTCGTGACCGAGCGGGCGGTCCTGCGTCTCGGCCCTCGTGGGCTCGTGCTGACCGAGATCGCCGACGGGATCGACCTCGAACGCGACGTCCTGGCCCAGATGGACTTCGTCCCCGACGTCGACGGCCCGCGTCTCATGAACCCAGAGATCTTCGCCTCACCGCTGATCGCCCTGAGCTGACCCACTGCCATCGAAAGAGGAACCACGATGACCGCCCCCGCCCTTGCCGACCGCGCAGAGGAACGCGCTGCCCTGACGGCCATGGTCCGCGACTTCACTCGCAAGCACATCACGCCTGTCGTCGAAGACCTCGACGCGACCGAACGGTTTCCCGAGGAGATCTACGAGGCCATGGGGAGGCTGGGCCTGTTCGGCATCACGATCCCCGAGGATCACGGCGGCGCAGGCGGTCAGACCGCCGACTACGTCGCGGTCATGGAGGAGCTGGCCTACGGGTACGCGAGCATCGCCGACCAGTGCGGCCTCGTCGAGCTCGTCACCTCGCTGATCTCGCTGCACGGCTCGAACGAGCAGGTCACGTCCTACATCCCCGGCCTCGTCAGCGGACAGATGCGGTGCTCCTATGCGCTCACCGAGGCCAGTGCGGGTTCCGACCTGGGGGGGCTGAAAACCAACGCCCGCCGCGACGGCAGCGACTGGATCCTCAACGGAGAGAAGATCTACATCCACAACGCGCCCGTCGCCGACGTGGCCATGGTGCTCGCCGTCACCGACCCCACCAAGGGCAAGCGAGGCGGAATGTCCATGTTCCTCGTCGACGTGGAGCAGCCAGGCGTCGAGCGTGCCTACCGAGAGAAGAAGATGGGACAGAAGGCATCCCCGGTCGGCGGCTTCATCTTCACCGACGTCCGGCTGCCGGCCTCGGCCATGCTCGGCGATGAGGGCACGGGGTTCGGCGCCGTGTTGTCGGTGCTCGAGAAGGGGCGCCTTGGAATCGGCGCGCTCGCCAACGGCATCTCCCGCGCAGCGCTGGACACCGCGCGAGAGCACGCCCTGGAACGTCGACAGTTCGGTCAGCCCATCGCCGGCTTCCAAGCCGTCGCCTTCCAGCTTGCCGACATGGCAACCGAGCACCGCGCGGCCAGACTCCTCCTCGAGGACGCCGCCGCCCAGCTCGACCAAGCCAAGTCCGCCGGGCCGGCCTGCTCGATGGCCAAGCTGTACGCGAGCGAGGCCGCAATTCGTAACACGGGCAGGGCCGTCCAGATCCTCGGTGGCGCCGGTTACATCCGAGGAGTACCTGCGGAGCGGCTCTACCGGGACGCTCGGATCACCACCATCTACGAAGGCACCAGCGAGGTCCAGAGGCTCATCATCAGCCGCTCGCTCATCGCCTGACCGCCCAACGCCAGCCGTCGCGGAGCCCCGGCGCCACACGGCATAGGACCTTGACCCATCACGACCACAGACTCCGAACGCCATTCACAGAGAAGGAGAGAGACCATGCGCAACGACGCGTTTGGCCCCCGCACGATCACGACCCTTGTCGCCGTCCTCGGTTCCGCCAGCCTCGCCGCGGCCTGCTCGGGGGCGGTCACCAGCGCCTCCGGCGCCGCCAACCAGACGTCCAAGGGGACCTGCAAGCCCAGCGAGGTCACCCTGGTGCAGTCCGGGCGTGGGCTCGAGAACGAGTACTACGTCTCCGTCGACGCCGGTGCCAAGGCTTTCGCCAAGTCCAAGGGTCTGGAGGGTCGCTACCAGTGGATCGCCTCGGACGGTGACTCGTCCAAGCAGCTGAGCCAGATCAAGTCGATCCTGGCGAAGGGCGGCAAGTGCGTGGTCCTCAACGTCGACCCGAACGAGTCCTCGGTGCTTCCCGCCATCATCAAGCAGGTCGAGCAGTCCGGCGCTTGGCTGGTCACCCAGTGGAACCGACCTGACGGGGTCAAGCCTGAGACCAGCAGCCCCCACTGGGTGGCCCACATGTCGGTGGACGGGGTCCCCCAGGGGTACGACACCGCCAAGGCCTTGTTCGAGAAGATGGGGAAGAAAGGCAACATCGTCGCCCTCCAGGGCATTCTCGACAACCCGCCTGCCAAGGAGCGCTTCGCCGGCCTCCAGAAGGCGCTGAAGGAGTACCCCAACGTCCATCTCCTCGAGGACCAGACCGCCGGCTGGGACCGCACCAAGGCGCAGAACATCACCCAGACCTTTCTCACCAAGTACGGCGACAAGGTCAACGGGATCTGGGCCGCCAATGACGGCATGACCCTCGGAGCCCTGGAGGCGCTGAAGAATGCCAACAAGGCGGGCAAGGTCCCCGTGTCCGGTATCGACGGGCTGACCGAGGCGATAGCGGCGGTGGGGAACCCCGCCACGGGTTACGTCGCCACGACGCAGTCCACGGCTGTTGCGCAGGGCGCCTACGGCCTGGCGATCGGCTTCGCAGCAGCCACGGGGGAGATCGATCCTGCGTCCCAGCCGGTCAACCACCGCTCCTTCTACCTCAAGCCGCTGCCGGTCATCACGCCCGACACGGTCAAGAGCGTCAAGGCACCCGACGACACCTCTGGTCTGGATCTGACGAACATCTGGGCTCAGGCGGGCGACCCGATCAAATGAGCCACACCGTCAGCAATCCCGAGATGAGATCCGACACGGGCGTCCCACCGCTCGCCCGGACCGCCGCACGATCAGCCACGCGCTTCGGGTGGATGCGCAGCGAGAGCGTTCCGGCACCCGCACTGCTGGTGCTCGCCCTCATCACCGTTAGCACCGTGATCGTGAACCCGGCCTTCGTCTCCCCCTCCAACCTCGCAGCCATCGCACAACAGGCAGCGGTGCCAGTGGTGCTGGCGGTCGGGATGACGTTCGTCATCCTCATGGGGGGCATCGACCTGTCGGTTGAGGGCGTGATGGCGGGCACGGCCCTGTCGATCTCGCTCCTCGTGGCGAACGACCGCAACGGGATGAGCTTGGGGCTGTGGGTGATCCCCGTGGCCTGCGCGATCGGCGCCGCGCTCGGGCTGGTGGCCGGTGCCTCGGTCGCCCTGCTGAGGGTGCCGTCGTTCATCGTCACCATCGGCACGTGGCAGATCGGCGTGGGCCTGGCCCAGCTGCTGTTCGGCGGGCGGCCTCCACGAATCCAGGACGAGCAGTTCCGCGGCCTGGTCATGGGCCGAGCGGTTCTCGGGATTCCCGGCATGGTCTGGATCGCCGTCGCGGTCCTCCTTTTCGGGGTGTTCCTGCAGCACAACACCCGGTTTGGCCGCTACGCGTACGTCATCGGCGGCAGTGAGGAGATCGCGCGGCTGTCGGGAATCCGCGTGCGTCGCTACCGCGCAGCGTCCTTTGTCGTGGCCGGCGCGCTGACGGGACTGGCGGGGGTGCTGGCCACCGGCCGGGTCGGCGTCGGCGACGTGACGATCGGCAACGGGCTGTTGTTCACGACGATTGCCGGCGTAGTCATCGGAGGCACGTTCCTGACCGGTGGCCGAGGCGGAGTCCTGCACTCGGCTGTGGGGGTGGTCGTCATCGTGTCCATCAGCAACGCCATGGTTCTCGCCGGCGTGAGCTCCTTCATCCAACAGGCGGTCCAGGGCGCGGTGGTCATCGTCGCCGCCGTGGCCACTCTGTGGCGGTCCCGGGCCAGATTGCGAGTCATCAAATGAGCGCGCCAGTCATCCAGCTCAGCAACGTCTCGAAGACGTACCCAGGGGTCAAGGCCCTCGACGCGGTCACGATCGAGGTGCGTCCCCACGAGGTCTTGGGGCTCATCGGCGAGAACGGCGCGGGGAAGTCGACGCTGCTGAAGATCCTCGGCGGGGTCGAACAGCCCACCAGCGGCAGCCTCGTCCTGCGCGGCGACAAGGCGGTCCTGCGGGGCGTCGCAGACGCGAACAGCCACGGCGTGGCAACCGTCTTCCAGGAGCAGTCGCTGCTGGAGAACATCACCGCCGGGGAGAACGTGCTGCTGGGCAACGAGCGCGACTCCGTGAAGCTCGGGATATACCGGTGGGGTCAGCTGCGCCGGCGCGCGCAGCGATACCTCGACCTGGTCAGTACCGACCTGCACGCCAACTCGCCAACGGGGCATCTGTCCTTCGCCAAGCGGCAGATGGTCGAGGTCGCCAAGGCCCTCGCCTCGAGCGAGCGAAGCCACGTGGAGCCGGTCATCCTCCTGGACGAGCCCACGTCGGTGCTCGAGCACGGCGAGATCCAGCGGCTCTTCGAGATCGTCCGTGCTCTGCGCGAGAGAGCCAGTGTCATCTTCGTCAGCCACCGCATGGAGGAAGTCCTCGAGATCTGTGACCGGGTCTACGTCATGCGCGACGGATGCGTCGTGGGTGAATGCACGCCCGAGCACGTCACCCAGGAAGACCTCTTCGCAATGATGGTGGGCCACGACCTCAGCGCGGGCTACTACCACGAAGAACGGCAAGCGCCGCATCAGCCTGAGGCTCGCCTCGTGGTCGAGGGCCTGACCGCGGGATCGTTCGACGATGTCAGCTTCACCGTCAACCGCGGTGAGGTCGTGAGCGTCCTCGGCGTCCAGGAAAGCGGTCGAGAGGACCTGGGCCGCGCACTCTTCGGCGCCTTGCCGATCAAGCGTGGCTCCGTCGAGCTCGACGGCTCCCCCCTGCGTCCACGAATCCCCACCGGCGCGGTGAGATCCGGCGTCGGCTACGTGCCCTCCGAGCGCAAGGTCGACGGTGCGGTGCTCGGCATGACGGTGGCGGAGAACATGCTCCTTGCCCATCCCGGTCAGGCTTCGACCGCCGGGATGATCGACCCTCGCAAGGAGCGGACGACCGTGAAGCAGTGGGTCGACAGCCTGCGCGTCAGGACGCCCTCCATCCACGCCTCCATGCGAAACCTGTCCGGCGGCAACCAGCAGAAGGTCGTCCTGGCCAAGTGGCTCATGGATCCTGACCTGCGCCTGCTGATCCTCGACACCCCCACCCGGGGGCTCGACGTGGGCGCGAAGGCGGACGTCTACGGCCTGGTGCGTGACCTTGCGGCCAAGGGGCTGGCCGTGCTCCTCATCGCAGACACCCTCGAGGAGGGCATCCACATGGGCCACCGGGTGCTGACCATGCGGGACGGACGGCTCACTGGTGAGTTCGCATCCGCGCCCGGCCGTCGGCCTGAGCGTACCGATGTCCTCGAGAGGATGGTCTGACATGCCCACGACGACAACCAGCCAGGTCAGTCCGCAGGTCGCCGCGCAGGAGCCACCCACACAAGACCAGCACGGCTTCCGGGATCGCGTGCGGGCACTGCACGAGCGCGGCCTCAGCCCCATTCTGGTGCTCGCGGTCCTCGTTGCCGTCGTGGCGGCATACGACTCATCGTTCCTCCAGCCGGCATCCCTGACCGCCCTGCTCGACCAGGCCGCACCTCTGGTGCTGCTCTCGCTCGCCCAGGCGATGGTCGTCATCACCGGACGCATCACCCTCGCCAACGCCGCGCTGGCCAGCCTCCTCGGGGTAGTGCTGGCTCGCACTCTCGGCGCCTACGGTCAGGGTGCGGTGCTCGGCGTCCTGGTCACCGCGGTGGTTGTGGGCGCAGTGATCGGTGGCCTACACATGTGGACGCAAGTGCCCTCGTTCATCATCACCCTCGGCGCCTTGGGCATCTTCGCCGGCCTGTCACTGTGGGTGTCTAATGCGGACTCGATCTTCATCAGTGACGGCTACGCGGCCGTCGAGTGGATCTCCTTGCGTCTGTATGGAGTTCCCATCTCCTTCCTGCTCGTCCTGCTCATCGCGGGCGTGCTCATGGCGGTGTTCGCGCTGTTTCCGATCGGGCGCGCCATTCGCGCTGTGGGCCTGAACGAGCGTGCGGCCGCATACAGCGGTGTGCGCACCGGGGCCGTCGTCGTCATGGCCTTCGCCATCTCCGGTCTGCTCTCCGGGTTGGCAGCGGTGAGCCAGGTGGCGCAGCTCCAGTCGGCGGGCGCAAGCACATCGGACTCGCTGCTGCTGCCCAGCATCGCCGCCGTGATCCTCGGAGGCACCTCGATCTCGGGTGGCGTTGGAGGGGTGGGCCGCACCGTGGTGGGCGCCCTCATCGTGGCCCTGCTGCGAGTGGGGCTGGACCTCGTCGGCGTCCCCTCGGCTGTCCAGCCGATCGTGTATGGCGTGATCGTGATCGCGGCCATCGCTGCCACCGTCGACCGTCGTCGAGGTGTGGCCGCCGCATGACCTGCGCCATGATCGGCGCGGCACCAGTCAGGGTGGTGCTCGCCCTCGACAAGTTCAAGGGCTCGCTGACGGCGGCGGCGGCCTGCCAGGCTGTCGGCGCCGGCATTCGCGCCACGAGCCCCGCCGTGGTGGTCGACGAAGTCCCCATTGCTGACGGTGGTGATGGCACGCTCGAGGTGCTCCTCGGGCACGGATACTTGCCTATCGAGGTAGAGGCCAGCGGGCCGACGGGCGAGCGGAGCAGGCCTCGGATCGGCGTCCGGGGGGAGTCGGCCTTCATCGAGCTGGCAGAGGTGTGCGGTCTCGGTCGCCTGCCGGGCGGCCAGCTGGCGGCTCTGCGTGCCGGCACCAAGGGACTGGGCGAGGCTGCGCTGGCCGCTCTGGAGGCAGGCGCCGCGTCCCTCACGGTCGGGCTGGGTGGCAGTGCCTCGACGGACGGCGGGATCGGCTTCCTCCAAGCTCTCGGTGCCAACGTCCGCGACCGTGGCGGCAAGGCGTGTGCCCCTGGTGCTGCCGGGCTCCTGGAGGTTGCCTCGCTGGATCTGACCAGCCTCGACGAGCGGGCTAGCGCGGCCGACTGGCAGCTGCTGGTCGACGTGGAGAGCCCGCTGTGCGGGCCCCTCGGTGCGGCGCAGCTGTTCGGCCCCCAAAAAGGGCTCACCCCAGGTGAGGTCGGCCGCGTGGAGGAGGCCATGCACCGATGGGCGGGGCTGCTTGCCGAAGAGACCGGGCGGGACGTCAGCGCCGTCCCCGGAGCCGGTGCCGCCGGTGGGACGGGCGCCGCGCTCCTTGCCGTCTTCGGTGGGGAGCCACGCTCGGGCAGCTCACACGTCCTGCGCCAGAGCGGCCTCGAGGATCGCCTGCGGTCGGCCCGCCTCCTGGTGACAGGGGAAGGCCGCTGGGACGAGCAGACGTCACATGGCAAGGGACCGGGCGCAGCTCTCGCACTGGCGCAGCACCTCCGCCTCCCCGCCGTCATCGTCGTCGGATCAATGGCCGACGTCACTCTCGGGCCGGAGGAGGGCGTCATCGCCGTCCACCAGCTCCGGGACTTGGAGTCTGATCTGGGTCGCAGCATGGCTGGCGCCGATCGCCTGCTGATGGAAATCGGTCGCCGCATCGGCCAACGCCTGGCCGCACCGACCCCCGAATCTGCGTCAGGACAGGAGAACTGGTGAACATCGTCGTCTGTGTCAAGCACGTGCCGGACGCGCAGGCGGAGCGCACGTTCAGCTCGGTTGACAACACCACGGACCGTGAGAATGTCGACGGGTTGTTGTCCGAGCTGGACGAGTATGCCGTCGAGGAGGCGTTGA